>JALVXD010000033.1 GCA_027038295.1 Campylobacteraceae bacterium
CCAGAGAGAGTAGACACTTCAAATATTGAAGCTGAGTTTATTAATGGAATTTTAGAAATTTCCATTCCAAAACTAAAAATAGATACTTCAAGCAAAAAAATTGAGATTAAGTAATAAGGAGTCAATGATGAGTGTAACAAAAGATAAAATTATTGAAAACGGAAAAGAGTTGGTAAATGCTGTTGAAGAGAAAGTTGAAAAGGGCTTAGAGGTTACTAAAGAAGCCTTAGGTAATGTAGCAAGACATCTTCCTTTGGCAAACTTTGCAAAACATAGTGCTGATACGTATGACATTGAGATTGATTTACCAGGGGTCAATAAAGATGAGATAGAGTTAAAAATAGAAGATGACTATCTGACTGTTAATGCAGTACGCAGAACAAAAGAGGAAGTGAAAGAAGATGACTACTATCTTTGTGAAAGTAGCTATGGACTTATCTCTCGAAGTTTTGTCTTACCAAAAGATGTGGACAGAGAGAAAATTTCAGCCAATTATGAAGATGGAAGACTCTACATTTCACTAGAGAAAGAAGAGGCTAGAAAAGCACGTAATATTTCGATTAAATAAGGAGCATATAAAGATGAAAAATAGAATCTTAAAAACCCTACTTTTAGCTACCCTACCAATGGTAGCTATACAAGCAGATACAAACATAACTAAAAATCCTTTTGTAGACGACCCAATGTTTCAACATTTTCAAAAAATGCAAGAGGAGATGAACCGAGCTTTTGCAGAGTTTAGTAACAATGCCTTCAAAGGTGTTGCAATTGAGCCAAACTTTTCTAAAGGCTTCTCATTTAAGCCCGATACTGATTTGGTAGACAAAGGCGATAAGTATGAGCTAAAAATGGATTTAGCAGGAATGGATGAGAAGAGCATCAAGATAGATGTTAAAGATAACTACCTAAGTGTCCAAGCTAAGAGTGAGACTAAAAAAGAGCAAAAAGAGGGTGATAAAATCATACACCAAGAGCGACATGTTGGTATGGTTCAACGAGGTATGACACTGCCTAAAGATGCAGATGCTGTAAAATATAAAAGTGAATATAAAAATGGGGTATTAACCATTACAATACCTAAAAAGAAGTAAACTAAAACCATTAAGAAGGAGATAATCAATGGAACAATTTAAAACGTATGTACTTATGACAGGATTGACCCTCCTTTTTATTTGGTTTGGTGGGTTAATTGCTGGTCAAACAGGGATGATAGTTGCATTTATAGCTGCAATGGGTATGAACTTTTATGCCTATTTTTACAGTCATGAGCAGGTTTTAAAACACTATAATGCCATTCCCGTAGATAGAGATTCAGCAGAGGGTCTCTATGCGATTATGGACAGGTTAACCCAAAAAGCGAGACTTCCAATGCCTCAACTCTATATTATTCCTGACCAAGTACCCAATGCTTTTGCGACAGGGCGTGACTATGAACACGCTGTAGTGGCTGTGACAGAAGGACTATTAGAACTCTTAACAGAAGATGAGGTTGAAGCTGTCATTGCTCATGAGTTGAGCCATATTAAACATTATGACATGCTTGTAGGAACCATTACAGCAACCATTTCAGGAGCCATTGCTATGTTGGCAAACTTTGGAATGTTTTTTGGTGGTAGTAGTGATGATGAAAGACCAAACCCTATTGTAATGATGGCATTAATGTTCATTATGCCAATGGCTGCGACCATCATTCAGATGACCGTGAGTAGAAACCGAGAGTTTATGGCAGATGAAGGTGCTGCACGTATGACAGGACACCCAGAGTGGCTACAGAGTGCTTTACAAAAACTTGACCACTATGCCAGAGGTATGGTCATGCACGAGGCAGAACCACAGACGGCACATATGTTTATTATTAACCCGTTTACAGGGAAAGATTTCTCTATGAAACAGCTCTTTAGCACCCACCCGAGTACAGAGCAAAGGGTTGCTAGATTAGCGCAGTTAAAAGGTTAAGATTTATATCTTAACCCAAATTTATATCTTATCTACTACCTCAATACCTAAAATATCAAGACCTTTTTTTATAACAGAAGCTGTAAGTTTTGCTAACTGTAATCGGCTCATTTTAACCTCTTCATCTATACCACCTTTTAAGATAGGGTTTAACTCATAGAACTTCATAAACTGAGTTACCACATCGTAGAGATAAGAGGTGATGGTATGAGGTGTTGCATCAGTGGCTGCTTTACTTAAAGTGTCTTCAAATTTTAAGAGTAAATGAGCCAAACGATGTTCTGTCTCGTCGCCGATGATTATGTTACCTTTAATCTCACCATCATATTTACGTAAAATAGATTGGATTCGTGCATAAGCATACTGCATATATAGCGAAGTGTTTCCTTCAAAACTCAACATTTTATCCCAAGAAAAGATATAGTTTGATTCACGGCTAATACTTAAGTCAGCATACTTAACAGCACCAATTCCTACAACTGTTGCAATATTTTCTAACTCATCTTCAGTATGAGCATCACGCTCTTTTATGGACTCTTTTGCTTTAACCACTGCTTCATCAAGCAAATCTATAAGCTTAATCACCCCACCATCTCTGGTTTTAAATGGCTTTCCACCTTTGTCCATCATGGTTCCAAAACCTATGTGTTCTAGGGCAACATTCTCTCCTACCATTTCTGCTTGTTTAGCAATGGTAAATACCTGTTTAAAGTGTTGTCCTTGACGAGCATCAACCACATAACAGATACGGTCTGCTTTTAGCTCTTTGGCTCTGTACTCTAAAGCTGCTAAGTCTGTTGTGGCATAGAGGTAACCACCATCTCCTTTTTGAACGATAACAGGAACCTCTGAACCATCAAGGAAAACACACTCTGCACCATCTGAAACTGTTGAGAGTTTTTTCTCTTTTAATGTTTTAATAACATCTGCTAATTTTGGGTTATAAAAGCTCTCTGCTCTAACATCATCACGCGTTAAATTTACGCCCAATTTATCATAAACCTCTTCACAGTGACCTAAAGAAGCATCAATGAAACTTTGCCATAAGGTTAAACAGTGTTTATCTCCACCTTGTATCTTGACCACATACTCACGTGCTTTGTCTGCAAACTCTGGGCTTTCATCAAAACGTACTTTTGCATCTTTATAAAACTGTTCCAAATCTTTCAATTCAGTAGTAGCACCATCAGCACCCTGCTCTTCTAGGTAAGCAATAAGCATACCAAACTGTGTACCCCAGTCACCAATATGATTTTGACGGACAACATCCTCCCCCAAAAACTCTAAAAGTGTTGCTAAGGTATCACCAATAATGGTTGAACGCAAATGACCAACATGCATCTGTTTTGCCATGTTTGGACCAGAGTAGTCAACTACTACTTTTTTAGGATTTTCAACATAACCTACCCCTACTCTATCATCAGTTAAAATAGCTGTTGCCTCTTTTGCCAACCACTCATCATTTAGCCAAATATTTATAAACCCTGGACCTGCTATTTCTACTTTAGCAATCATACCTGTGGTATCTATATGTTCTACAAGATTGGTTGCTATTTGTCTTGGATTTTGTTTTAAAATTTTTGCCAGTTTCATCACACCATTAAACTGGTAGTCACCAAACTCTGGCTTTGTTGCATCTGATATTACAACATCATCTGATTCTATATTGGCACTTTTTAATGCATCGCTTATAATGTTACTAAGTTCTGATTTGATTTTCATTTGTGTTCCGTAGATTTGTAGAATAAAGAGCAGTATATACAATACTTCAAAGTAAAAAAACTCTCATATATATTCCCATGAAGAACATGGGAACAAGAAAAAATTATGCTTTTGGAGTAGTAGTCGTAGCCTCTTTAGCTTCAACAATAGTCTCTTTAACTTCGTCTTTAATCTCTTTGACGCTCTCTTTTGCATCTGCAACTGTCTCATCATCTTTGACAGCTTTCTTAAAGTCTTTAATCCCTTTACCTACACCTTTTGCAAGATCTGGTATTTTTTTTGCTCCAAAAAGTAGTACTACTATCGCTAAGATAACTAGTAACTCTGGCATACTTGGCATTCCCATGTGTTTCCTTCTGTAATGTAATATCTCTTATTATATAGAGATTTGATAAAAGATTATACACAATTTAGGTTAATTTTTCCAATGAAGTACCATTTTTTCTAATTCTTCACTATTTTGTTTCAATCTAGCAGCATTAGCAATGGTTGTAAATTGAGATGATGCCTCTTCAATAACATCGTTTATAATAACAAAATCAAATTCACCAATAGCGTTAATTTCTTCTTTTGCATTTTCTACTCGACGTTCTATAATGGAAGTGTCATCAGTAGCACGAGCATAAAGTCGTTTCTCTAACTCTTTTAATGTAGGAGGAGTGATAAAAGCAGAAGTAACATAGTCACCCATTTTAGCACGAACCAAACGATGACCTTGAACATCAATGTCAAAAATAACCAGTTTTCCTTGAGCAAGAGCCTCATTCACAGGCTTTAAAGAGGTTCCATAATAGTTTCCATGCACCGTAGCATACTCTAAAAAGTCACCTGCCTTAATGCCCTCTTCAAACTCTTCATGAGTTACAAAATAGTAATCTACACCATGCTTCTCACCCTCTCTAGGCTGACGTGTTGTCGTCGAGATAGAAAAATAATATTCACCTATATTGGGACTAGCATGATTAATAATGGTACTCTTCCCAGCCCCAGAGGGACCAGAAAGGACTAAAATGGCTCCTTGCATTTTAATATTAAGCTTTTGGAAACTGAATATTAATAGTTACTGTTGCACCAGCAAGAAGTTCTTTAAGACTTTCAACTTTTAAATTAGAAAGAGTATCTGCTAAGTTATCTGATGACTCTGTATCTTCGACCATCACTTTTTTCTCTTTTTTACTCTTCTTCTTTTTCTTTGTGTCTATACTCTCTTCTTCAACAACTTCATCAGAAGCAACCAGTTTATCAGAAGAGAGTGCCATAGCTGAAATACCTGCTGCTGCCATACTTGGAGCAACTAAATCTTCTAACTCCATTACATCATTGGTGTCATCTTCAAGAATATTTTTAATAGTCCCTATCTCTTCAGCATCTAAAACTTTTGTTTCAATTTCTGGTTTAGACTCTGGAGCAACAGCTTTTAACTCTGCAAGAAGTTCTTCTTCTTTAGCTTCAAACTCTTCTTCTTTAGCTTCAAAAAGATTTTCACTATCTAACTTAATCTCTTTTTCATTATCAAGGTCAAACTCTAATAATTCGTCTTCTAACACTTTTTCAGTTGTTTTTTCTTCTACATTAAAAAGTTCATCATCTAATGAAATTTTGTCATCATTTAAATCAAGTTCAAATAACTCTTCTCCATCACTTTTTGAAGCAAAATCACTAACATTAATATTTAATTCTTTAGAGGTTTCTTTAAATAAATCATCTTCAAACTCAGCACTGCTTAATAAAGGCTCTTCAACTTTTTCTTCATCAATCTTCGCTAATTCATCCATTAAATCAGTTTTAACTTCTGCTGATTCAAGATTTATAGACTCTGATGCAAGTGTTGCCGTAGCATCTTCTTTTAAATCTTCAACCAAATCTATACCCTTCTCTTCTTCCATCTCATTGCTAATATCATCTAAAGTATTACTCTCTTCGACACTTCTAATAACTGCAGAAACTTCTGAAGGTAAAAATGGTTTTAGTATGCCTTTATCGAATAAATCTAAATCTTCATTATCATCTTGAGCATAGAAAAGAACTCGTTTTTGTGTAGTTATATGTGAAAATATCGTACTTTTTACATCTTCATTCCATGAGTCTACATCAACAAATACAATATCATAATTGTAAGATGTCAACTCTGTAACTTCTTGAACTTCATCTATTTCTATATCTTCTTTTCTTGCACTTAAGGCTGTTAATCTTGATACTACTGGATTATTATTTATCAATAATATTTTCATTTTCACTCCAAACTTTTATTAAATTATATTTTGTTGAATTATTTTAGTATAATTCGAGTTTAAATAAGGTTAAACGGGTTTTATTATTAATTTGACATTAAAAAAATATATTAATAATAATTACTTTAAACTTTAAAACACAATAGTTGTTAAATTTAAAGTTTTTATATTGTGTAGTTATCAAATAATTTAAAAGTTATTGAAAAGTTAGGGCTGGATATAATGCCAAAAAAATTCCACTAAAGGCTTTAAAATGTCAACTTATATATTTGGACATACTACTCCTGACTCTGACTCAATTGTTGGAGCCATTTCCCTATCATATCTTAAAAACAAACTAGGAGAAGAGACTACTCCTACAAGACAAGGTGAAATAAACCCTGAAACAGCATTTATTCTTGAAAAATTTGGATACCAAGCACCTGAACTAAAAACCAGTTATGCTGGAGAATCTGTCTACCTTATAGACTTTATGGAGAGTTCTCAAAGTCCAGAAGACATTGATGATGCTACCATTTTAGGTATTGTAGACCATCATAAACTTGGTGACTTAAAAACAAATGCACCTCTTGAGATGTGGGTAAGACCAGTTGGTTGTTCGAACACCATTGTTAAACAGATGTTTGACTACTATAATATAGAAATTCCCAAAGAATTAGCAGGGATGATGATGTGTGCTATTTTAAGTGACACAGTTATTTTCAAATCGCCTACCTGTACCAAAGAAGATACAAAAGCGTGTAAAGAGTTAGCCCAAATAGCTGGTGTAGAAGATTATAAAGCTCTTGGTATGGAGATGTTTATAGTAAAATCGGATGTACTAACCGATACAAAAAGAGCCTTAGTGCTAAGAGACTTCAAAGACTTTAACATGAATGGAAACAAAATAGGTGTAGGACAACTTGAAGTCGTTGACCTCTCTGTATTTGACAACATGAAAGAAGAACTCTTTGAAGCAATGGCTGAACTTAAAGCCGAAGAGTCTCGACATTCTGTACTTTTACTCTTAACCGATATCATGCAAGAAGGTTCTCAGCTACTCGTACTTTCTGATGATAATAGTAAAATAGAGAGTGCTTTTAACATTACTTTAGAGAACAACCAAATTTGGCTTCCAAAGGTTATGAGCCGTAAAAAACAGATAATTCCATTTTTAGAAGAACAGTTTTAAATATTTTTTCATATTCTGTTCCTTAATTTTAGTCATTTTAAGCTATGCTTATGGGCTATAAGTACAATTAAGGAACACCATGAATAAGCATTATTTCTTTTCTCAACCTCATCAACCTTTTTTCGTTTTAGCTTTTGTTAATGCAATTGTCTCTATGTTTGTTTTTATGCTACTATTAAAAGGTTTTTTACCCAGTCAAATTTCAGCTACTACTTATCATGCTTACTCTCTTATCTACATGCTTTTTACTCCTGCATTTTTAGCATTTTTATTTACTACATTTCCAAGGTTTTCAGGGACAGAGATAATAGCTCAACAAAAATACATGACTGTATTTTGGATATTCCTTACAGCTTCTCTTCTTTATCAAGTTGGTATACTTTTTTCAACTTCACTACTTGTAATAGGTATGATTCTTATGTTTTTAGGGCATATACTCTCTATTAAAATCTTACTTGATGTCTACAAAAGTTCGGTACATGAAAATAAGGAAGACCAAGAGTGGATATTAATAGGTATGGCATTTGGTCTATTTTCTCACCTCTTATTTATCTTAGTAATATGGCTACCATCTCTCTATCAGTTCGCTATACAACTTGCTATTTACCTCTACTTATTTATTGTTATCTTTGCAGTTGCACAACGTATGGTTCCATTTTTTTCACATACAACTGTTATAAAAAACAAAGAACGTTTTAAAGTTATCATTGGTCTTATTATTTTACATGTTATTTTAGAAACCATTCAACCAAGCTCATCATTTTTAGCTGATATACTTTTAGCATATTTAATAGGAAAAGAGTTATGGCAATGGAAGCTACCTCTACCCAACCCTAACCCCTTAGTATGGATTTTACTTATAGCCCTCTATTGGGTACCCGTAGCATTTGCACTGGCAAGTATAACAAACCTTCTTTCACTTATCAATGGTACAAACTTTTTATCACTAGACATACATGTTTTAGCACTAGGATTTTTCTTTACCATGCTTATCGGTTTTGGAACCAGAGTAACCCTTGGTCACTCTGGAAACATGATGAGGGCAGACAGATTAACTACCATCCTATTTTACTGGACACAAGTCGTTGTAGTGATGAGAATCCTAACTTCTTTAGCCATTGCAAACTCATGGGACTTCCTTGTCTTTTTTGATATAACATTAACTGTATGGATGGTTATGTTCGGCGTATGGGGAAGTAGATTTTTCAAAGTATTAATTTTTGGAAAAAAATTAGAGGATTAAAGAAGTGGTACACCCAACAGGATTCGAACCTGTGACCTTCGGTACCGCAAACCGATGCTCTATCCAGCTGAGCTATGAGTGCACATTTAATGTGAGGTCGAAATTATAGCAAATAAATCTGTTGATTACAAGAGTTAATCAACAGATTTATAGTTTTTTTGTTATTTTGTCTGTAATTTATGAAACTTTAAAATCATCTCTATTTTAGCACGAGGAACATCTATTGCATTTTCTATGACCATCAAATCTTTTCCCTCTTCAAACATCTCTATAATTTTTTGTTTTAACTCATGCTGTTCAGGGGTTTTTTCTACTTCAGTACGCTCTTCTAACTCATAAACATAGTCATGAAGCGATGTCATTTTTTGTTCTAAAATCTCTACCGATTCTGTCTGCTCATCAGATTTTGCTTTTGCTAAAATAAGATAAAATAAAATTCCAATAACTCCAACAAATGAAAAGAGTGAAAAAATAAACTGTAACTGCTCTGCTTCCATCTATATAACCTCCATAATAATTAATATTAAAAACATAATTCCTAAATATCCATTGACTGTAAAAAATGCTTTATCTATTTTGGTAAAGTCTTTATTTACCAAATAATGCTCATAGGTTAGCATAATGGCACTTAAAACAACTGCTACCGTAGCAAATAACCCTAACCCTGCACTACTAATAAAGAGTACCCATAACATGATGGTCATAAAATGAAACACTTTCGCTATAAGCATGGTATTTTTTGCACCAAATTGTGAAGGTATAGAGTGTAAATTATTGGCTTTGTCGAACTCTATATCTTGTAGCGAATACAAAAGGTCAAACCCTGCTACCCAAAAGACTACTCCACCTGCCAAGTAGAGTGACCAAGTGCTTATCTCTCCTGTTACAGCCACCACTCCAGCTATGGGAGCCAAACCCAAAGAGACACCTAAAATAATATGAGCTAAAGATGAAAAACGTTTAAAAAGGGTATAAGCTCCTAAAATTACTAAAATAGGAATAGAGAGTATCAGTGCCATATCATTAATAAAGTAAGCCACCAAAATAAATACTAAAGCATTAACTACTATAAAAACCATCATTGTTGTATTTGAGACACGTCCATCGACAGAGGGTCTATTTTTTGTTCTAGGGTTCAGTACATCTATATCACGGTCAAGATATCGGTTTACACCCATGGCAAAGTTTCTAGCTGTTACTGCTGCCAAAACTCCTAAAAAAAGAAGTTTCCACCCAAACCAACCCGTGCCAAACTCTAGTTTGGACGCTACCAACATGGCTATAAATATAAAAGGTAAAGAGAAAATAGAGTGCTTTAGCATTACCATCTCAGAGAGATGGGAAAGTTTTGTTATAAAGTTTTTTAACATGATTATGGATGAGGAATTTTTAATTTAGAGTTTAATGCCCAAGCAATCACTACTACAAAGAGACCAATAACATAAGCATTAGTAATTACACCATAAGAGAATAAAAGGTAAAGAACCCATTGTAAAATAGCACCTAAAGGAGTAGGAACCCCCTCAAAAAATTTAGTAACAACACCCTCTTCTGACTTCATATTAAATTCAATGAGTCGTCTAAGCCCTGCAATGATATAAGCAATAAATACTAAACCTAAAATAAGCTGTGTCCCCCCTGAAGCATCTGCTGTAATAGCATAATAGAGTAAAAATGATGGCATAACTACAAATGAGATAAAGTCAGCATAAGAATCAACTTGTATTCCAAACTCAGTGGATAGCTTATATTTTCGTGCCACTTTTCCATCGGCAATATCTAAAGCACCTGCTATCCATGCTAAAATAATGGCTGTAAAAAAATCTCCATGAACTATAAAGTGTATGGCTATCAATCCAGCTGCAATATTACCAAATGTAATTAAATTGGCAAGGTTAAAACGGTTGTCTTTATCAAATAACATTTTTGCTCCTAAATATAAAACGTAATTCTATCCTATTTTAGATTATTTAACTATAATTTGGGTTATGAATAAATTTAAACAACTTGCAATTATCGGTTCTACTGCCTCTGGAAAAACTGCTTTGTCTATTGATTTGGCAAAAAAAAACAACGCTTATATCCTCTCTTTAGACTCTTTGGCCATTTATAAAGAGATAGACATCGCTTCTGCTAAACCTACTGTAGAAGAGCGACAAAATATACAACATTTTGGAATAGATGTTATTTTTCCAAACGAACCATTTGATGTTACAACATTCATTACACTCTACAAACAAGCAAGAAAACAAGCTGTAAAAGATGAAAAAAATCTCATTATAGTGGGTGGTACAAGCTTTTATCTTAACGCACTTATTAATGGCATTAGTGAACTCCCAAAAATATCTAAAGAGGCAAAAGATAAGAGTAATGAGTTACTGAAAGATTTAACTACTGCACATAAATTTTTATCTGACTTAGACAACAAATACTTAAAGTCTATAGAGAGCAATGACCGTTACCGAATAGAGAAAATGCTAAACCTCTACTTTCAAACAGGTATACCCCCTACTAACTACTTTGAAACACATCCTCCCAAACCCTCTATTGTAGAGCCATTATCTATTTATGAAATTACTGTAGAACGTAAAATATTAAGAGAACGCATCAATAAAAGAACTGTTAAAATGATAGAGTCTGGACTTATAGATGAAGTGTTTTACTTAGAAAAAAACTATACTCGTACACCCAATTGCATGAAGTCTATAGGGATAAAAGAGGTTTTATCTTACCTAGATGGGTACTACAGTAAAATAGAAATGAAAGAAAAAATAGTCACCCACACAGCCCAACTCGCAAAAAGGCAAAGAACCTTTAATGCCTCGCAGTTTAAAGAAAAAACTGCTTTGCCTTTGGAGGAGTTGAGTGACTTGTTGTTAAAATAACTTAACCATATCTAGTTTGATTTTTTATAGGTTCCTGCAGGATAATTATTACATCCAAACAGTACTAATGAATGATAAGGTAATAGAGTACTCGATGCTCCATCTAAAGAGGTGTTATCAAACTTTTTACACCCTTCTAAATTATTAAATATATAATTATTTAAAGATGGATTTATAAGCACTACTGGTTTTGTACTATCTTTAATAATAGTAGAGTCTTCATCGTATCCATAAGTATTCCATTGATTTAAGCTTACATTAGGAAGTAGTCCATCTCCACGTCTAATTTTTACATCCGTACCACTATTTATTCGTATAATATTAAAGTCTGAATCTGTCAAATATTTTTGACCTGAATTAAATATCGTTTTATAAGTTAACTTATCTGACGAAAATATTTTATTATTTTTTATAAATATATTTTCACTATCTTGAATATCATCTTCTGCATAACCAATTAATATACTCACAGTATGTGGAGAGATAAATGTATTATTATTTATATTTATTTCAAAATTTTGATGTAAATAGAGACTTTTAGTAGCATTAATTACTGTATTACCTATAACATCAGTATAGGAAGATAGATTATCTAAATATATCCCTTCACCTTCAGGATAATCAGTCTTCGTAGCAACAAATGAACCTGTAGAATTTTTTATAATATTATTACGGATGATATCTCTTTCTGGGTCTACACCTCTTTCTTTATCATGCGTTTTTTCTGTCTTAGTATAAATCCCTGCACCATCATTTAATGCCAATACTGCATTAGAGACATAGTTATTCTCTACAACTCTACCACCATTAGACATCCAGCCATGCCAGAAATTTGATAACGATATTCCATTGTAACCTGTGTTATTCACTCTATTATTAGAAACTTTTGCTCCTGAACTATTTGCTATAAAAATACCTGATAACATGAAATTGTCTCCAAATGATAATACATCATCATTAAGTTTAGATGCCCCTATATCATGTACGTAATTACTATCTACCAGTGTATTGTCTGCAAATATACGCATTCCACCTGTTCTAGCATGATGTATCTCATTACCTTGTATAGTAGTATCTGCTGGAAGACGTTCATATCTTTTATAAAAATCTCTCACTTTTATACCCCATCCAGACACATAAGAGATAATATTATTTTTTATAATTAAATCATCATTTACACCTGTTCGAGTATCATCTACTTTATCGATACCATTTCCTCTAATTTTAGTAATATTTAACCCATCAATCGTAACTTTCTTTACTTTTATACCAAGATAAATTCCATATTCACTACAAGCAACGCTTACACCTTGAGGCTCTGCATCTGACTTCATATAAATTTTATTGGCATTCCATGCCCACTCTTCATTCGAATCAATTGCACTTACAACTTGCGTGAAAAAGACTTTATATTGAGGGGAAATAGTATTTTCATCAGAAATAGCTTCTGATTCAAGATTAATATAACCATATGCATAACTTTTTACACGTCGAGATGCAAGTCTCCACTGGCTCATACGTATATGTGCTACAGAGTCTTTCATATCATCATTGGTCATATTAAAGTTTCTTAATGAAAATTTTGATTTTGATGGTGAGTCTTTAACTGTTAAATATCCACTATTAGGATATCTCGAAGCTCTCTTCTCTTCTCCCTTTATAAATAGAGCATCTACACCACTCATTCTTTTAGCAGGATGTACATCTTTTTTTCCCTTATCATTGACATAAGGTATATCATGTATATCATTATAATTTAATGGACTACAGGGAGATGGAGCATAATAAAGCTCTTTACTACTATCATATTTCCAATTTACTACAGGTTTATCACCACTTAGTACAACATTTTTTGCATCTGTTGCAGCTTTTATTGTTAAGTTATTTGTATTTACTGTAACACCTGCTTTATATAAACCATTACCTAAAACAATAGTATCTCCCTCTTTTGTAGCATTTACTGCATCTTGAAGTTGGCTATACTTTTTGTCAGAACCTTCTATATTAATTACTCTTAATGTATCATCGGTTTTAGTAATTTCATTATCTGCATTATTTCCACATCCAGAAAACATGAATACAATAAATATAACAAAGTAAAAACTTTTCACTCTTTATCCCCTTTTATTTTTAAATATTATTTTAGTTTATTTCATTTTTGTTGAAATAAGGTTTAATACTATAACATACATATTAATATTTTGGCATCCTTCAGAGGTAGTTTACACTTTTGCATATTGAGTGTTTTAGGGGCATGGACTTCAGTCCATGAAATAGATAACAGCGACTGCCCCTAAAGTGTCAACTCCTTTTAGCTAGTCATGAAGGAATAGTCACCCACACAGCCCAACTCGCAAAAAGGCAAAGAACCTTTAATGCATCACAGTTTAAAGGAAAAACTGCTTTGCCGTTGGAGGAGTTGAGTGATTTATTGTTAAGGAAAGATATATTCTAAGCTAACCTCAATAAATATATCTTAATGTGTATTTCCACTAAAATAGTTACTATCTAAACCATCAAATAAGTTGCTTGGAATTTTCCAATAAGGGTCATATCTATAAAATGTATTTCCCTGAAGTACAATATTATTTTTATAGTTTCCGTTTATAGAAAAAACTATATCTCCATCTCCATTCTTAGAGATATTTTTATTGTCAGCAATAAAGTTACCACCTTCATTAGTTAAGCATTGCCATCCATAATTAAGATTTCCATAGTCAGACTGTATATAGCTGTAACTTTTATTGTTTCTAAGTGTTATATTTTTAGCACAAGAACCATGATATCTTGTTGCACCAAAAGTATAAGAACCATCACTTTTTATATTAGAATTAAATTTCGTTATATGTTCCACATGTTCCTTATCCATATAAACTAAGTTATCTTCTATCCTCGCATCCTTATTACTTGCTATTCCTATACCATATCCAGATACATTGTAACATTTATTTCTTCTAATTTCATACCCTGAGCCTTCTCCATCACCAATAATACACGCACCAGAGCTACTAGAAACTAAACTTCCTATCAATGTATTGTCTTCAACTTTTATATTTTGTTTAATATCTGCACTACCACTAAATATTCCTATATAGTCCTCCATATATCGAGCATTAAATCCTCGATTATCTACAAGATTATGTGAAAAAATATTATTTTTACTTAATTCTCTAGGACCATATATATTACAATTCCCCCCACCTGTAGCTACATCACAGTTAATTTCACCCATATTTATAAATTCATTATATGTTATAACTGAGTTCTCTTCCATACCTGTTGCAACAATACCACTACCTACATGCTTAAATCGATTACCCATAATATGAGTATTGAATGCGTCAGATAAATTAATACCTGTTGCACAATTTTCAAATAAATTACCTTTTACTAATGTATTATATGCTGAAATCTTAAGTGCTTCAAAATTTGTGTTATTACATATAAAATGTATATTTTCTATTATTTGATTATTTTGATTTATTACAAATGTATCTGTTAAATTAACTACTCTTAAAGGTGTATAATGTTCTGATTTAGCTACTACTCGCACGGTTCTTATAACTTCAACTGCTTCATTATCATCTGTATCAGAAACATTATATTTTACTTTATATGTTCCAACTGTTGAGGTATCTACATTAGATGCAATTTCTATATTTTCTGTAATGTCTCCATCTACATTATCATTGGCTGTTGCACCTAGTTCTACATATGTTTCATTTTGATATAATGTAATGCTAGTATCACCATTAAGCGTAATAACTGGCTTAGTCGTATCTTCTATTGAGTCATTACCTACTACTTTTACAAATATGGCTCTTGCACTTGCATAGTGCCAAGATCTATCACTTCTAAGTGCTAAATAAGTTTTGCTAGATATAGCTGTAAATCTAAAACTAACTTTAGTTTCTATAGCTCCCGTAACATGTTCTGATTCTTCAAATACAGAATTTTTACCTTGTGTTGGAAATGCACTACTTATAGTTAAATATGATTCTCCATTAAATTGTTCTTTTCTATTGGTGTCTGAACCTATTAGTATGGCAGTGACTTCATACTCTCTTCCTATTTCTGTTGATATCTTTTGATACATTCCTGAGCCTATATCTTTAGGTGTTGAATAGATAAAAAGCTTTCCATTATAGGTACGACTTTGCTTTCCATAAGTATTACCAAAATATGACCATTTACTTTTATCTAAAGTAGCCTGTTCATTTTTTGTAGAGTTTTCTACTTTAGCAGTATTTAATACCACACCTTCTTGATATTTTACACTTACTCTATCATTCCAAGATTTTCCTTTTTTCGTTAAGATGGCTTGGTACATCAAAGGTATATTGGCTGGAATAGCATCAGGTACAGTAAATTCAATTTCTCTTCCATCTTCATTACTATGTTTTCTTACTGTATGATAGCTTCTCCATGGATACTGTCCTTCTTGTAACACAAATAATAAATCTTTATCTCCTGTCTCATAGTCGATATTTACTGTAATACTTTTACCTTTTGTAATGGAAGTTGGACCATTGATTGAGTTTATAGTATCTACTGCACTTGCTTTTGTCATACTAGCAAAGAGTAGAAACATAAAAAACATAAGCTGTTTTAACCTTGTGAACACATCTGTTTTCATTTTTATCCTTTTAATATTTTGAAATATTATTCTAGTTTATTTTATTTTTATTTAAATAAGGTTTAAATTTTTAAAAAAAACATTAAAATTTAAAATTACTATTTTATTTGAGTAAATAAGGTTTAAAATTGTCTTATTTCATATAACTCTCCTAACTTTACCTATTTATATATCATAAAATCAAATAAAATTAAAAGTAATAAAAAGAGATAAACAAGACTTATTTATAATTATAGTAGTGAAAAGTTCAATATAAATTCACTAGACAAAAGAGTCAAAAGCTATATTTAACGGGATTTACAGTGTTTATTTAAAGAGCATATAATTAGTTAATATAAATTATATAGAATAATATATCTATTAAAAGGGGAAAGAAGAAAGATTTTAAAATTAAATGTATAGAGATATTAATACCTAATTTAGTGATTTTATTTATAAGATAATCTATATACTATTCAATAAAATTTAGCTTAATTAGGCTTTAGTAGTGATATTTTAAGCTGATGGTTATATTATATTATTGATAAAAATCAAAGCTCCTAATTCTGCTTTGACATCAGCTGCTACGACATCACACTTGACTTTAAAGAGATGAAAAAGTCTCTTGTCTTTTACATCTTCTAGGCACTCATAATTTCCCATACCTTTAGCGATAATTAAGTCCATTCTGTTGTACAAATCCATAAACTCATCACTGGCATGGTCATAAGCTAGACCTGGGGTATCTACTCCTGAATCTACCACGGTGGCTACCTCTTCCATATGTATCTCTTTGGCTTCTAAAAGTGTTACATCATTAATAATGGGTCTTCCCCTTACAGCGTAATAGCGTTTTAACGTAGGGTACTCTTTTGCAATCTGTTCTAAAAGTAACTTATCAAAAACATGCTCACCTACATTGTCACCTACTATCATAAAAGTTTTTGCCTCTTTTAGACGTTCTAAAAATTGAACTTCATCATCTATCGCAAAATCTGTCTCAAATACTTTTTCAAACTCTACATTTAAGTCAAAGTGCTTAGGAGTAGCAAAATCTATAACATTACCAGCCACAGCAGCTTTAATAGCATCAGAAGTAGTTTTAACCTGCTTTTTTACACTAGGCAATAGTTTAATTGCCTCTTGGCTAGAAAGCTCTTTAAGGGCTTTATAGACATCTGTACTATCTGTAAAAGAAGCCAATTTTGGGTAGAGGTCAGCAGCAGCCACAGGAGGAGAAACTTTTCCGTAATTAGCAATAGAAGCTGAAGCTACTTGCATCATTTTTTTAGAAGTTAGCTCATCAAGATTTAGATTTTTAGCTACACGAAGTGATTGGTTAAGTAGGCAGGATAGACAGTCAGATTTTAAGTTCATTGGTTATCTTTTTTAGAAGAATTATAGCGATATATGATTTAAGAAAGAAAAGAATAAAAAGTTGTAGCTCAAACAGTCATTCCCAAGCTGGAGCTTGGGAACGAGAAAAAATGAGAAATGAAAGTAGATATAAAAGTTATATACCGAAGTTTGTAGCTCTTATCATCTCTGTAATGTATTCGATAAGTGGGTCAACATAGAAAATTGAACCTACAGTTACAAATACAGCCAAACCAAGAATGGTCAAAAGAGGTTTAGAAACATTGTAATAGGTAGTCTCTTCTGTAACTTGAACAGTTGGCTCTTTTAAGAACATATACACAATCAATTTTAGATAGTAGTAAGCTGCAATTGCAGAGTTAAGACCCATAATAATTGCCAACCAAATATACCCTGCATCAATCGTTGCAGACATAAGATAAATCTTACCCCAAAATACTGAGAATGGTGGAACACCTGCTAAAGACAACATGAACAGACCCATAACTACAGCACCCATTGGCATGATTTTAACCATTCCAGAGAACTTCTCGTAAGGGTGGTCATATCGTGCATGGTGAACTCTGTTTTTATGACGACTCACCCATAACATTGCAAATGCACCAAGGTTGGTAAACATAAAGAGTGCATAGTATAAAAATATACCTGTATTTGCTTTTTCTGTTGCAAGAGCAATCGCTACCATTACAAAACCAGCATGAGAGATAGAAGAATATGCCAACATACGTTTAACATCTTCTTGAACCAGTGCCATTAAGTTTGCTAGTGTCATAGTAAGAACAGCCAAGATAATAATCATCGTCTGTACCCACTCAATTTGAAGCTCAATGAACATCTCAAAAATTCTCATAGAGACAACAAATGCTGCAACTTTAGGAACAACTGACATGTACCCTGCTAAAGGAGCAGAAGCACCCTCATAAACATCTGGTGCCCATG
>JALVXD010000034.1 GCA_027038295.1 Campylobacteraceae bacterium
AAATAGATATTTCTTTGTGATATTTAATATAAAATTTATTAGTAAATGAGTGATTAAGCATGGCTTTTTTAATTTATTTTTTTTAAAAAGGTAAAGTAAATTTAGAAGATGGGTTAAATGAGAGTTTAAGAGACTAAATAATGTAGTAAAACGTTACAGTCTCTTTTTTATTTTTATTTATTTTTAATAAAGTAATCACTTTTATTGTCTCTTTGAGAGAGTGAAAAAAAGTACTTTATCATAAGTTTGGTATGTAAAATAAATGCAAAGATATATTTTATAGTTTTTAAAGCGTAGAGTATAACCAGTAAAAAAATATTAATAACAAATTGCATTAATTTTGCTCTTTTCTATGAAAAAAATCATATTTGTATTGTTGTATATATTGAGTAGACATTTTATTTCCTTTATTTCTTTATAATTTAATAATAGTTAAAAAATGTAAGAAAAAAGTTAAAATAGATAAAAAATTTCATATTCCTGACTATATATTTTTGTATGTTACATTTTTAACTATAAAAATGAGATAAATTTGATAATATTCTATTATATTTATATTAAGGTAGAAGAATGAACAGTAGTGAAAAATTAAAAAACTTTTTAACACAAGAGATTATTCCTGATTTAGAAGAGGCGATTGATGAGATGTTCTCTATGATAGAGAAAGCAAAAATGGCTTCAATAGCAGATAAAGAAGAGTTGCAAGATTTGCAAGAGATGCATGCTGAGTGTAAAGATATTGTTTCTGAAATTGAAGCTGGTGATATGCCAGAAGAGGAAGCAACTGAAATATTAAAAGAGTTTGTAGAGATGAAAACGGCTGATGAAGAGTAAAATTCTTTTTCATAAAGCACTTTTTTTAGACCGTGACGGTGTTATTAATATAGACCATGGCTATGTCTCTAAAATAGAAGATTTTGAGTTCAATGACGGAATCTTTGAACTGCTTCATCTTTTTATAGAAAAAGGGTATAAACTTTTTATAGTGACCAATCAGTCTGGAATAGGGCGTGGCTATTACAGTCAAAATGATTTTGAAACCTTGACAACTTGGATGTTAGAAGAGTTTAAGAAGCAAAATATTCATGTAGAATCCGTACATCACTGTCATCATGCACCTGAAGCTCTTTGTGCTTGTCGTAAACCTGCTACAGGAATGGTTGATGAGATTTTGTCTCTAAACAATATAGACTTAGAAAACTCATGGCTCATAGGTGATAAGCAGAGCGATATTGACCTTGCTAAGAACAGTGGTATAGGTTCTACTGTTGCCATAGGTGAACGAGATATTAAAAATGCAACTTATTCTTTTTCTACTATTATAGGAGCTAAAGAGTTTTTTGAGAAAAATAGTCTGCTATAGTTTCCTCTAGCCAGTAGTTAGGTTTTAAGCAACTCCCTCCTACAAATCCTACATGACCTCCATTTTTTGAGAGTTTAAACTCAATGGTTTTAGAAACTTTATCCTCTTGTGATGGTAAAATCTCTTCAGTCATAAATGGGTCATCTAGGGCATGAATAATCAGTGTTGGTATCGTTATGTCTTTTAAGAACTGTTTAGCAGAACACTTCTTGTAATAGTCTTCTGCTGATGTATATCCATTGATTGGTGCTGTATAAAGCTCATCAAACTCCTCTATGGTTTTTATCTCTTTTACGCTGTTTTGCTCTATATTTAAAAGTGACTTCATGTCAAACTTCTTGAACTTTTTTAATACCTCAATCTTTAATGGTTTAAGTAGATGTTGTTGATAGAGTTTTGAAAAACCTCTATTGATGGCTTTGGCAGTAATGGCTAAGTCCATAGGCGCAGAGACTGATACAGCAGATTTAAGTGGAGTCTCTTTACCCTCTTCACCAAGAAGTTTTAAAAGCATATTTCCACCTATAGAGTAACCAACAGCATAAAGAGGAGAGTTTGGATAGTTTTTATGTAAATAGCCTATCCAAGCTTTAGCATCAGCAGTATCTCCACTATGGTAAGAGCGTGGAAGTCTATTCTCTTTTCCTGAACATCCACGAAAATGCATCAGCACCGAAGCAAATCCTTTTGTTTCTAATACCCTCATAACACCTTGAATATAGGGTGAGTTAAAAGAACCAGCCAAGCCATGAAAGAGTATAACTATGGGTCTATTATCATTTGGTTTTTGCTTATGCCAGTAGCAGTCTACAAAGTCACCATCGTCCAACTCAAAACGTTCCAGTTCTACTTGTGGAGTTGCTTGTTTGCGAAATAGGGGAGCGTAGAGGGTTTGAAGGTGTCTGTTTTTTAGGGTAAAATTTGCTTTGAACATTGTTAATCCTGTAGGTTCGGTAACACCGAATATTTTTATTTTTAATCTAAAAGATAAAGCACAAGCTCATCAGAAATAAAATAGTTTTTATTTCTATAGATGCTATGCTCTTTAAACAGCTTCTCTTTTTTTACTAAAAAATCAGCTCTTTTCTTCATAGCTTTATCTAAAATAGTCTCATCAATTCCAATATTAGAACGCAGTCCTAAAAAGAGTTTTTCGGTTAGGAGTTCCTCTTTGGTTAAATGCTCTTCATGAATATTGAGAGGTTCTTTTATGTAAAGGTCTATATCGGTAACAGGGTAGTAACGGGTATCGGTTAAAAAGCCTACTGCACCAGCACCTACACCCATGTAGTTTTTTAATTCCCAGTACCCTTTGTTGTGTTCACTTTGATAGGTTCCAAAGTTGGATATTTCATACGGTTTGAAACCTTTTTCTTCTATATTTTTAGCTACAAAAAATGCCAGTTCATCATCCTCTTGTCGGACTGTTGGGGTGGAAGCAAACTTAGTCCCACCTTCTATGGTTAACTCATAAGCTGAAATGTGATTTATAGGTAGTGAAAAGGCTTTTTCTATATCTGATTTTAGTAGTTCAACTGTATCACCTTGATAGTTGTAAATAAGGTCTAATGATAAGTTTTTATATCCAATATCATGAGCATAATTTATAGCTTTAATAGCTTGTTGAGGTGAATGGGCTCGATTGAGGGCTTTTAATTTGACCGTGTCAAAGCTTTGAACACCAAATGAGACCCTATTTACACCCAAGTCATACATGCCTTGTAGCCACTCTTTGGTAGCTGAGTTTGGGTTGGCTTCGGTGGTGATTTCAGCTCCATTTTTAATAAGAGGTTTTAGTAACTTAAATAGTGCTTCATAAAGTTCAGGAGAAACCGTAGAGGGGGTTCCTCCTCCTATGAAAATAGTCTCTATTTGTCGAGCTTTTACGTTGAACCTTTCCAGTTCAAAAGTAAGCTGTCTCTCTAAGGCTAACATGTAGTTTTTACGGGTGTCAAACTTATCCACGTAGGAGTTAAAGGCACAGTAGTGACACTTGGAGTCACAGTAAGGAATGTGTATATAAAGTAGCATTTTTTCACCCATGATTAATTAGATTTTGGATAAAATTCTACCCAAATAATGATGAAAGATGAGTAAGGAATAATGCAGACAAAAAAGCGATATCGTCCAAATGTCGCAGCTGTTATACTCTCTTCAGATTATCCACAGAGATGTGAATTTTTTTTAGGTAAACGTTGTGATGTAAAGAATACGTGGCAGTTTCCACAAGGTGGAATAGACGAGGGTGAAACTCCAAGAGAAGCACTGCTACGAGAGTTACAAGAGGAGATAGGGTGTTGTCAAGTGGATATTATAGCTGAGTATCCAGAGTGGATTACCTATGACTTTCCTGTTGGTGTAAAAGCTCGTAAAATGTACCCTTTTGATGGTCAAACCCAAAAGTATTTTTTGGTACGACTACATGATTGTGCGAAGATTAATCTTGAGGATTATTACGAACCTGAATTTGAAGAATACAGATATGTAGAGTATAAACAGTTGCTTAAAAAGGCGACTTATTTTAAACGGCGTGTCTATCGTCGTGTAATAGAACATTTTATAAAAGAGGGGCATATAGTTAATGTTAATAGTGCATAAATATGGGGGAACAAGTGTCGGAAGCTTGGAGCGTATAGCTTCTGTGTCTGAGCGTGTAGCCAAAGCAAGAGAAGAGGGCAATGATATAGTAGTAGTGGTTTCAGCCATGAGTGGTGAGACCAACAAACTAACAGAGTATGCTCAACACTTTTCAGACACTCCAGCTAAAAGAGAGATGGATATGTTGTTAAGTTCAGGAGAGCGTGTAACTGCTGCTCTTTTGGCTATTGCGTTACAAGAGAAAGGTGTAGATGCTGTTGCCATGACAGGTCGTCAAGCAGGGATAGTTACAGATAACTCACATACTTATGCGAGAATAGAGTCTATCGATCCAAGCCATATGGAAAGTGAAATTGCTGAAGGAAAGGTGGTCATTGTTGCTGGTTTTCAAGGTATTAACAGTGCAGGTTCTGTAACCACTTTGGGGCGTGGAGGTTCAGACCTTTCAGCCGTAGCCATAGCAGGTGCTTTAAAAGCAGATGCTTGTGAGATTTACTCTGATGTAGATGGTATTTATACCACTGACCCACG
>JALVXD010000035.1 GCA_027038295.1 Campylobacteraceae bacterium
CAAAACTTCTTTTATCTACTTCAAACTAACACCTCATCTACTTTCGATAAACCACCAAATACCCAACAGGCAAAACCAAAAGCGTCAAAATTGTAGAGCTAATAATCCCCCCAACAATCACCACCGACAACGGATACTGAATTTCAGACCCAACACCCGTAGCATAAAGCAGAGGTAAAATACCAAATAGAGTAGTAAATGCCGTCATTAAAACAGGTCGTAAACGAAGAAGTGTCGCTTCAACAATCACCTCTTTTAAAGCTTTTTTAGGGTATTTTTCTCGTAACTCATCAATAAAGCTCACAAGAACAATTCCATTAAGTATAGCAATAGCAAATATAGCCAAAAAGCCAATAATGGCTGAAACAGATAGATAAATTCCTGAAACAATAAGGGCTACAATCCCACCCATTAGACCAAATGGCACATTCATAAGTACCAAAAGAGCCTTTTTCATGGAGTTAAAGGCTGTGTAGAGTAGAAGTAAAATCAGCATAATTGTTACAGGGATAATCATCATTAGCTTCTGTGTTGCCTCTTGCATATTTTTAAAATCTCCTGCCCACTCAATGTAGTAGCCTGATGGCATTTTAACTTTTTCTTTTATGCGTTCGTTGGCTTCAGCTACAAGTGAGGCGACATCTCGCCCTTCGGTTTCGATTCCTAAAACCATGTAACGGTTAAGATTTTGTCGTTTGATAAATGAAGCACCTTGTTTTACTTCGATATTACAGACATCTCTAAGCCTGACGATAGAGCCTTTTTCGGTGCGTAAGTTAATATTTTTAAGCTCTTCAATCTCTTTTCTTGCATCTTTTAGTTTTGCTACAATTCCAAACCGTTTAACCCCCTCTATCTTTTGGGTTATCGACTCCTCTCCAATGCCGTTTCTAATAAACTGCATAATCTCCGAAACCTTTACCCCATACCGTGCTA
Organism: Campylobacteraceae bacterium; assembly: GCA_027038295.1. Classification (GTDB taxonomy): domain Bacteria; phylum Campylobacterota; class Campylobacteria; order Campylobacterales; family Sulfurovaceae; genus UBA1140. The sequence goes on from JALVXD010000035.1 coordinate 937, forward strand.
AGGCTTGATAGTTGGGTCGAATAACAATGTTCGCTTGACCTAATTGTGGTTCTACTTCAACCTCTTCAAGCCCCTCTAAGCCCTCTAATGCCTCTTGAATTTGTTTGGAGATTTGAGCCATAACCTTTTGCTCTTCTCCATAAATCTTAATAGCAAGTTCGGACTGAACCCCCTCTAAAAGCTCCTCTATTCTCATAGCAATGGGCTGAGTTGGTACAAAACGGACATGTTCAAAGGTGTGCGTAATATCTTTAGTCATCTTCTCTGTTAAAGCAGGTAAATCTTCAATATTTGGCTTTAGGGTTAAGAGTACCTCCATGTAATTTGGCTGTGCTGTCTCTCCCTTTTCGCTTCGTCCTATCATGCTTAGAACTGATTCTACATTAGAGGAGTAGTTTTTTAAGATATATTTTTCTAGGTTTTGAGCCGTCTCTACCGATTGAGTAAGTGCTGTTCCAGGAGGAGCAATCACACGGAACATAATACTCTCTTCGTTAAGCGTTGGCATAAATTCTCGCCCTTGCAGAGTTAACTGATAGGCTAAAAAAGCAAACGCAACCGTGACGGTTAAAAGTACAATTTTTGGAAGATACAATGCCCCTTTTAAAAAGGGAAGGTAGACCCACTTAATCGCTCTCATTACTATATTTTCTTGAGATTTTTTAGGTTGTAAAAGAGCCAAAGAGAGAACAGGTACAAGCACCAATGCCACCAAAAGTGACCCCAACATAACAAAGACAATATTGAGAGCCATAGGGCTATAGAGTTTTCCTGCTAAACCATCAAGACTAAGCAAAGGAATAAAGACAGCCACAATAATCAAAATAGCAAAAGTAGTTGGTGTCGCCACCTCTTTAGCCGAGTTTAAAATAAGCGTTGTTCGGTTCGCCGTTGGATTTTCGTTGAGGTGTCGGTAGGCATTTTCTACCATTACAATCGTCCCATCAACTATCATACCTACAGCAATGGCTAAACCACTCAGACTCATAAGATTTGCAGAGAGTCCAAAGTACTCCATTAACCCAAATGCAATCAACAACGAAAGAGGCAGAGAGATAATAACGATGAATGCCGAGCGAAGCTCAAATAGAAACAAAAAGAGTACAATAGCCACTAAAACAATCCCACTTTGCAGAGCAGAAGAGATGGTATTAACAGCCTTTTTCGTCATGGTGGTTCTGTCGTAAATGAGTTTTATCTCTACCCCACTTGGAAGTGAAGCGTTAACCTGTTCCATCTTCTTTTTTAACCCCTCAACAACTTTGTTCGCATCGGTTCCTGTTCGTTGGAGTACCATACCCATAACCGACTCGTTACCATCAATGCTAATTGCCCCAAAACGAGGTGCTACTCCTTGTTTAACGGTTGCTACATCGCCAATAAGAATGGCACGACCTCCAAAAGATTTAACTACTGTTGAGCGAATATCATCAAGCGTTTGATAGAATCCAACCCCACGAATTTGGTACTGTTCACGGTTAAACTTTAGGTATTGTCCACCTGCACTAATGTTTGAACTCTCTAGTGCGTCAACAATGTCACTATAGGTTACCCCTTTGGCTTGAAGTTTTCTAGGCTCAATTACTACTTCATACTGCTTCTCATAACCACCCCAAGAGATAACCTCTTCAACCCCAGAGACGGACTTAAACATTGGTTTTACAAAAAACTCTTGAAGCTCTCGTATCTCTTGGAGCGATTTTTTACCTTTGGTATCGTGTAGTTCATACCAAAAGACCTGTCCTAACCCTGTGGTATTTGGCCCAAGGGTTGGTTTGCCCCAACCGTTAGGAATATCTACCGATAAAATTCGTTCACTTACCTGCTGACGCAAAAAGTAGATGTCATAACTATCTTCAAAAAAAACCGAAACATAAGAGAGTCCAAAGATGGAGTTACTCATAATCGTCTTGACCCCTGCCATACCTGAAAGAGCTGACTCTATGGGGTAGGTAATAAGTTTTTCAATATCTTCTGCCGAATTTCCTGCACTCTCTGTATAAATCACCACCTGCTTAGGAGTAATATCAGGAAAGGCATCAATCGGAACATTTTGATAGGAGCGATAGCCTAGAAAGGAGAGTACCACAAACAGCACGATTACCAAGAGTTTGTACCTCAAAGAGAGGTCTATAATTTTATTTAACATCATCTACCCCCTAATGTCCGTGTCCACCGAGAGAGGACTTAAGCAACAAAGACTTAATATAATAACTCTTATCAGAAACATAATCCGTATGCTCATCAAGCCCCTCAATCGCGACAAACTCATCATTTTGTTTCAAAATCTTCACCACATTTAAATCATAAGGAATCTCTTCTTCCTCATGCTCATGTTCTCCATGATGACCATGAGACTCTTTCTCTTCATGATGTTCTTTTTCATGAGCTTTATGATTTTCATGCTCCTCATGCTTTTCGTGATGTTCTTCATGTTCACCCTCTTCATCACCATGATGTTTAGAGGTAAAAACAACCCACTCATTTTTAAAAAATGAAAGAGCCGATTTTTTAACAGCCAAATAGGCTTTAGGCACACCCACAAAAAGTTTAGAATCCACGTATGCATTGACAAAAAGATTCTTCACAGGTTCATCTAACCGAGAGAGAACCTGCATCTGTTGTGTCTGTTCATCTAGCTCAGGTAAAATCTGTGAAATATGCATCTTATAGTGTTTTCCACCATAAAAGAGTTGCCCCTTGTTCCCTACTTTTACCTCATTGACATAGTTTAACGGAACATAAGACTTCACTAAAAAACTTGACCCACCTTTGACAATAGAGACCAATGCTGTATTTGCATCAACAACAGCATTGGTAGGTACTAAAACTTCTCCTACCTTTCCTGAACCTTGAGAATAAACGGTATAACTACTTTTAATATGACCTTTGGTTGAAACTCCCAAAAGACGTAGTTGAGCTTTGATACTCTCAATTTGTGAGACCACTTGGTCACGCTCTCTTTGTTCTCTATTGATTTTTTCTAAAGACTCTAAACCAGAGTTATAAAGATTTTTTAAAATTTTGTAGTTTTTATTGTGAATGACCAACTGTTTTCTAAGTAGTTTTAACTCCGAAGAGAGTTTAGAGAGTTCTAAAGACTCTATAATGGCAATAGCTTGACCTCGTTTAACACTCTGCCCTTGCTCCACTAAATATTTTCTCACTTTACCACCAACTCTAGCCATCACCGACTCTTTGGCTGAACTTAGTTGAACTATTTTACTATTGACCGTAATGGCATCTTCAAAAAGTTGTTTCTCCACCTCATCAATAGGAACCTCTAAGCCCCAAAGGCTCTGTGCTAAAAGTAATACTCCTGCTATTTTTTTATTCATTATACGCTCCTTGAAGGTAGTTGATTTTAATACTGTTTCTCTCAATAGAGAGATTGGTTGATAAAAGCTCTTTTTGAGTCATAAGCAATGCGTTTTTTAAAGTGCTCAATTTTAAAATATTGATTTTAGCAATCGAATATCCACTTTGGTACACCTTTAAAAGTGACTTTTGCTCCTCTGCCAAGGCTTCATAACTATTTTTTAAAGCCTCTTGCACTTCAATTTCATGGCGAAGTTGTGGTAACTCTAAATCTAAAGCTCGTTGCTGTGTCTCTAAAGCTAACTTTTGATTGTTAAGTGCTATCTTAGCAAGTTGTTTCTCTTGAGATTTGTTGTTAAAAACAGGTAACGGTATACTCACCCCAACACGAAAAATATCTTGGTCAGGTTCTGCTTCTATTTCAGAAAAGAGTCCAATCGTCTCAACACTGTGTGAAGCCACCTCCAATTTAGCCTTAGCCACTTGTTCTCTTTTTTTCGTTAACTCCAACAGTGGATGAGTCGAACTGTTCGTACTCTCTACAAAAGTGTGTTCAGCATCAACATCAAAGGATGTTTCTACATTTGCCAAACGTAAAAGCCTATTTTTCTCTTGTAGTGCTTGTAGAGAAAAAGCTTTAAATTGACTCAAAACTTCATTCTGTTCAATCTTAGCTTGAAGCAGTTCACTCTTTGCGATACTTCCTCCGTTAAAACGTCCTTGTGCTACGGCTACAATCTTTTTAGAAATCTCTAATGCCTCTGCTTCTAACTCTTTTTTCTTTACTGCCTCTTTATAAACCAAATATTGTCTGTTAAAACGATAGACAAAATCAGCCTTAGAGAGCCTAAAGCTCTGCTCTTGCTCCCCTACTTGTGTTTGAGTCAATCTCTCTTTATCCTCTTTAACCCAAGGAAGTAGAAGCGATTGACTTATCCCTGTTCTAGCTCCTATCTGGTTCTCTCTAAGGAGTCGTCTGTTTGAGAAATCAGAGAGTTCAAACTCTACATTTGGATTCTCTAGTCTCGTCGTCATTTGACCTTGAAGTTCAGCTTGTTCTCCTTGGCTTTGGACTATCTGTAGTTGTGCGTTGTTGTTAATGGCAAGTTCTAGTAAACCTTCATACGTTTGAGCATGAAGATTGAGTACTATGAACAGAGTAATGATTATTTTTTTCATGGTATTCCTATAATATTTATATAAATGACCGTAGGTGTGACCATGTCACACGTCAAAATAAATATGAAAATATATACATATATATAAAATATTAATATGGCGTGTGACATGGTCACACCTACGAATGTAAAATGTAATTTGATTTTTAAATATTTAGGCTATAGGAGGTCGAAAAGTGTTATTAAAGTAAAGGGTATCATTAAGATGTAAATTGTACTCTATTGCTGTATCAAGAGCAATTTGTTCAAACCAAGAGAGGTTATCAGGCAGTAAAAAAGAGAGATGAAACATAAAGTGTGTTTCGCAACAATCACCCTTATGGTCATCATGATGTTCAATGGCATGGTCAAACTCACTAACATACTCTTTTACCGAGCAGTGGTCACCAAAATCATTTTCTAAAACCACTCCATGTGCTATGGAAAAGAACATAACAGTTAAAAGGAGTAGGTTTATTAATTTTTTCATAAGGGTATTATATCTATGAAATATAAGTTTTTGCTAAGTAAACTAACAAAGTTTTAATTTGACGCTGTAGTTGGGGACTACATCCTACGCATTTTCTCCTGCAAAAGGGAGTAAGGCACTTGCCCATGTTAGTCCACCACCGAAGGTGTCTAACAACATTAACTCACCTTTTTTAAGACGACCCGACTCCCAAATATCATTGATTGCCATAGGAATAGACGCTGCTGAAGTATTTCCGTATTTCCCTACAGTTACTACTACTTGTTCCTCTTTCATTTTAAGAGAGTCACCAACAGCTTTTATAATTCTATAATTGGCTTGATGAGGGATGAAGTGAGGAATATCTTCTGAATTTATCTTGTTTGCTGCTAAAATATTTTTTACATCTTTGGTTAAAGTCTTAACGGCAAGTTTAAAAGTTTCATTTCCCTTCATCTGAACAAAATTAAGACCTTCATCAAGAACTTTTTGAGAAACAGGATTTACACAACCAGGAGCTGGAGTTACTAAAAAATCTGCATATGAACCATCAGCAGAAGCGTGAACATCTATAAAAGCCTCTGATTTATCTTCTGTAGCAGAGATAATAGCTGCCCCTGCTCCATCTCCAAAGAGTATACATGTTGTTCTATCTGTATAGTCTACAATAGAAGAAAACTTCTCAGCACCAATGATAAGTACATGTTTTTTCATTCCAGACTCTATAAATGCTTTAGCAACACTCATAGCATAGACAAAACCTGAACAAGCTGCAGATATATCAAATGCTTGAACATTTTTAATACCCAACTTATCTGAAATAATACATGAAGTTGCAGGCATATTAAAATAGTCTGGAGTCACTGTTGCACAGACTATTAAGTCTATATCAGATGTCTCTAAACCTGCTCTCTCTATAGCAATTTTAGAGGCTTTTGCAGCCATATCACTGGTATACTCATCAGCTGCAGCCATACGTCGTTCAGATATACCTGTACGCTTTAAAATCCACTCATCACTTGTGTCAACCATCTTCTCAAGATCGGCATTACTTAATACTTTAGAGGGAACATAAGCCCCAATAGAATGAAATTTTGCGTACATTATTTACCTTATTTGTTTTGTTCTGTTAGCAGTTTCTCTATAGCACTATTTACATTAGAATCACTATAAGTGATGGCTTGAAAAATAGCATTTTTAATTGCTTTAGAGTTACTTTTTCCGTGCGATATAATAGCACAACCATTCACTCCAAGTAAAGGGGCACCACCATATTCTGCATAATCTACCTTCTTTTTTAGCTTAGTGAATACTTTTTTTCTCATAAGCAGAGCACCAAACTTAGCAGGAATAGATTTTCTTATCTGATCTTTCATTAAAGTAAAGATGGTTTTAACCACACCTTCACTTGCCTTAAGTACGATATTTCCTGTATAACCATCACAGACAACCACATCTACTGAGCCATCAAAAATATCAGAACCTTCAACATTACCTTTGAACCCAGGAACATCTTGAAGCAGTTTAAATGCCTCTTTAGTTAAAGCATTACCTTTACTCTCCTCCTCTCCATTAGACAATAATCCAACGGAAGGGTTTCTAAGTCCTAAAACTTTTTGAGCATAAACCTCACCCATAATGGCAAACTCATATAAGTTTTTAGCTGTACAGTCCGTAACAGCTCCCACATCTAACAGTAATGTTTTTCCATTACGGGAAAGACTTGGCATAAGTGTTGCTAAAGCAGGTTTAGAGATATGAGGCAATCTACCTATACGTAGTGTTGCCAAAGCCATGGTTGCACCAGAGTGCCCAGCAGAAACAACAGCATCAGCATGTTTCTCCCGTACCAACTCTACTGCTTTATAAATAGAAGACTCTTTTCTCTTAAGTGCTTTAGTAGCTGATTCACTCATAGCAATAACATCTGTAGACTCTACAATTTCAACTTGTTCAAGATAGTATTGTGGGAGGTGTTGAAGTATCTGTTCTCTATCACCTACAAGTATAGGTAAGAATGTTTTTTCATCTAAGGCTTGAGTTACGCCTTCTATAATAGGTTCGGGACCAAAGTCCCCACCCATTGCATCAATAGCAATTCTTATCATCAGAACTGCTTACTTACGCTTTTGTTGTGTTGTATTCACCAGTTGTCATGTTCATATGGTGAGGCATTCTCCATGTACCATCTGCATCTTTTACAGGTCTTGGTAATGTTAATTTGTAATGCGTTCTTCTTTTTGCTGCTCTAGTTTTACTGTGACGTCTCTTAGGTACTGCCATAATATTTTCCTTTGTATTGTTGTATATAGGAACATGAACTTCAGTCCATGAAATACAGAGACTAAAGTCCCTGCCCCTTAAAATTCTTTTTCGAACTCTTGTTCATCATTCTCACACTCATCACAATAATGATATGAGTTTTCAATAGAAGCTATTTCACTTTGAACTATAAATTCAAGATCTATCACTCCATCAATAAATTCGATTATATCTAAATCATCTTTAGTCTCTACAACTTCATCACTTAATGTTAAATGAAGAGGGTAGTTCATATCTTGCTGATATGATTTTCCACATCTATCACAAGAAAGTTCTACTTGACCCTCAAGGTTTCCCTCTAGTCTAAGCCGATGATAACCACTTTTTGCCAGTGTACCGTCTAACTTAACGCCCGAGACGCTAAGCTCAAAAGGTTTTTTTGTCTGACCAATTTTATCGTAAACTATTTTCATAGTTTAAAAACTTATACAAGCTCTCTTTGTGCAAAGAAGAAGTTAATTTCATTAACTGCATTCTCAACTGAGTCAGAACCGTGAACAGCATTAGCATCAATACTCTCTGCAAAGTCAGCTCTGATTGTACCAGCTTCTGCTTCTGCAGGATTTGTAGCACCCATTAGGTCTCTGTTTGTTTGCATTGCATTCTCACCTTCAAGTACAGTGACAACAACTGGTCCAGAAATCATAAACGCTACAAGGTCTTTAAAGAAAGGACGCTCAGCATGAATACCATAAAATGCTTCGGCATCTGCTTGAGTTAACTGAATCTTTTTTGTTGCTGCTATTCTAAGGTTAGATGCTTCAAATCTTGCAAGAATCTGTCCTACAACGTTCTTTGCTACTGCATCTGGTTTGATGATTGATAATGTTTGTTCCACGTTTTTGCTCCATTAAGCTTAGCGATTCTATAAAGTTAAATCACTACTAAAGTATTTTGAGCTGGAATTATATCAGAAAGTTATTAAATATAAGATTTTTTTTCAGAAAAGAAGAGAGAATAAATGTGATTGAGAAGTATGATAAAAGAATCACACTTCTCAAGAAAAAGCTAGAACTTAGTCTTCAACTACGTCTGAACCTGCTTCGCCTCTATCTGGATGAAGTGTCATACCTTCTTTTGGTTCACCCCAAACGATACACTCTTCAGTTGGACATGCTTCTGCACACGCTGGAGTATCAAAGTGACCTACACATTCAACACATTTATCTTCGTACACATAGTAAATCTCTTCTCCCGTTGGGTTATCATCCTCATCTACAATTGCTTCTGTTGGACATTCGTCAATACAAGCTGCACAGTTGATACAAGTATCTAAAATTTTTACTGCCATTTTTATTCCTTTTATTATAATTGGGTATACAAACTATAGCCAAAGAAAATTAAGAAATTCTTTAATAAGGAATTTTTAACCCAACTTTTTAGCCTAATTTGTACTATTTAATCACTTTTTTCACATTAAATATCAATAAACACTATCAATATCAAAAGTAAATATAGAAGCTATTTAAAAAATGATTTTATATCTTCTTTACGATTTGTCATTTCCCATGTAAAACCTTCATCTTCTCGACCAAAATGTCCATAAGCTGCAGTTTTTTTATAAATAGGTCGTAACAAATCAAGCTCTTTAATAATTCCAGCTGGAGAGAGATCAAAAAGTTCTTTAACACAAGCTTCTATTTGACTTTCATCAAAATTACCTGTACCATGCGTATCTACCATTATAGAAACTGGTTGTACTACACCAATAGCATAAGCAATTTGAATAGTAACTTTATCTGCTACCTCTGCTGCTACCAAGTTCTTCGCCACATAACGAGCTGCATAGGCTGCTGAACGGTCAACTTTTGTAGGATCTTTACCAGAAAAAGCTCCACCACCATGAGGACATGAACCTCCATAAGTATCAACAATAATCTTACGACCTGTTAACCCAGCATCACCTTGAGGTCCACCAATGACAAAACGTCCTGTAGGATTAATATGATAAATGATATCATCTGACAACAGTTCAGAAGGAATTACCTCTTTAATAACTTCAGTCATGACAGCTTCACAAAGCACTTCATGAGTAATCTCATCATCATGTTGTGTTGAAACTACTATGGTATCAATGGCTACGGGTTTATCATCAACATACTTTACACTGACCTGTGCTTTACCATCTGGTCTTAAAAAAGGAACTGTTCCATTTTTTCTCACTTCTGCCAGTTTAGCAGTAATTTTATGTGCCAATAAAATAGGTAAAGGCATAAGTTCAGGTGTCTCTCTACAAGCATAACCAAACATTAAACCTTGATCCCCTGCTCCTATCTCTCCTGAAGATTGGTCAACACCTTGGTTAATGTCGGGGCTCTGCTCACCTATTCCATTTAAAACACCAGCTGAGCGATAGTCAAAACCAAATGATGCATTGGTATAACCAATTTCTCTAATAACTTCTCTTGCAATCTCTTGCATTGGGGCATATGCACCTGTCTTTAATTCACCAGCAATAACACAAAAACCATTACTTACTAAAGTTTCACAAGCAACTCTTGCATGAGGGTCTCTCTCAATAATATAATCCAATATTGCATCAGATATTTGATCAGCCATCTTATCAGGGTGACCTTCTGTTACCGATTCACTGGTAAAAATATATTCTTTTGACATTCTTTTCTTTCCTTATCTCTTATTTTATTATGATTTTATCACAGAAAATAATATTTTCTGTTTAATTTATTATTTTTTTAGCCAATTGTTCAGGTAAAATACCCAATGACTCTTCAACCAATTTTGTATTACCATGAGTAATAAACTCATCTTCATACTCAAATGTAGTTAAGTCTATATCTTGAATACTCTCTTGGCTTAACATCTCTAAAATAGCAGAACCTACCCCACCCATTTTTACTGAGTCTGAAAATATATACCATTTTTTATGTGTTTTAGCCAACTCTAGTAACGTCTCTGTATCTAAAGGTTTTATAAAACGTAAATCTAAAATAGTAGGACTGGATTCAAGTAAATCAGCCACCTGCTCTGCTCTACCAATACCATTACCATAACCTACAAAAAGAATATTCTCACCCTCTTTAACAATTCGAGACTTACCCAATTCAAAAGGAGTGACATTGTTATCTTGTGATATAAAAGCTCCTCTTGGATACCTAAAAGCACAAGGAGTAGGAAAATCTTTTGCATACTCCATTGCCAATCTCATAGTTGTATCACTTGATGGAGCAAATATGGTCATGTTTGGTATGGTACGTAAAAATGAGATATCAAATACACCTTGATGAGTCTCACCATCTTCACCTACAATCCCTGCTCTATCTATAGCAAAAGCCACGCCTAGGTTCATGAGACAGATGTCATGAATAACTTGGTCGTATCCTCTTTGTAAAAAGGTGGAATATAAAGCACAAAAAGGTTTAAATCCTTCTTTTGCTAAAGGTCCCATAGAGGTAACTGCGTGTTGCTCTGCAATCGCAACATCCCAAAAACGTTTAGGGTACTTTGCTATAGCAGCAGACATACCTGTTCCACTTGGCATGGCAGCAGTTACCCCCACTACCTTTTCATCTTTGTCTGCCAACGCTACTAAAGTTTCTGAAAAAATAGCTGTTGAAGCTTTAGGTGCAGATTTTTTTGCTGACTCTCCTGTAGTTAAATCGAAAGCACCAACACCATGCCAATGCTCTTTCTCTGAACCAGCACCTTCTGCTACTTCATACCCTTTACCTTTTGTAGTTTGAACATGAATAATAACTGGTCGTTTCATATCTCTTGCTAAAATCAGTGTTTCTCTTATGGAAGTAATATTATGACCATCAATTGGACCAATATACTCTAACCCCAACTCTTCAAATAAAATTCCAGGGGTAATCAGGTGAAAAGACTCCTCAAATCGTTTTGCCAAATAGGTTGCACCATCAGGAAGTGTCTCCAACATATCTTTAGTTTTAGCTTTAAACTTCTGATAAAAAGGAGAAGCCATCGTTTGAGATAAAATACGACTTAAAGCACCTATAGGAGAGGCTATACTCATCTCATTATCATTTAAGATAATAATGGCTGGGTACTTTCTATCTCCCAACTCATTCATAGCTTCATACACCATACCAGCTGACATAGAACCATCACCAATAAAAGCGATGGGAACGCGTTCATCTTGTTCACCATTTAAAGCAATAGCTTTTGCTGCACCTGTAGCTAATGATATAGAAGTAGATGAGTGACCTGCCATGTAGTAATCGCTCTTAGACTCTTTTGGTTTTGTATAACCAGAGAGTCCACCAAACTGACGTAAGGTATCAAACTCCTCCCATCTATCTGTTACCAGTTTATGGGCATATGCTTGATGGGAAACATCAAAAATAAAAGGGTTCTTCTCTGCATCAAAAACGGAATGCATGGCTACGATAATATCCGTAGCACCCAAAGTTGAGCTTAGATGTCCACCTGTTTTACTTACTGTATCAAGTATTTTTTGACGTACTTGCTCTGCAATAGACTCTAACTCCTCTATACTCTTCTCTTTTAAATCTCCAAATTTACTCATTATACTACCTTAGACAAAACTTCAAAGAGTCTATCATTTTGTTCTTTAGTTCCGATGGTAATACGAACAGCATTCATACCATATGAGGCTAAGTTACGAATAATCACACCCTGTTTAAGTAAGGCATCAGAAATTTTTGTTGAGTCCATACTATCAGAAAAAAGATAAGTGATAAAATTGGTATAACTATCTATATATTCAAAACCATTCTCTTTTGCAAAAACTTCATAACGTGTTATCTCTTTAGTATGTAAAGCAATGGACTCTTCTACAAATAACTCATCTTTACATGCTTCTATGGCTGCTGCCAACGAAAGTGTGGTAATGTTAAATGGTGGACGCATCTTATACAACTCATTAATAAGTTTTTTATCTCCTATACCATAACCCACACGCATCCCCCCTAAACCATAAGCTTTAGAGAATGTTCCAAGGTATATAACATTAGAAAATTTCATAATATCATTAGGTTCAATACGATACTTCCCATCTTTTGCAGCTGCATACTCCATATAGGCACCATCTACAACAATCAAAGTATCTTCATCTATTGCCTTAATAATCTTTAAAACATCCTCTCTACTCGTGGCATCACCTGTAGGATTATTTGGCGTACAAATATAGACTATCTTAGGTTTATGTTCTCTATAGGCTTCTATAAATTCATCTACTTTATGTTCATAACTAGGTGTTCTTACTATCTTCGATCCCATCTGTTTTGCATAGATTTCATACATTGCAAAAGTTACTTTTGACATAAGAACACTATCACCTTCACTTAATAAAGCCCGAGAGACAAACTCTAAAACTTGGTCAGAACCTGCACCAATAATAATATTGTCAGCAACAACATCAAACTTTTTAGAGAGAGCATCTTTAAGTTCAAACATAGAGTCATCAGGATACAAAAAAGCTTTATGGGCATTTTTAGCAATCACGTCAGCTACCTTAGGACTACAACCTTTTGGATTTTCATTTGATGCCAACTTGACAACATCTTTAGGGTCAATACCAAATTCTCGCACCACCAACTCTATGGGTTTTCCTGCTTCATAAATTTTTATATCTTTTAAAGCTTCATTAAATTTCATAAAATTCCTTTAAATATCATCATTCTCTTTAACATAAGAACCCAGTATCTTTATAAGTCCCATATGCTTTTCAATAATTTGAGCTACCTCTTTATCATCTTTATGTCCACTAAACTCTATAAAGAAGACAGAAACCCCCTCAACAATGTGTGATTTAATTTTAGTCAAATTAATATTGAATTTCTCGAAATCATTTAAAAAAGAGACCAATGCACCTGGAGTATTTGGCAGACGTACCAACATAGATGTTTTATCATCACCAGAAGGTAGATTATCAAAATTACTAACTATAAAAAATCTCGTTTTATTATCAGCACAATCTTCTATGTTTTCATAAAGTATTGGTAGATTATAAAGCTTTGCAGCCACATCAGCACAGATAGCTGCAGCACCTTCTTCGTTCATGGCAAGTTTTGCAGCTTTTGCAGTTGACTCTACAGGTATAAGTTCTGCTTCATCTAAGCCAACATCTTGTAAAAAATTATGACACTGGTCAAAAGCGATATCTTTAGAGTAGATACGCTTAATCTCTTTAATCTCATTAGCAGTGGTTGCTAAAGTATGATGTATTTCAACAAACACCTCTGCAATAATTTTTAGATCATAATCATTTAAACAGTTAATCGTATCACTAACAATACCATTTGAAGAGTTCTCAATAGGAACCACACCAAACTTAGCAGTTCCACGACTCACTTCTCTAAAAACACCTTTGATGGAGGCTATAGGTAAGTAAGCACTCATGGCACCAAACTTACGCTCTGCAGCTTGATGCGTAAAACTGGCTTCTGGTCCAAGATAAGCAATTCCCTCTGGACGCTCAAGATTTCTAGCTACTGCAAACATTTCTAAAAAAAGTGCATCAATAGCACTATCTGTTAATTTTCCAGCATTTTTAGCTTTCAATCGATTTAAAATAGACTGCTCACGCTCTGGTCTATAAATAGGAGCACCTGTTGTATTTTTAAGCTCACCCACTTGATGAACATACTCCATTCTTTTATTGTAAAGTTCAAGTAGTGTATCGTCTATTGTGTCAATTTGAACACGTAATTCATCAAGTGTCATGGTTTTTCCCTCTTTCATTATTTAGATAGAGACATTGGTCTCTCCCTACAATTTTTTATTCCTGCCAACTTATATCGCAACTCTCTTCTAATCTTACTTGGTCTTCAAATGTTTCACGCTCTCTAATAAGATAATCTTTTCCATCTAAAATGGCTACCTCTGCTGCTCGTCCACGTGTATTGTAGTTACTTGACATAGTAAAACCATAAGCACCTGCAGAGTGTACTACCAAGATATCATGATGAGATAAAGGTGGAAGCTCTACATTTTTTCCTAAAAAGTCTCCACTTTCACAAACGGGACCTACCACATCTGCAGGAGTTTTCTCTCCCTCTTTTTGAACAGCTTCTATCTTATGATAGGCATTATAAAGACTTGGACGAAGCAAATCATTCATAGCCCCATCAACAATAACAAAACGTTTATCTCCATTTACCTTTTCATAAAGCACAGAGGTGACAAAAATACCTGAGTTTGCCATCATGTAGCGTCCAGGTTCTGAAAGTATGGTAATGTCCAAACCTTTTATTTGACTGATAATTGCTTTTGCATAATCAGCAGGTGCAATGGTTTTCTCATCATCATAAACGACTCCTATCCCTCCACCTATATCAAAGAACTTAATCTCTATACCAATAGCCTCTAAAGAACGAACTAAATCAGCTACAATTCCACAAGCTTCCGTAATAGGTGCCAATTCGGTCAGTTGAGAACCAATATGAAAATGAATACCTACAGGATTTAAATGCTCAGACTTTTTAGCATAAATGTACATACGCTTTGCTGTATCTATACTCACACCAAATTTATTTTCATGCAATCCAGTAGAAATATAAGGGTGTGTTTTCGGGTCAACATTTGGATTAACACGAATAGAGATACGTGCTTCTTTTCCTAGTTCTACTGCAATCATCTCAACCCGTTTCATTTCAGCTTCACTCTCAAGATTAATCAGTAAAATATCCTCTTGAAGTGCTTCACGAATTTCAGAATCTCTTTTACCCACACCTGAAAAAATAATACGATATTTTTTAACACCAGCTTTTAAAGCTCGACGAACTTCACCAATACTTACACAATCAGCACCAGCACCTAAATTTGCTAAGTGACGAATAACAGCTAAATTAGAGTTAGACTTTACGGCATAAGCAACCAAAGATTTTTTACCAGAAAAGGCATCTTTTAGCTCTTCATATCGGTTGGTAATATTGTTAAAATCATACAGATAAAGGGGTGTGTCATACTTTTTGACTAAAGTTGTTATATCTAAACTCATAATAAATCGTTCCTAATTGTTATAATGGTCGCGATTTTATCTAAATTTTGGTTATAGGTTGGTGATTAAATCTGTCGTCCTGATTTAGTAAAAACATATCCAGCATAAATAAAAAGAAGAACTATGGGTAAAACTATTGCCAACTCTGGCATAACAGTTCCATTCTCTCCTATACGTTGAAGTGCAAAAAGAATACCCCACGTAAAAAGTGTTCCCCCTAATGCTTTCATACTTGTTGCAGAAATATTCATATAACGAGCATGAAAAGGAAAAGACAAAATAAGAATAATAATTAAAGCTATTGAAAAAAGAGGAAGAGCAATTTTACTATATATATCTGCACGTAATGCTTCTGTAGAGAGACCTTGATTTGTCAATAATCTTTTAGCTTCAATCGCTGCATCTAATGTTAACTCTTTACCATCATAGATAGATTTTAAAATTTTTGGTTGATAATCTTTCAATGTATGTAATCGAACAATTTTTTCAACTTTCAAATACTGATTACCTTTTTCATCAAGCACTTTTGTCTTTTTTAAAACATCAAAAGCTACCCACTCATAAATGTTATACCATGCTTCTTTAGCTGTAAATGTTTCTATAACTTTATTATTTTTCATCTTAAAAATTGTTAAATCTTCTATTTTATAACGCTCAGGTATCAATGCTCCTATATAGACAAAACTATCATCATATTTAAAAAACAAATCTTCAGTTTTACTTACTCCATATTGATTTTTATAGACCTTGTTTGCTGTATCATGTGCAGTTGCAAAAGAGGTAAAATTTAGAGATAAAAAAAGTAAATATGTAGCTGTAGCTACAATAATAAAAGGAGTTAAAAGCTCTTTTCGTGTGAAACCTAAAGCATAAAAAGAGGAGAGCGTATGATTTTTCACAAAAGAGATATAGGTCCAAATAGCCCCAAAAATTATGGACAAAGGATAGAGAAGGTTCAATGCCTCTTGCCACTTAGAAAAAGCATATAAAATTTTAATATTAAAAGAGGTTAACGCAGAACCATTCATAAGATAATCAAGCCCTGCAAAAAGTCCTGTTAGACCCATAAGAATAATAAGCATATTTTTTACATAATGTAAAACAACATACTTAAAAAACATCTAACTAACCCTCAAATTTTTTTAATGAATGTTTAGACTTTACTTCATCAAGTGTTTTTGATGCTAACTCTTTAATTGCAGAAGCTGTATGCTCTATCCACGGAGTCAAAACTTTATCTTCTTCCACTGCAAAGTCATGTAAAACATAATCTGCCACTTGACTTTTATATTCAGGTTTTCCAACTCCCATACGTACTCTAGTATACTCTTTGCCTATCATAGCATCAATAGAGCGTAAACCATTATGTCCACCATGCCCACCTCCATTTTTAAAACGGAGTGCAGAAAATGGCAAGTCAATATCATCATGAATAACAACAATATCTTCCAATTCAATTTTATAAAAATTTTTAACAGCTTGAACACTCTTTCCAGAAATATTCATAAAAGTTGTGGGTTTTAAAAGTAAGAAATTTTGGGATTTAAAAAGTTCGCCATGAAAGGCATTTTTGGAGATATCCCTGGCTCCAAAGTCAGAGACAAGTTTGTCAATGACCTTGAAACCAATATTGTGTCGTGTATTTTCGTATTGTGTTCCTGGATTACCAAGTCCTACGATTAATAACATAACTAAGAAAAAAGCTTACTTAGCTTTAATTACACC
>JALVXD010000036.1 GCA_027038295.1 Campylobacteraceae bacterium
ATTCAAAAATTATTAGGCATATAAAAAGAAGTTTTGTTTATGGTTTAAACCAAGAGCTAAAAGACCAAGCAAAAGCAGAAATAAGCCATTCTAAATATAACAGAGGTCATGCAGGTGTTTGGCAAGAGCGTTTTTATGAACATACAATTAGAGATGAAAAAGATTGGTTAGATAAAATGGAATATATTAAAATTAATCCCATCAAGCATAATTATGTAGAAAACCTAGCAGATTGGAAATACACCTCATTTAAATAATCGTCAAAATCAAAATGGCATAAATTAAAATTGGAAACGGCGTAGGTCGGTTTCCCCGATGCCGACATAAACAGGCATATAAATAAAGCTCTATTGTTCTATGTAAATATAGATTGAAGAGGTTATGA
The DNA here is from genome assembly GCA_027038295.1 of Campylobacteraceae bacterium. Classification (GTDB taxonomy): domain Bacteria; phylum Campylobacterota; class Campylobacteria; order Campylobacterales; family Sulfurovaceae; genus UBA1140. The sequence goes on from JALVXD010000036.1 coordinate 386, forward strand.
GTATACGTTTTTAATTTTATTTTTTAGCATTTATACGAATAAAGGACACGTAGGTTTGACCATGTCAAACGTCAAAATATGATTGGCATAATTAAAAATATAAAATAACCATATTTCTTGAACCGAGAATAAACGTTTGACATGGTCAAACCTACGAGAATATTAGAATGTCAAATTAAGTGACAAGGTCTATAATCCTTTTGATATTAATTCAAGATTTATTGGTGCGTTGAAAACAGCACCCTACAAAAATTTTACTATATTCTTCCTCTATATTATGATAAAATACGACCTTAATAAAAGATTAAGGATTATAGATGCCAAGCAGTAAAAAAATAGAAGAGATATTAGACTATATAAAAGAGTGTAGCCCTGGACAAGATGAATTTTATCAAGCATCACAGGAGGTACTTTACTCATTGCGACCTCTTTTAAATGAAGACAGTAGATACCTAGAACAGAATATACTAGAACGTATCGTTGTACCTGAGAGAAGCATTATTTTTCGTGTCAACTGGGTAGATGATGCAGGGAAGATTCAAACCAATTTGGGATATAGAGTACAGTTTAACTCAGCCATTGGACCCTATAAAGGTGGATTGCGTTTTCACCCTACAGTAAATTTGGGGATAGTGAAGTTTTTAGGTTTTGAGCAGATATTTAAAAATGCTTTGACAGGTCTTCAAATAGGTGGGGCAAAAGGTGGTTCTAACTTTGACCCAAAAGGAAAGAGTGATAATGAAATTATGCGATTTTGTCAAGCATTTATGTCAGAACTCTACAAGCATATTGGTAACCAAAAAGATGTACCAGCAGGAGACATAGGGGTAGGAGCTAGAGAGATAGGTTACCTCTTTGGACAATATAAAAAACTTACAGGAGAGTTTGAAGGAGTCTTAACGGGTAAAGGGCTTAACTGGGGTGGCTCAAAGGCTAGAAAAGAGGCAACAGGCTATGGCTCTGTTTACTTTGCAGAGAACTTTTTAAATGCTTATAATAAGGACTTAAAAGGAAAGCGTTGTACGGTTTCAGGTTCAGGTAATGTGGCTACTTATACCATAGAAAAACTTTATGAATTTGGTGCTTTGCCTATTAGTTGTAGTGATAGCAAAGGAGCTATCTATCATGAAAAAGGGATAGATTTGGAGACATTAAAAGCCATTAAAGAGATAAACCATGAGTCATTAGAAGCCTATGCCTCTCTACACACCGATGCTATTTATACTCCTGTTAGCCACTATCCTACGGATGGTCATGCAGTTTGGCATATAGCTTGTGATATTGCTTTTCCATCGGCAACACAAAATGAGCTGACCCTTACAGATGCTAAGGTTTTAGAGAAGAATGGTTGTATACTTATCAACGAAGGGGCAAACATGCCAACAACGGCAGAGGCTTTGGAGTATATACGAGAGAGTAAGATGCTCTTTGCCCCAGGAAAAGCAGCCAATGCTGGTGGTGTAGCAACATCACAACTAGAGATGAGCCAAAATGCCAGTATGTCACAGTGGAGTTTTGAAGAGGTAGACATTAAGCTTCGTACCATTATGCAAAATATTTTTAAAACAGCTTATGATACCTCTGTAGAGTTTGATTGCGAAGGAGACTTGGTAACAGGAGCAAACATTGCAGGTTTTAGAAAAGTAGCAGATTCTATGATAGACCAAGGGTCGGTTTAGTCTTTTTGAGGTAGAATAGATTCTTATTGGGAGGAATCTATGGCATACATTAAAATAGTTTTAGCATTGTTGGTTTGGGGTGTTCTCTTTTTTTATGGGGGGTCAATTTGGCTTGACAATAAACGTGAACAGGCATGTACCCAAGAGATAGCAAAAGATAAACCCAATTTGGATGTTGTAAAAGAGCGTTGTACTCAAACAGCAGAGCTTTATATGAAAAATGAAAATTATGGTTCTGCTTCATGGTTTTATCTGCTTGGGGGTGAGGTAGATAAAAACTTAAATGAAGTAGAAGCCAAAATAACAGATGACTTTTATATGAACATAGGTCACTCTTACCTTTTAAAGGGTGACTATGAAAAAGCAAAAGAGATATATAGCAAATATCCATGGGAAGCTGGAGAAGATTTTCATTATGCTAATGAGACCATACAGCCTGATTTTATTATATTGCCTAAACTCTATAAAGATAAAAAAGAGAACATCGCTAAAGGTTTGGCTATGTGGAATGAGATTTACGAACCTATAGGGAAGATAGTCAAAGCCAGTAATGCTTATGAGATGGCAGTAGATGATGAGAATAGTACAGGGCAGATACATTACCTAGAAGAGTATTTAAAATATGCCGAACCCTATAAAGAGAAACGTTCTATTGATTATATAGCAAAGAAAAAAGAGTTAGCCTCTCTTTACTCTTTAGAGGAACAGGAGCTTAAAGCCATAGAGGTTCATAAAGAGTTGTTAGATGTTTATGAAAACAATGCAAGTTATACCTTTGATTATATTGATACGATGTTAAATATCGCTGATAGCTATTCTAAAGTTTTTGATTATAATTCAAGTTTAGCGTATCATAAAAAAGCACTTGATTTAACCTTAGACTCTAACGATAGCGATGAGCAACCTCTTGATATAGATATCATCTACAACAATATGGCAGATGTCTATAAAGAGATGAATCAATCTAAAGAGGCAATAGAGTATTATACCTACTCTTTAAAATATATAGAGAGTCATGATGCCAATGATTATGAACGTTTATCTGATGTTTATTATGATTTAGCAGGGGTTTACTTTTTTAAAAAAGATTACAATAGCTATGAAGAAAACTACAATAAGTCTATAGCGTTGAAAAAAGAGGAGTTAAAAAATAGTGAAGGTGAAGCATACTATCGTGATTATATTTTTTCTGACTTACAAGTATTGTATGCAGACTTAGCAGATGCTTATGTCTCTTTAAACATGAAAAAGAAAGCCAGAGAGACCAGCCGTAAATATATAGAATTTTTAGAGTATGAGTATGAGACACACTATAAATACATAGCAATAGCTTACAATAACGCTGCCAAACTTGATATAAACAGTTCAATAGGGTTAGAGGGGCAATTAAAAGCTATAGAGTATATGAAAAAAGCTGTTGAGACAGAGGATGGTGAAGAAAAAGAGCTAAATAATGAAGATTTACTCAACTATGTATATGATTTAAAAAAGTATATCTATGGAGTTGATAAGAACAGAACAGGAGCTGTTAAATCGTATATTAACCATTTAGAGTCCTTTGTAGAGTTTGAAAAAGAGAATTTTGTAGGAAAAGAGAAGAACAATGAGCTTTTAGAAAATCTTTATACGCTTCTTTCTGATATCTATAACTCTATAGATGATGAGGTGAATTCTAAAAAATATAAAGAGAAAGCATCAGCATTGTCTGATTTAAAGACGAATTAATAAAAGATAGGAAAAGATGAATTTTATAGACCTACACTGCGATACAGCCTCATTACTTTTAGAAAGCAACGAAGAGTTAAAAAAGAACAGCTTTAAAATAGACATAGAACGACTACAAAAAGGTAAAGCTTTAGCACAGTTTTTTGCAATGTATATAGACAGTCATAAGGTAGAGAGTTCTTATACGTACTGTGTGGCGATGATAGAGAACTTTAAAAAAGAGTTAGAGAAAAACCAAGATACTATTGCCCTTTGTAGAAACCTTGATGATTTACTTCTAGCACAAAAAGAGAATAAGATAGGAGCCTTTTTAACCATAGAAGAGGGTGAAGCCATAGAGGGAAGTTTGGATAAGCTTAGATACTTTAAAGAAGAGGGAATTTCACTTATTACCTTAACATGGAATCATGAAAATGCTTTGGGGTACTCTAACTTTGAATGGAGAGACCAAGGTAAAGGGTTGAAACAAAAAGGCTTTGAAGTGGTAGAAGAGATGAACCATTTAAATATGCTTATAGATGTCTCACACCTTTCAGATGCAGGGTTTTATGATGCCATTACGCACTCTAAA
>JALVXD010000037.1 GCA_027038295.1 Campylobacteraceae bacterium
TTTGATTATATTTCTCATAAGCTAACTCTATAAGCTCCATAAAGCACCCTTGAGCATCGTCAACATCATCACACTCTATTTTTAATCGTTTTTGATTTCTTTTTATAATAGTAAATATTTTTTTATCTAAATCTTTAACACTCTTTACAACACCTGCTCCAAAACTAATATGAATTACAGGATAAGTTTTGTTCCAATCCCACTTATCGTAAATATAAAGCCCCTCAAACAGCTCTTTTTTACCCTCAAATATATCTTTGAGTGTGTCTAAAAAAAGTGACTTACCAAAACGGCGTGGGCGTGATAGGAAGTAGTAACCACTGCTATTTATAAGCTTTAGAGCTAAGTCTGTTTTGTCTATATAGATGTAGTTTTCTTCTTTATCTCTTATTTTTTGGAATGTTTGGATTCCTATTGGTAGGTTTTTCATATTTGTTTTCTCCATTTTAGTTAGTGTTATAAAATTTTGCCGAAAGGCTTAAAAACTTGTAGGGTGCGATAGCAATCGCACCCTACAGAAGCTCTCATATTAACCCCAATTCAAAAGCCATATCTCTTTTCAATTTAGAAAATGGCTCTTTATATAAATCTGCATTATCATCTATCAAAGAGAAAATATCTTGTTTTATTTGTTGATAGGGTATGCCTGTTAAATCTTGCAACTCTTTTAATCTACTTTCAGGGTAAAGCTCTGCGTTTTTTATCATTATAAAGGCTTATTCTCTATCAACAAATGAGGATTATCACTTTTTATAAAACTCTCTTCTTTATGTTTTGCTATTTCCATTTCAAAGAATTTCATTCTATCCTCTACAATTTTGGAAGTATGTTCGAGTAATTTCTCTTTAGTCTGAATAGAAGATTCTATAAGCATTTTTTGTCTCTCTCCCACAGCTTTTAATTTATTTTTAACAAACTCTATATTACTTAACATTTCACTCTCTATAGATTTTAAATAAAGCGTATAAGATGGTGTTTCTTTTTCAAACTTTTCTAATTCTCTTAATAAATCAGGTAATACAAATTTATTAAATTTAATACTATCCTCATTTATCTCTTTTTCTAAAGTATAATACATCTTCTCTATGCGTTCTACAATATCAAAATGACCATTTTCCAAAAGCTCCAAGCGTTGTTGAGCTATGATATTGACTTCGTACATTAACTCTTTAAGTGTTTTTGCCATATCTCCTTGGGCTTTAAGTCTTGCTTCTTGCATATCATCATTCATTTTAACAATATCTTTTTGAGCCTTAATAAGTTTATCAAGCTTTTTATCTTCTAACTCTGCAATACGAACTCTATCAGGTTCATAAAGTGTGGTTACAGATGATTCTGATGAAGATTTTTGACTACTTCCTCCAAAAATTTTACCTATTGCCTCAACACTTTTTCCTAAAATATCCCCTATATCTTTCAAAAATTTCACTCTATTTATTCTCCTTCTCTAAACTTTTTTTCATTTTAAAAAAGAGTTTACCAATCTCCATATCTCTCTTTTCTAACTCTTTTCCATACTGTTCTATATCATTGAGATAAATCTCCAAATTTTGTTTTGCTAACTTCATAAACTCATCTGAAATCATTTCAAAATTATTATCTTCATAAAAGTGGAAGTCAATGAGTTGATTAATATTTTTACTTAGATATTTTTGATAAGATAGATTTTGCTCCTTTTTGATTATCTCTATAAATTGAGGTTGTATTGTTTTATAAATATCAAAAATTCTACTCTGTGTATCTACTTTTTGCAGTAAGTCATTTTTTGCATTGTTCTGATATTTAATATATATACCACTTCTAGTAGTTTCAAAAAACTTCTCTAATCTATCTTTGATAACAAAAAGTATATCCAACGCATCTAAAAGCAATGTTTGTGAGATTTGTTGATGAAAGTAGGCTTTGATAAGAGATAAATAAGTGAGGTTTATCTTATCTATTTCACTCTGCCACTCTTCAAAAATATTATCTATCTCTTCTGCGATACAATCTTCCTTCAAAATACCTAAAAGTTGACTCTTTTTTCCATGTAGAAAATGATTGTCTTCTTTAAAAAGCTTTTCTACTCTCTGATAAAGTTTTGTTAAAAAATTTTGATTCTCTTGAAAGCTATGAATTTGTTCTACATGGTTATTGTAGCGTTGGGCTATTACTTCATATAGAAAAGTAAAATCTACCTTTTGTTGTGATAGTTCATGGAGTTTAAATATGGAATCTTGATTATCTATTGTTTCAAGATACTCTATAGACTCTAGTTTAAAGTTTATAAGCTCTTCTTTGAGTCTATCAAATGAAAAATCAAATTTGGTTAATAAATAACTTTGTATATCTTGTAGGGTACTATTTTCACTCTTTAGAGTTGATAACTGATAGTAGAGTTGATTATAATTTTTTATATGATTTTTATCACTATTGGTAAAAGTATCAATTTTGGTTATTAAATCATCTATGTACTCAATAAAGAGTTGATGTTTTTTTAGTTCTGTTTGATTAGTCTCTTTAAGAATATATGGTTTTAGTTTTTCTATATGGATTTTTTGGGTGTTTGAAATTACTAAAGTATTTTGAGAAAAGTCGCTCTCTTCTGGAAAAAGAAAACTAATCATAATTTCAAAATCACGAGGATTCAAATAAATATAATTATCATTCTTTTCTAAAAAATCTAATATAGGATTTGGAATCATATAAAATAAACTTTGTTTCCATTTCTCTGATACAGAATAAGAACGCCAATCGTCTGATAATGGGTCATCATTTATAGTAAGTCTATATAAGATATAAAATATCATATAATTTGGTTTATTTGAATAGTTTAAACATAAAATAGTTTTTTCACCCTGATAGTTTCCTATAGGAAAAGTATAAGGTGTATCTAGTTTCTCCCATCCATCTTTTATCAACTTATTAAACCATAGTCTATATTCTATTCCTGAAGATGATAACCAATGTGAAAAAGGATAATATAACATCATTTTTTTTGTATCAATAAATAAATTTGAAGATACCAAATATCTTTCTTTACTTTTTAGTAAAGAGTGATTTTTTGTTATTTCCAAATATTTCTTAATTATTTCATACTCTTCTTCATATATATTATTATTCATTCCCAATTTCCTTATTGTTTTTTATATTCAGATAGCCACATTACCGTTAAGCCTTTCGGCGAAACTTCCCTCTATGCTAATTTTATTTAACGGTTCGTTGAAAATAGCACCCTACAAAATCACAACCCTTCCAAAAAACTCTTCTCCAACTTAGAGTTCAACCGATACCCAACTCGTTTAAACTCATCTAAAATATATAATAAATCTCGATAACTAATAAACTCTAATCTATAATTGGCTTCTAAAATACCAAGTAACCCAATAATCTTAACACCCTTTTGCTCTGCAATCTTTCGACCTGATTTTTCATCAATAATTAATCGCAAATCTAACTCCAATGCCAAAGCAATAGCCTCTGTCTCTCCCAAATCAAGATTTGTATTTTTTATATCATTTAGTATATCTTTATTTGTTATTTGACGAACTTCTATAAAGTTAGAACTCTCAATAATTAGTTTAACAATATCATTTTTGTATCTAATCTCTTGCATGACAGCAACAGGTACATAAACCTTATCTATCAGATTGGTAATAAGTTCAAGGTGATTGGTCTTTGCTAAAATAATCAAAGCTGTAGTGTCACTAATAATAACCTTCATAAACTATCTTTGTATCTCCGATAAAAAAGCATTCACATTTTTCTGCTCTTTTTCCCAACTATAATCTACAAAATCAATATTGTGCTTAGATAACAACTCTAAAACCTCTTCTCTACTAATATTTAGATTTTCAGCTATTTTACCAATAGATATTTCAGCATTTTTATATTGATTTAAAAGTGCAACTATTCTCTTTTCTCTTTGGTTTTTTTCTATTAGAAGTGATTTGATGGTTTCTAAAAATTTGGTAGAGTTTGCACCAAACTCTGTACGGTAAAGAGACTCAAACCAAGGGTCGTTTATTTGTATGGTCATGTTCGTACCTTTTTTGATTTATTATATCACAATGTTTTTATTATATCAAAATCAGCATTAAGCCTTTTGGCACACTCTCAGTACGTTGAGAATGAGGGAAACCAAGCTACCCCTATCATGAAAATCAGGACTCTTCCCAACAGGGTTAATAGACCAAAACTTTCGCTCATTACTCTTATTGAGCAAAATAACAGCTAGAAAAAAGTTAATCTCTTCTCTCAATATAAAAACCCAAACAACCAAAGAGGAATCTTTGCCCCAAACCCAACCTCTATATCATCAGCAACAACAAAAGAGTTAGGTAAATCTTTTATCTGTTTAAAACTCTTATTT
>JALVXD010000038.1 GCA_027038295.1 Campylobacteraceae bacterium
CCAACCAATCCTAAAACTAAAAGGAGAGAAGCACCAATTTTAAATAAACTTTTCATACGCTATTTCCTTTTTAATATATGTAGTTAACACCAAGTGTCACGGTAGATAGACTGTCTAACTTACTCAAGTCTGTAAAAGAGTATCTATACCCTAAATCAAAATCTACTTCATCTAAAACATTCCAAACAAGCCCTGCTCCAGCACCGTATAACATACCTTTTTCACTAATGTTATCAGTTGTATGTTTTAAGTACCCAATATGTCCATTAAGATAAGGTTTAAACATAATGTCATCTTTCTTATAGAGAGACTGCCAGACAAATTTGTCGAAAGACAACATTACTTTTTGTATTTTATGCCCTTTGGAGTTTGACATATCGCCTATAATAGTTGTTCGCCAGTCCTTATTTTGAGCACCAACTCTAAAACCAAATTCAACACTTTTACTGCTTTGGTTAAGACCTATACTGTCTTGTGTCTCTAACCCTGCATAACCTACTTCTATTCCTAATAATCGTTCAGAAGAAAAAGAGTCTTTTGCTTCTGATAAAGTCAATATGAGTAAAGAAGATAATAATAATTTATTAAGCATAAATTTATCCTTTTAATATTTTTATTTAATATAAAGTTAAGAATACTATTTTTTATATTAAGACTTTATGAATTATTAAAAAATAAATTATATATATATCTTATTTATAAATAATATGATAAAATATTTCTCAACAATTAGAAGTATAAAGGGGTGTAATGTTCAAAATAAAGCTATTATGTTTTATCCCTTTATTATTGGTAACATTACATAGCACCCCTATTGATATTCAAGATGACCTAAACAGTAGTTCAATAAAAAATGATGATGTAAAATTCTCTATAGAAATGGGTGCCAAAACAGATTTTTGGTCTCCTGGTCTATCTAAAAATGTTATTGACTATAAAACAGAAGGGTTGTTTTTAGGTTATGGAAAACTTAAACTTAAACTTTATGACTCAGATATTGTTGGTATAGAAAAATATACCACCCTCTCCTCTTCTAACACACAAAATGACCTGCTGGAGTACTATAAAGATAGTAGAGAAAAAGAATCAAGCATTGATGGGCTACGAATCTCTGTTCAAATTATAAAAGTATTAAATTATCTTTTTGAACAAAAGTGGCTAGGTGGATTTAACTACGAATACAACAATCGAAACTTCATAGGTAATGCAACAGTAAAAACAAACTCTATTTACTGGTACGGAAACATAGATGGAGGAAGAATAAATCAAGACTTTGCATTACTTGAAAAAGAAGACAGACTCTCTTTTAAAACACAATTTACTTCACATAAACTTTTTTACCAATGGGACAATGTTTATAAACAGGTACAAGGGTCGTATGCTTCTTTAGGAGTATTTGACGAAGCGTGGTCAAAACCTACTTTTATTGGAGACACTGCTATTAAAGGAGAGCTTCCTATTGTTTTTGATGCAAACTATTACTCCAGAGGTTTAGCAACAACTGTGGGTATCAAAAAGAGTAACTACAATCTTAAAGCTTATGTAGATGTAGGACTAGACAATGAGATGAAAATCATTCAAAAGGAAAACAAATATTCTAACTTAAATAAAGATGTAAAGATGTACATGATGGGAGTAGAGGCAGACTATAGATTTACTGACATCTACAGCAATGAAAAATTTACAACCGATGTTATTTTAGGTATGCAAATGCAATACAGCAAAATCAACCAAGCTGGAGCCATAGAACTCGATGCAGAAAAACTCTATGCCCTTCATGCTGGTGTAGAGATTATTTTTTAGGATTATCATGCTGAAAAAACTACTTACACTACTATTTTCAGTACTACTATTTTCTGCTTGTAGAGAAGCGTCAAATTTTCTACATACAACAGTAGGAACCAAAACACATGACTACAGTGCAAGTAATTTAGCTTTAAAAAAGTGTAAAATTGATGATGCCATGAAGATAGTTCAAAACAATAAGAATCAACTCTTAAAAAACTTAGAACTCGGACTTGGAAACTACTTTAAACAACACTATGTTGACTCTAACAACTATTTTGATATGGCGATTAATGAGTATAGAAAAAATGAAAACAAAGCTCTTTTGGACATCTCAACTTTTCTAAAAAAAGAGTACTATCTTGAAGGCTATGATAAAGTTTTACTTCATAACTATAAAGCTATTAATTATCTTTTAATTGGCGATGCCCAAGCTGCAAGAGTTGAAGCTAGAAACTCAAATACAATTCAACAAGAGGAGCAAAAAAAGCTTCAAAAATTTAAAAAAGAAAATAACAAAGAGAACCTAAATAGTCACCTTTTTTCACGATATAAAAAACTATTTAAAAATGTAAATGCAAAACACAACCCTTATCAAAACCCTTTTGCTTACTACACCTCTGCCTTGGCTTATGCCGAAGATGATGACTACGAAAATGCACTTATAGACATCCGTCATGCACTAAAGTTTTTACCCAATTCTAAGATTTTAAAACAGAAGCTACAATGTTATGAGGCTAAAGACAACAAGAAAACAATAGAACTCTTTTTCGATGTAGGTCAAGCTCCAATAAAGTCACAAGTAGCTCTAAAACTAAATATGGGTAATGGTGAAAAACGAATGGCATACCTACCCTCTTTTCATTTAGAGATTAGTAATGTTGACCATATTTCTATACTCAACAGCAAAGGAGAAGAAGTAGCAAAAACTTCCCTTTTAGCCGATATAAATGCCATTAAAATAAATGAGTTTAAAGAGAAACTACCAAGCATACTCTACCTCGTTTCCCAACAAGTAGCCATATCTTTAGGCTCTAGTGAGTTAAGTGGTGACTCAAAAATCATATCAGGACTATTTAACTCAGCTGCTGCCATTTACGGGCAAAATGCCACTGGAACTTGGAGCTTTTTACCTCAGAAAATTTTAGTAGCCTCTTTTACTCCTCTCATTTCAGAAACATACAGCATGCTTGTTGTCTCAAACAAGGGAGAAACTTTAACTAAAAAATCGCTTATATGGAATGAAAATGGAAAAACAAAAAATATCTATAGACATTACAACTTACGGGATGACAATACAATTTGTAAAGATAGTATTTTAACACTTTAGAAACACTTTGAAAGAGTATATAAATGAAGAAAGGTCAACAGATGAATAAAATCATAAAAAACATAATTTTACTTATAGTATTAACATTATTAGTAGGCTGTGGAAATTCAAGTGGAGAGAGTTCTTCTTTTCATATTACCCCCCCTGATATTAAGGGGAAAAATGTCTATTTTGTAGAAGAAAATACCAGAGAAGCCTTTCAGATAGAGGCTACCGATAACAGCTCAATTAAGTACTACCTCTCAGGTACTGATGCCCCGTTACTTTATGTAGACACCATAACAGGTGAAGTATTTTTTAATGAGCCTACAGACTTTGAAACCAAAACGACTTATACCTTTACTATAATCATAGAAGACAGTGTAGGAAATAGAAGCTCTAAAGATGTTATTATTCAAGTAAAAGACGATTCTAATGAAAATATTATTGTAGCAACAGAACACAATAACTCTTTGTCTGGAAATGAAGACAAATACTTTATTACTATTTGGCAAACAAACAACTATGGGGCATCAGCCAACAATCAAATTACTATCCCTACCATTGGAGATGGCTATAATTATAACGTTGACTGGGGGGATGGGACAAGCAGTAAAAAATTAACAGTAGATGCAACACATACTTACAGTCAAATAGGAACTTACAAAGTCAAAATAACTGGTAATTTTCCAAGAATTTGCTTTAATAAACCAAATACAGACAACAATAAACTACTTTCCATAGAACAGTGGGGAGACAATATATGGTCCACCATGGCTGATTCATTTTCAAAATGTTCAAACATGCAACTAAATAGTTCAGATACACCTAACTTGTCTAAAGTAAAAAGTACCGATAATATGTTCTCTTTTGCTTCTAACTTTAATCAAGACATCAGCTCTTGGGATTTCTCCAATGTAACAAGTATGAGCTGGATGTTTAACCATGCTGACTCTTTCAATCAAGATGTTAGCTCTTGGAATGTCTCTAAAGTAACCAATATGGAAGGCATGTTCAACCATGCCTATAGTTTTAATCAAGACCTTAGCTCTTGGAATGTTTCTAAGGTTACAAATATGGCATATATGTTTACTCATGCAAAATCCTTCAACCAAGATTTAAGTTCATGGAATGTCTCAAAAGTGAGAGATGTGAAGTTTATGTTTGAAGGGGCAAGCAGTCTAAAAGATAGAGACTTTAGTTCGTGGAACATTACAACAGAAATAGACCATAAAGAGTTTCTAAAACATACA
>JALVXD010000039.1 GCA_027038295.1 Campylobacteraceae bacterium
ACTTCCTCGTTATTCAGGTTACCAAGCCCATATAGGTACAAAAGTTGCCTATAATGAGCTTGAAAAAGGAGATTTGGTCTTTTTTGGTACCGATAAAAAAGGTAAAGTTAATCACGTAGGTATATATTTAGGAGATCATAAATTTATTCATGCCAGTTCTGGTGGGAAAAAAGTAATGATTACTTCATTTATTCAAAAAAAGTTTTATAGAAATCGTTTTCTTCATGGACAACGTATAGTCCATTCAAATAATTTTTTAACTTCTCTATAAGCTAAAAAATTATAATGTTTGAGCTAGATTATTCATTCTAGCCAAACATCTTTTTAAAAGCTGCTAATAGCGTAGCAATAATCCCTTTTGGTTTTATCAACTCACCTAGAAAATCATCATAACTCAACTCATGTTCTTCTAAAAAAGCTTCTAAGTAAGAGAGGGAACCTTCCATACCATGCTTCTTTTCTATTTTAAGCATTGTCGCATAAAGCTCTTCTATCTCTTCAATAACTTGGTCAGGAGCTGCTCTTCTAAATGCTGTTAATGAAGTGATGGTTCCCCTTGCATCTTTTTTTGGAGAGAAATCTGCAATAACCCAATAATATCTACCATCTTTAGCCAAGTTCTTAACGACTCCAGAGACCTCTTTACCAGCCAAAAGTGAACTCCATATCAAGTAAAAAATAGACCTTGGCATATCAGGATGTCTCAAAGCATTATGATTTACCCCAATAAGCTCCTCTTCTGAATAACCTGAGATTTCACAAAAATTTTTATTTATAAAAAGTATGTTACCTTTTAAATCAGTTTTACTCACTATAAATTTCTTTTTAGAAAATAGTATCTCTTCATCAATCACAATGGGTCTATATATCATTATTACTACCTTATTAAAGTACCTATTATTTATAGTAACCATTTTAACCAACTCTTACTAAAAATCAATAATTATAAACACTATTTATGCTACTTAATATTTAAATTAATATTTTTATATATTTTTAAGAACAATAAACAATAAAAAATAAGTATAGATTTTTATATTATTATATGCTAAACTATACGTAAATATACGTTGAGTTACAATTTACTTGAAAGGTCTATTATGTTTAAAAAGCTATTTAAAACATTACCCTTTGTCATTTTTCTCTCTTTTATGGCAGGATGTTCGCAGATTGGTGGTGTTAGCCATGGAGATGGTATTAAGATTACAGGAACTGTGACCTTTGACCGAGTTCCTGTTAAAATAGAAACCTATGGAATGATTAAACTTGACTACAACAATATTCAAAAAGTTGCAGCAAAGAATGTTCTTGTTAAAGCCATTTCAGATAGTGGGGAATCGCTTGATGAGACCTCCACAGATAAAAATGGCGTATATAACCTATATGTTCCCAAAAATAGCAACGTAAAAGTACGTGTCTATGCTCGAATGTTTAAAGAGGGACAATGGGATGTCTCTGTAGTTGATAATACTGCACAAAAAGCGATGTATGTGATAGAGGGACAATTTCATAACGTAGGAACTTCTACCACAAAACGAAACCTTCACGCAGCTTCTGGTTGGAGTGGTTATGGATATACAGGAAGCAGAGATGCAGCTCCATTTGCCATACTTGATAGCATTAACCAAGCAATGCAAAAAGTTCTTGACGCTAAACCTAAAGCTATCTTTCCTCAATTAACCGTTAACTGGTCAACAAATAATGTGGCAGCAGGTGGTGACCAAAGCTTGGGTCAAATTGTAACTTCTAACTATGATGGAAACAGTAACCTATGGATTTTAGGTGATGCCAACTCTGATACCGATGAGTATGATGACCATATTATTGTACACGAATGGGGTCATTTTTTTGAAGACAAATTTTCACGTTCAGACAGTATTGGTGGACCACACTCTGCTGGTGATACACTTGATATTCGTGTAGCCTTTGGAGAAGGTTGGGGGAATGCATGGTCAGCCATAGCAACCGATAACCCAATCTATTTTGATACAGCAGGGCAAAACCAATCGTCAGGTTGGTTTATGGACATAGAGAATGCCTCTCCTCAAAACCCTGGTTGGTTCTCTGAAGCTTCTATTCAACGTATACTCTATGACCTTTACGATTCAAACAATGATGGAAGCGATAAGCTTAGTTTAGGATTTGGACCTATTTATGATGTTATGATAAAACAAGAGAGAAATACCCCTGCCTTTACCAGTATTTTCTCTTTTATTCATGCTTTAAAATCTGAAAACTCAGGAGACGCTTATAAAATTGACCAAATTGTTGCAGCAGAACAGATTAGCTCTATTCGTGATGAGTATGGTAACTACAGAACCAACACAGCAAATGGTACCTATACAGAACCTCTCTACCGTAGCTTAGATGTAGGACGAGCAATTACCCAATGTAACAAAAATAGAAATGGTGTCTATAATAGACTTGGAAACCGTACCTTTCTAAAAGTAAACATTCCATCATCAGGATACTACAACTTTACAGCACAACCTTATGGTGGAGAGTATGGTGACCCAGATATTGTTATCTATAAAGCTGAATACCCACTAGAGTCTATGGGAATGTCTCCACTTGAGGGTTCCACCTCAGATACACTAGAGATGAACCTAAACGCTGGTAACTACTTGCTAGAAGTGTATGATGCTTCATTCCATAACAGTTGTTTCAATGTGAGTCTGAACAAAATGGGTAACAGTTATAAACCAACCAAATCGTTCTCTAAACAGCAGAGAAGTCGTAAACCAAAACGTCTACCTCAATACTAAACCCCTCCTCTAAAAAGAGAGTATCTAGCTAAACTAGATACTCTCTCTACTTTAAAACAATTCTTGTACAATAATATGGAACAATGTAAAAAATAATTTTAAAAATTAAAAAAGGCATAAGCTATGAAATATAAACGATATATATTAACTCTTCTACTAACTCTTTTATTTAGTGCTTGTAATTCAACAGATAGCGTAACTCAGGAAGAAGGTGAAACTTCTGGTCCACTTAAAATTATAGGTAAAATAGAGTATGAACGAATACACCCTCTTCATAATGGGGGTTCTACAATATTGGATCAAAATAATATCACAACAGAGACAGCCAAGCAAATTATTGTTGAGGCTATTAATCGTTCAGGACAAACCATCGCAACTACTTCTACAGACGATAATGGTAACTATTCACTTACTAATCTTCCTGAAAATACCTCTATTAAAATTCGTGCCTATGCAAAGATGTTAAAAGCAAATAAATGGGATACAAAAGTCATAGATAACACTAATGGAAATGCATTATATATTTTAGATGGTAGTTTCGTCTCAACAGGGACACAGAGTACACGACGTAATCTTAAGGCACTAGCTTCTACCAAACAGTCTCCTCCTTTTGCAATTTTAGACTCTATTTACCTTGCTATGAAAAAAGTTCTTACTGCTGATAGTTCAGTAGTTTTTCCTCCACTTAAAATGAACTGGACAGTTAACAATATAGAGTCAGGAACTTATTATGATGGTAATGATAACATCATGATTCAAGGTGACCAAAATGGTGACAGTGATGAGTATGATGACCATATTATGATTCATGAGTGGGGTCACTACTTTGAAGCAAAATTCTCTAGAGCAGATAGTATTGGAGGGGGGCATACATCTGGAGACCACTTAGATATTCGTCTAGCTTTTGGAGAAGGTTGGGGAAATGCCCTCTCTGGAATAGTAACAGATAACCCTATCTATTTTGATACCATGGGTTCTAGTGGATGGAATATGAATGTTGAGACAGCAGTACATGAAACTCCAGGTTGGTTTTCAGAAGCTTCTATTCAGCGTATACTTTATGATTTATATGATAGCAATGATGATGGAGCAGATACTTTATCACTTGGATTTAAACCTATTTATGATGTCTTAGTAGGACCTCAAAAAACTACCAAAGCCTTTACTTCTATATTTTCATTTATTACAGGACTTAAAAGTATAACACCAAGTAATAGTGAACAGATAAATAGTATCATTTCGAATGAAGATATTAATGAAATTACAGATATTTATGGGACTAATCGCCAAAACAATGTTATTTCAACAGCACTTCCCCTCTATAAAGAGTTAATAGTTGATAGTGGAATAGCTACTAATGTCTGTGTCAGTACAACATATGGTGTACAAAATAAACTCAACAACCACAAATATATTCGATTTACAGTTGATAGTGCAGGAGAGAAATCTATTTCTATTGTAAAAAGTAGTGGTAATTTGACCCGAGATCCAGACTTTATCCTCTACAAGGTTTCACCATTTACCAATGTAGCAGTAGGAGAAAGTGCGACTGCCGATAGAGAGAATTTATCATATACTTTTACAGTAGGAGAGTATCTACTCGATGTTTCTGATGCTAGTAATAGAGGTAATGCATGTTTTAACGTAAGTATTAACTAAACTTACACAAAAAAAAGATAGAATTAAATAATAAAGTCAAAAAAGGAACCAAAATGAAAAAAACAAAACTACTACTAGCCCCACTACTTATAGTTATGGGACTAAATGCAAAACCAACGGAGACGACCCAAGTGCAAAAAACAGATATTGAAACATCAAATGTTAAAACAGGAACAACCATTGGTCACTATCAAAAACCTGGTGCTCCTATTGATATGACTTATAAGTCAACAACTGTTAATGCTGGTGAACCATCTGATATTAATATCTCTCTTAGCACAACAGTGAAGTCGGGAAGCATGAGCGTTACTATAACTTTAGATGATGAACTTAAAGAAGAAGATAGCGTTTCTAAAGAGATAACATTTGAACTCTCTCCTGAACAAAAATCATACCCTATTAACTTACGAGTTTCTGCTGAAAAAGATGGTCTTTACTACATTAGACTCCTTACCAAAATAGACAAAATTCAAAGTTCAAAACTACGTGCCTTTGCTGTACCTGTATATGTTGGAGCAAACCCTCAACCAAAAAGTAAAGGTCTACATATTATGAAAGCTAAAAGTGGTGAAAACTTATCTGTTTCTCAAGCTGTTGAAACCATTGAAGTTATAAACCAATAAACGTACTTACAAATTTATCGACCAATATAAATGGTCGATAAACCACCCTACTTTCTCTTATCTATTTCTTTCATTTTAGTACATATTAAAATAATCTCGGTATAATACGCGACCTCATTCTCTATGAGTAATATATACGAAAGGATAAAATATGCCAAAAATGAAAAGCGTTAAAGGTGCTGTAAAGCGTTTTAAAGTTAAAAAATCTGGTAAAATCAAAAGAGGGACTGCATTTAGATCTCACATTTTGACTAAAGTAGATGGTGCACACCATAGAGCTAACAGAGCTCCTAAATATGTATCATCAGCAGATGCTAAAAAGATTAAAGAGATGATTAACTAAGTTAATTTTATCTTACAAAGCGATAACTCCTAATAATTAGGACAAGTTCATTTTGGATTTTAAATCATTAAAAATGACACCAATACTAGAAAATAGTACACAGGTAAAGGAACACCATGAGAGTAAAAACAGGTACGGTAAGAAGCCGTCGTCACAAAAGACTATTAAAACAAGCTAGAGGATTCTACTCAGGTAGAAGAAAACACTTTAGAAAAGCTAAAGAGCAATTAGAACGTTCATTAGTATATGCTTATAGAGACAGAAGACAGAAAAAAAGAGACTTCAGAAGACTTTGGATTGTTAGAATCAATGCTGCTGCAAGACTAAATGGTATGAATTACTCAACATTTATGCATGGTCTTAAAGTTGCGAATATTGAACTTGACAGAAAAATTTTAGCCGATATGGCTATGAATGCTCCTGAAGCATTTACAAAGTGTGCAGACGCTTCTAAGGCTGCACTTGCTGCATAAGCAGTAAGTTTATTGAGGAGTTTTTACTCCTCATCCCTCCAATCTACATTTTTCCTTTTTTAATATATCTTTTTTCAATACACTTTGTTTCTTTTTCTTTATAACGTTTCATAACATTTTTTTTTAAATACTATTTATTTATAACTTTATATAATATATAAGCACATTTAAGCTAGAATTCCTTAATATATTTTTCTAATTTTAAAAAATATTAATTTGTTTTTTTCTGTTTAAATTTATTTTAATTTAATATTCGCTATACTTTCTTATTAGGAAATAAAAAAATCAAAGATAGGAGCATATCCATGACATTATCTATTCAAAAATACAATCATAATACTATTGAAATATCTAAAAAAAATGAGTTTGCGATGAAAAAAACTGTAAGTAAGAGCCAACAACCAATCGGGTATACAAAGTTTCAGTACTTCCAAAAAAGAATGGTTGACCTTATTGTAGGAGGTTCACTCTTTTTAGTATCACTTCCGTTAGCACTATATACTGTTTATCGTACAAGAAAAGAGTCCCCTGGTTCAATATTTTTTAAACAGTCACGTATTGGATTAAATGGTAAAGCATTTACTTGTTACAAATTTAGAAGTATGCACGAAGATGGTCAATTTAACCCTTACACGCAGGAGAATGATTCAAGAATTTTTGCTTATGGTAATACCATGAGAAAAATGCGTATTGACGAACTTCCACAACTGTTAAATGTACTAAAAGGTGAAATGCATCTTATTGGTCCTAGAGCAGAGTGGGATATACTGGTAAAAGATTATGAAAAGATTATCCCTAATTATCATGATAGACACCTAGTGGCTCCAGGAATCACTGGTCTGGCTCAAGTATGTTACCCTTATGGTCGTAATGTAGAAGATGCAAAAGAGAAACTTAAATTT
Organism: Campylobacteraceae bacterium; assembly: GCA_027038295.1. Lineage (GTDB taxonomy): Bacteria > Campylobacterota > Campylobacteria > Campylobacterales > Sulfurovaceae > UBA1140. Next base: position 6,766 of record JALVXD010000039.1, read on the forward strand.
GATATGGAATATATTAATAACTGGTCACTATGGCAAGAGATAAAAGTTGTTTATAAAACTATTGAAGTAGTACTTGGTAAAAGAGGAATGTAAAGCATATAGCTAAACCATAAGGTTTAGCTATATTAAACTGCAACTGAAGGAGAAACTACTCTCTTGTCTGAATATTTCCCTAAAACTTCTAAATATTTTCCAATTACTATTCTTTCATCAAACTCATTTGCAACTTTTGCTCTACTCTTCATTCCCATTTTATCTTTCTCTTCCATACTCAAGGCTAAAAACATCTCTAGTTTTTTAACCAAATCTTGAACAGAACGGGGTTCACACAAGTACCCATTTACACCATGGTCTACAACATCTCTACACCCAACATTATCAGTAGTAATAATTGGTTTAGCAGAACTTGCACTCTCTAGTAGAGTTTTAGGAGTACCTTCTCTATAATAAGAAGCTAAAACCATACAATCAGATGTTGCAATAATTTCATCCACATTATCACTGGTACCCAAGTAATTTATAACACCCTCCTCTACCCACTCATTCATCTGTTCACGTGAAATAGCACCAGGGTTTTCCACGTCTAAAAAACCTAAAAGACAAAACTCTACATTTGGATATTTTGCTTTTATAATTCGTGCAGCATCTACATACTCACCAATTCCTTTTTCCCAAATCATCCTAGATACATGTAAGAAACGAACAACATCACTTTTAGGTTTTACTTGTGGTCTAAAACGTTTCATGTCTACTCCAGAACCTGGTAAAATATCACAATTATTTTTATTGACTATGCCCTCTCCTGTAAAAAGCTCAAAATCATCTCTATTTTGAAAGAAAATCTTATCTGCTTTTGCTTGTGATACTTTATATAAAAACTTTGCTATATTAGTAACGGGTCCCTGATTAATAAAAAGTGTCCCCAATCCTGCTATATTATTAATCATTTTAATATTTAATAATCTAGCAGCCAATGAGGCATAAATATTAGGTTTTATCGTATAATTACATATAAAGTCAGGAGACAAGGTTTTAAAAAGTTTATAAAACTTCATGGTTGTTTGCATGTCTTGCAAAGGATTTATTCCTTGAGAGTTTAGTTTTATAGGGTAAAACTCAAAACCTGCATCTATAATTTTTTGACTATATTCATCTTGTGGTGCAATAGCGATAACCTCATAACCTGCATTTTGCATGGCTTTCATTAGAGAAAGTCTAAAGTTGTATAGGTTCCAAGATACATTGGATATTATTGCGATTTTTTTCTTCATATTATAAGCCTTTATATTCTATTCAGTTTACTTTTATATTTTTTTATATTAAAAAATGTATTTTATTGTTACTTTGTATGATATCATTTTTATAGTTAAAATCTCACAAAATGAGAGATATCACTACAAAACTCTTCTTCTTTTCAAGAAATATTATAATTAAGAGTAAATTCATCCTATTTAAACTATAATCTCCACATAAAACACAATATAAGGAATACAAATGGCAACAGTAACATTTAAAAATGACATCGTATGTAACCTAGCAGGTACAGAAATTAACGTAGGTGACACAGCACCAGTAACAACAGTAGTAAACTGTAACCCAATGCTTCAAGATGAGCAAGTTGGTGGAGAAGGTAAAGTTCAACTAGTAATCGCAGTACCTTCATTAGATACAGGTGTATGTGATGCAGAAACAAGAAGATTTAACACAGAAGCAGCATCTTTAGACGGTGTAGAAGTGATCACAGTATCTATGGACTTACCATTTGCTGCTGCTAGATGGTGTGGAGCTGCTGGAATCGAAAACATTAAAGTATGTTCAGACTTCAGAAACAAAGACTTCGCAAACGCTTATGGTGTTCTTTTAGCAGACGGTCCTTTAGCTGGTGTAACTGCTAGAGTTATCTTTGTAATTGGTAAAGATGGTAAAGTTGCTTATAAACAAACTGTTCCAGAAATTACAGAAGAGCCTAACTACGAAGAAGCACTTGCTGCTGCAAAAGCTGCTTGTTAAGCACTTGTTGAGAGACTTTTAAAGTCTCTCACCCTCTCCTCTTTTTACTCCATAGCTTTTTCGCTATAATATCTTTAATGAGATACACACCTAAACAGATAGAAAAATACCAACGCCAACGCTACATTACCTTTTTAGAAAAAGTAACTAAAAATCTTTTTAGAATGTTTCGTGATGAGACAACCACACAGGAGCAGTTTTTAAAAAAGTTCTCTGAACTCAAAAAAAAGCTTGATGAGCAAGTAGAAATACAACTCAACTCTGAGTACCATCAACAGATGAAAGAGTACATTGAAAGACTCGACAATGAACTCAAAGATGAGTTTAAACTAGATGACATGAGAGAAGCCAATATGACGCTACTTAATCGTCTACAAAAGCTAAAAAATGGCACCTCTTATAAAAAAGACAAACATAAATACAGTAGTAGAAACCAAGATTGGGGTTAAGTATGAAGTGGATTGTACTTTTATCACTGCTTCTTTCTAATGCTATAGCTTCTAACACTGAACATGATTACTATTACGATTTTTTACAACCATTAACCATCACCCCTGAGCAAAATCAAAGTAGTTTTAATAGACCAAAAGCTCTTTTAGAGTTTCAAGCTCTTGCAAAAATAGCTCCTAAATCAAAAAAGTTTTCTTATCTTAACTATAAACTTATGCAAGATTTTCAACAGCAACATTTTAATATGACTATAAAAGATAAAAAAATCTATAACAGAGAGAAAAATCATTTTGTTAAAATCTTAGAATCTATAGAAGAACCATCTTTTTTTACACTCTATTCTAAACTTTACATTGAAACATTGGCAACAAAAAGTTTAAAACATAACGACATCGTAAAACTCTACTCCCTTGCAAGTAAAAAAGAGCAACCTTATGTTCAGCTACTAAGCTATCTAAACAGTCTGAACCAACTTAATAGTATATCTCTGACTGACCAACAAAATCTCCATAAACAACTTACTCTTTTACTTATAAGTCTGCCAAAACAACAACAGGAGTATATTTTACGACTTACTGCTCTTCAACTCTCCTCTTTTTATGATAAAGATAGCATAGAGTTTGACTTTAATAGACTTTTTGCTCAAAACAATGAGATAAAAAGAGAACAAGTCCTCAAAGTTCTTAACTTTAAAGATGCAAAAGTTTTTTATGCCTATATTATGAAAGAGAGACGTTCTTTTTTTGAAAAAAGAGTCTTTAAACGTACCATGAAATCTTTAAAACGTAACGATGTTGCCATGATTTTAGCAACACTCTATATGCAAGACAACAACTTTTCAGAAGCCCTCTCCTATATAAGACAAGCACCTAGAAACAATCTTTATAATCCATATAACCCTTTCAACAGCTCTATAGATATCAATAATAGTAAAAATTTTCCAAGCTCTTCTCATACAAGAGAGTTTGCTGAGACCATGTCAAGACTAGAAGAGAGAACCATAAATCATAAAGCTCCTAAAGCCAGAGACTACTATCTGTATGGAAATGGACTTTATAACAAAAGTTGGTTTGGTAACTTCCCTATGAGTTCGGTATTTTTCCGTAATAAAGATATTTATAAAAATTCCATCCCCCCAACGACCAACTTAGAGAAAGCTCTCAATGCCTATGAAAATGCCTTGAGAATAACTACAAAAGAGGAGTTTAAAGCAGAAATTTCCTATCAGATTTTAAAAATTAAATTTAATATGGCAAGAATAGATATAAAACACTATCCTGAAGAACTCAATAAAATGCCTCAACTTGATGAGAAAAAAAACCTTACTTATCTTCTAAAAGCATCCAGAAGTTTTAAAGAAGCCATTGAAGATTATAAATCTGACTACGTACATACCAAATATGGAGCAAAGGTTATTAAAGAGTCCATACTCTTTACCTATCTATAATATCTGAACCTCTTCTTTTAATAAAACTCCAAACTTTTCAAATACCTTCTCTTTGGCTAAATCAATTAAGTATTTAGCCTCATCAAAAGTTCCCCCTCCATGGTTTACTAAAAAGTTCGCATGAACCTCAGACCACTGCATATCACCTTTTGAAACGCCTTTAAGTCCAACCTCTTCTATCAATCGTCCTGCATAGTCCCCTTCTGGATTTTTAAATGCAGAACCAGCACTTGGAGTTTTTGGTTGGTTAGAGCGTAGATTGACCAACTCATCAAGTAACTCTTTTGAAAAACCTTGTTTCACAAAAAAACAAACCTCTGTAGCTACACCATTTAACTTAGCAAAACGGTAACCATATTCAATATCAGACTTCTTTACCCACTCACCATCTATCTTAATAGCATCGAGTATGTTAAAGACCTCATAGCTCTTTACCCCTGCATTCATGGCTAACATTCCACCAATAGACCCAGGGAGTTTAGAGATAAACTCAAATCCTGCAAGGTCATTTTTTTTAGCAAAAGAGAGTAGTTTTCCTGTAGGAGTTGCACAACCAACAACTAAAAGTTTATCATCACCCTCTAAAGTCATAAAAGAAAAATCTTTAGAAAGCATCATTAGAGGAGGAGGAGTTGAAGAGACCAATAAGTTATTTGCATGACCAACTATCATTCTATCTTTAGGAATCTCATCCCCACGCTCCAACATCAACACCTCAATAGGAGTCCCCACTTTTATACTTGAAAATTTTGAAAAATCTATGGTTTTAAAAAACACCTTTACTCCTAATTATATATTGGTTATAATACGTCCCCAATTCATTGGGGCATTAGCTCAGCTGGGAGAGCGTTTCGCTGGCAGCGAAAAGGTCATCGGTTCGAACCCGTTATGCTCCACCACTCCAAAATATTTTAACTATTCCGTAAAGCCTCATACTCCTTAGGAATCAAATAATCCTCTGTTTTTATAGGCTCAGAAAAAATCCCTTTTTCAAACCCAAGTTCATAGAGCTTATCCAAAGCTTTTAGTTGTAACTCACTCAACTCAACCGATTCATCAGAAGCATACATATCAAGATATTTAGTCAACATCGCATCAGAGATTCTTACTAACTTCTCCTCTTCAAGGCGTTTACATAATTCCTCTTTTTTCTCATTGGCAACTTTAACCCCATCTATAAGTATATTTTCTATATCAATAGCACGGTTCAGAGGAAGTGAACGACGAATTGCCATACCACCAAGAGGCAGAGGAAGCCCTTCACCTGCAAGTTCTACCCAAATATCCCAAAGCTCTTTTTCAACTTCTAAACTCTCATCAAAATCTAAAATAGACTCATGAATCAGCACACCAGCATCAACCTCACCGTTGACCACTGCCATCTCTATCTCTAAAAAATCCATGTAGACAGGTCGTGCATCTGGGTAGTAGAGTCTAAAGAGCATTGCATTGGTAGTGTATTTTCCCGAAAGGGCTACTTTGAAGTTTCGTTTGAGTTTTTTATCTTTTCGTTTTATAAGTTTTGGACCATAACCATCACCAAAGCTAACAGCTGTTCGTAGCATTGCATACTCATCTTTAATAAGTGGATACATCCCAAAACTAATGGCACTTACATCGTAAGTCCCTTTGAGGGCTTCTACATTAAGTGTCTCTATGTCTAAACCAATGTTGGTAAACTCATAATCTTTAGTATCAACCCAACCAAATTTAATGGCAAAGTACATAAAAATATCATCGGCATCTGGGGAGTGGGCTAGTTCTATCTGTTTCATAATCTCTCTTTACTCTCATTCCCAAGCTCCAGCTTAGGAACGAAAAATATTTTATTTTGTGTATTTTATCTAATCTTTTAATGGTGTCGGCTAAAGGCACCATTAGAGCATTAAAAATTTATAAAAAATTACGATTTTCAAAAAAAACATTACAATTTGTCATATTTTCAGTTAAATTAGAAAAGTTATACTACAATACAAATAATATTTAATATACAAAGGATTTTAAGCATGGACGCTAACAAACAAAAAGCTTTAGATATGGCAATGAAACAGATAGATAAAAATTTTGGAAAAGGTACCATTGTACGTCTTGGAGACAAAGATATAGAGCCTCTTGCTTCTATTAGTACTGGTTCTCTTGGGCTTGACATGGCACTTGGTATTGGTGGTGTTCCTGAAGGAAGAATCATTGAAATTTATGGTCCTGAAAGTTCAGGTAAAACTACTTTGGCTTTACAAATTACAGCTTCAGCTCAAAAAGATGACAAAGTATGTGCGTTTATAGATGCTGAACATGCTTTAGATGTACTCTATGCAAAAAACTTAGGGGTTGATGTAGAAAACCTTTTGGTTTCTCAACCCGACTTTGGAGAACAAGCACTTGATGTTCTTGAAACATTGGCACGTTCAGGAGCCGTAGATTTAATCGTTGTCGATTCTGTGGCAGCACTTACCCCAAAAGCAGAGATAGAGGGTGAAATGGGTGACATGCAAGTAGGTCTTCAAGCACGTCTTATGTCAAAAGCACTTAGAAAATTGACAGCTGTTTTACATAAAACAAACACAACCGTTGTGTTCATTAACCAACTTCGTATGAAGATTGGAATGATGGGTTACGGAAGTCCTGAGACTACAACAGGTGGTAATGCACTTAAATTTTACGCATCAGTAAGAATTGATGTCCGAAGAATAGCCACACTTAAACAAGGTGAATCACAAATTGGTAACCGTGTCAAAGCAAAAGTTATTAAAAACAAAGTTGCTCCACCATTTAGACAAGCAGAGTTTGATATTATGTTTGGTGAGGGTATTTCTATGGAAGGTGAACTTGTAGACTACGGTGTAAAACTAGATATCGTAGACAAGTCGGGTGCTTGGTTCTCTTATGGTGAGATGAAACTGGGGCAAGGTAAAGAAAATGTTAAACTCAAATTTAAAGAAGATCATGCCTTACGTGATGAAATAGAAGGTAAAATTAAAGAAGCATTAGGAATTACAAGTATGCTTACTATGGATACAAAAGCAATTAAAGAGAGTGACGAGGAGTAAATATTTTACACTCCCCTCCACTACAGTTAGTGGATTTAGTCCACTAATCCTAACTTATCAGCCTCCCATTTTTCAAACTCTGGTGAGAAGTATTTGATGCGAACCTTTTTAAACTCACGTGTTGAGTAGAGTGGTCGTCGTGAAAAATGTTCTATCTCGTCTGCCATTTCTCTTATAATTTTATTGGTCTCTTCTGTAGTTTTTCCATGAACCATGGTAAAGAGGTTGTAGGGCCAATTTGGATACTTAGGGCGTAAATAACAGTGGCTTACAGCTGAAAACTCAGCTGCTTTTTTACCCATGGCTTCACCTTTTTCTTCATCAACAGCCCAAACGACCATGGCATTGGCATTGAACCCTGCTTTTCTATGATTAAGTATTCCAGCAAAACGACGCATAACCCCAGCATCTTTGAGTTCATTTAAAATAGAGAAGAACTCATCATAACTTAAGCCAAGCTCTTCGATAATGGCTTTAAATGGTTCAGAAACAATAGGTATATCATTTTGAGCTAGAGCAATCACTTTATAATGTAAAGGCGTTAACTCTATGGACTTTTTGTTTGGTTTTACAACCTTCTCTTTTTTGGCATCTTTCCCTGTAGTATTCAGTTTTACAGAGATTTTAAAAAGTTTTAATGTAGGAAGCATAATATACTCCATAGCATTTGCCTCTTTGGCTAAAAGTTCAACTGTTTTTTTTAAAGCAAATTTAGAGTCAGGAGCAACAGCCAAAGTAAACCAAATATTAAAAGTATGCTCCCTTTCATAGTTATGTGAAACTCCAGGGTGAGCGTTAATCACCTCAACAGCGTTATCAATATCTTCACGTCTCACCTTAAATGAGACCAAGGAAGAGCTGTAGCCCAAACGTTTGGTATCAAAAATAGGTGAAATTTGCCTGATAATATTATTGTTTTTCTCTTCTAATATAAGTTTTATAATGGTAGCTTCATCCGTCCCCAACTCTTCTGCAATAACTACAAAAGGCTTGGCAACCAATGGAAATCTTTTTTGAATAATAGAGAGTAGTTCATTCTTCATTGTATTGCCCCTAATATATTTAAGAACAGTATACTAGATTTGTAAGAAACTATATTTGACCAAAATCAAGTGTTTAAAAATATTATTTATTGTTTAAAATTTTCAGCTATAAACTTATCTGTTTTTTCTTCAAAGAACTTCATTCGGTCTCTGCCTTTTGGCATGGTTTTACGTAGGGCTTTCATCTCTTTTAAAAAACTCTCTGTTGAAGAAGGAATGAGCTTTTCTATATAGGCACGAAAACGTTTTGCAAAAGCAGGAGAGGCTCCTGAAGTGGAGATAGAGAGAGTCAAGTCACCTTGTTTAACATACGAGGGAAAGATAAAATCACAATAAGCCGTATCATCAACTGAGTTAACTAAAATACGAGAAGTTCTACTCTCTTCAAATATTTTTTTATGTAAAGCAACTGTATTGGTAGCAACAATAACAACATCAAAACCATCTATGTCCCCCTTAACATAAGGACGTTCTTGCATTTCAATATTATGCTTTTTAGCAAAAGAGCTAAACTCTTCTGAAAACTCTTTAGAGATAACGGTAATATCTTTGGTAAAATCAACAAGTTTTTCAAGTTTCTCTAAAGCTATATAGCCTCCACCAACCAAAAGCGTTTCTTTATGATTTAGGTTAAAATAAGCAGGAAAAAAAGACACTACTTTTTCTCTTCTATCGCTAATTTTGCCTTAAATAAATCGATACAGTTGCTACACTCTTTGACAGTATTGGTCTCAACAACCATATAGAGTGCCTCTTCATTAAGAATTTTCAACTCACCATTCACGATATGAACAATACTCTCTTTTTTGAACTTGGTAATAACACGTGAAAAAGTCTCAGGAGTCAAATTTAAGATAGATGCTATTTCATTATTTCTCAAACGATTAAAAGTTGCAATATTTTCAAGCATTAAATCGGCAACTTTTGCTTCAGAAGAGAGTATGGTCTCTTTATGTACTAAAGAAGAAAGAACCATAACTTTAGAGGTAAGTGATTTAATTAACCCCAAAGAGAACTCTTTGTTATCAAGATATTTATAAACTTTTTCAAAATGTAGTAGTCCCATGACTCCATCAGTCAAAAACTCACAACTTGCAGGAAAAGGTTGTTTTTCAAAACAAGCATATTCACCTATGACATTGGGAGCTTTCATACGTTTTATCTGTACTTGGGAACCTTTAGGAGAAGTTTTATAGAGTTGAATGCTACCCTCAAGTAAAATATAAAGATAATCACTCTCGTCACCTTCATAAAAAACAATACTCTTTTTAGTAAACTTTTTTATATGAATACTATCTTGTAGTTCTTTATGAAACTTTTTATCCAAGTCTGAGAACATTGGAATATCTTGTATATCAACCATGTTTATACCTTTTTACTATAAAAAATATCATCTATTATTATATAATCTTATAATACTCAATGAATCTTCAATTCATCTTAAGTATATGCCATAAAAAAGTATAAATCTAAAATAGTGAGCATTTAAAGCACACTCTATTTCTGCTCAAACCAGCTTAACTGTTCTCTTAACTCAACCACTTTTCCAACAACAATAAGAGCTGGTGTTGGTAAATCTTTTGCTAATTTCCAAATGGTATCTAGTGTTCCTACTACTGTTTTTTCATCTTTGGTTGTTCCACGACTAATGACTGCCACAGGATAATCACTTGGTTTACCAATCTGAATTAATTTTTTACTAATGTGTTTAAGACGATGAAGCCCCATTAAAAAAATAATGGTATCATCACTCTTAAAGTTCTCCCACGTTATTTGAGAATGCTCTTTATTTTTACTCTCATGCCCAGTCACCACTCTAAACGAAACCGTGATACCCCTATGAGTCACAGGAATTCCTGCATACTCAGGAACAGCTATCGCAGAGGTAATTCCAGGAATAAACTCAAACTTTATATCTCGTTCACGTAAGTAAATACCCTCTTCTCCACCTCGTCCAAAGACCAATGGGTCTCCCCCTTTTAGGCGAACCACATTTTTATATTTTAAAGCATTTTGATAAATGGTCTCATTAATCTGCTCTTGTGGCATGGAGTGATGTGAATCTTTTTTCCCAACATAGACAAACTCGCAACCATCTTTTGCCTCTTTTAAAATATCGGGGTTCGCCAATCTATCATAGATAATTACATCAGCTTCACGTACCACACGCAATGCTTTAATGGTTAGCAACTCCATATCTCCCGGCCCTGCCCCTGTTAAGTAAACCATCACTTACTCCTTTAATTTATTTTTTATCTTCTACTTTTTGCTCATAAATAAAAATCCCTGATGGATGCTTTACCTGAAAAATTTCACGCTCTAAAAACCACTCTTTTGTATTGATAACATTCACTTGATTGGCATCATTAACCGAAACATATAAAGAGTTATCTACATTTGACCAACGTAGATGTAAAACTTTACCTTTAAATGTAAAGGTTTTCATAATTTTTAATGTTTTAGTGTCAATTATTTGAATGGTTGGGAAATCTTTTCCCGAAAAAGTCACTGCTAAGTACTTTTTATCTGGACTAAGTGCTGTAAATACAGGTAAACCTTGTACCTCTATATTTTGAATAAATTTAAAATTTTTATCATAAACCATGACAGCATTGTCACCTACAGCAGGTATAAAAGTTTTATCATCACTAAGCGACCAAAAACCAAAATGGGGGACTTTTAGTA
>JALVXD010000040.1 GCA_027038295.1 Campylobacteraceae bacterium
GTGGTTTGGCTAAAGGGCATTTGGTAAAAGAGTTAGATGCCATAGGTGGGCAGATGGGATTGGCTACCGATGCAACAGGAATTCAGTTTCGTATTTTAAACGGTTCAAAAGGTCCTGCTGTTCGTGGGTCAAGAGCTCAGATAGATATGGACAGATACCGTATCTATATGAAAGACGTGGTTTTAAACACAGAAAACTTAGAGGTTAAACAAGAGATAGTAGAAGCACTCATTATAGAAGATGGTGTTGTTAAAGGGGTTGAAACTCAACTTGGAAACAAGTATATGGCTCCTAAAGTTATTATCACAGCTGGGACATTTCTCAATGGTCTTATACACATCGGTGAGAAACAACAAAGTGCAGGAAGACAAGGGGAGTTTGCTTCTGTGGAGTTGGCTGAGTATTTACGAACCTTGGGCATAGAGATAGGGCGACTAAAAACAGGTACTTGTGCTAGGATAGATGGAAAGTCTATAGACCTCTCTGTCATGGAAGAGCAGGGGGGAGATGAAGTACCGATTCCTTTTTCATTTAGAACAAACAGAAAAACCTTTAACCCAACGCAACTTCCGTGTCATGTGACCTATACCAATGAGACAACGCATGAGATAATAGAGAGTAACTTCTACCGAGCACCACTTTTTTCTGGACAGATAGATGGGATGGGACCTCGTTACTGCCCAAGTATAGAGGATAAGATAAACCGTTTTAGAGATAGACCACGACATCAAATTTTTGTAGAGCCTCAGACTTTGGAGTCAAATGAGTTTTATATTAATGGGATGAGTACCTCTTTACCTACAGATGTTCAGCTAGATATGATTCATTCGGTCAAAGGGATGGAAAATGCAAAAATAGTCCGTTATGGTTATGCCATAGAGTATGACTACGTGCAACCAACAGAGCTAAAACATACTCTTGAAACCAAAAAGGTAGAGGGTCTATACTGTGCAGGTCAGATTAATGGAACCACAGGTTATGAAGAGGCAGCAGCACAAGGGCTTATGGCAGGGATAAATGCTGGACTAAGTATTCAAGGTAAAGAGCCGTTGATTCTAGGTCGTGATGAAGCTTATATAGGGGTACTTATAGATGACTTGGTCACTAAAGGAACCAAAGAGCCTTACCGAATGTTTACAAGCCGTTCAGAGTATAGATTGTTGTTACGTGAAGATAATGCAGATACTCGTCTTTATAAATATGGAAAAGAGCTTGGTTTGTTAGATAATGACTATTTAGCAAAAGTGACGCAAAAAGAGAAAGATATCAATGAAGCCATTACGCACCTAAGAGAAAATTTTGTAACGCCAACTAAGGAGTTTATAGAGTTGCTTTTAAGCATGGATGAGACCAAGATAAACGATAAGATTTGCCTTTTAGACCTCTTGGGTCGCTCCACCATGACCCAAGAGAAGATATTGACTTTGGTTCCAGAGTTTTCTAAATATAGTGATGAGGTAATAGAACAATTAGTCATAGAGGCTAAATACAGCCGATATATAGAGAAGCAACAAAAGCAAGTAAATCAAATGAAAGACATGCTAAAAGTAAAAATTCCTGTAGGTTTTGAGTTTGAAAAAGTATCAGGCTTAAGTAATGAGATAGTGGAGAAATTAAATGATATTAATCCTCCGACCCTTTTTAATGCATCGGAGATTTCAGGGGTAACCCCTGCTGCTTTAGAGATTTTGCATATTTACATCAAAATGGCTCAAAAAGCACGATAGATATTTATGCAAAGAGCTTATTTTTCTAAAGCTCTTTTATAGTAAAACTTAACCTCTTTATCACTTTTGAGTTTATTTATCATATAGAGCTCATTTGCTTCTACTAATTTAATTTCCTTTGAACCATTGAGTTTATAGTTTCCATTTTTACTATACGTCCAAGAACTTTCATCGTCGCCTTCTATTTTTCCGTTTTCAAGAAATACAAATTTATAGTTAGAGCTTAATGATTCTACTACTTCAGCCATTTCATCCTCATTGAGTTTAGTCTCTTTTTTTGTCTTTGTGAGGTCTGCTGTCCATGTCCCTATAATAGAACGAACTTGAATAGTCACTCTTTTTGCTTTGCTACTTACCTGTCCATTTTGAGCAATAAAGTCAAAATAATAAATCCCTTGCTTATCGGCTTTAAAAGAGATATCTGTTTTTGTGGTATTGGTTAAAGAGAGTTTACTCTCTTTTGGTTTTGCAGCTATTCTCCATTGGTAGGTTAGTGTCTCTTCTTTATTGTTATCTGATACAGTAGCGTGTAGTTTAACTGTTTCACCTATATTAACGATTTTATCATTAGATACTTTTACTATAGGTGGATGGTTTAAACTGGGGTCTTTTGTACATCCTGACAAACCTAATAGAGCAATACTGATAATAACAACAGTTGCGAAGTTTTTCTTAAGTATATTCTTCATTTTTATCCTTTGATTAGTATTATAGTATAAAATAAAAATATTTAAAGAAATTAAAGAAAAAGAAATGATAATTTATTTTTCATTCTCAAATTTTACTCAAACCACCTAAATAGCCTCAATAAAATATAAGTGTGCAGATAGAAGTTGAGGGAGAGAAAATGTGAAAGAATCTTCTCAACCCTAGCTGCACAAGCTATCTAAAACTTAAATTGGTATTGTGCTAAGATGGCATTGTCTTTATACAATGCACCTACCCCTTTAAAGTCTGAATCTACGTCAGCAACAACATAGTTAAGTTGAATTCTATGTTGGTTTCTTGAACGTCTATTTTTTCTATCCATTTTGTTATTTTTTGGATTGATGTAATAGTTAATACCAATATAGGTATTTGCTGCATTTAAATCTTTTCCACCTCTTGTCTCTGTTCCACGAATATCTTTAACAGCTAACTCTACAGTATCAGTTACATAATATGTACCTGTAAGTGCTAAAGTATTCATATCCCACCCCTTGGTTCCTCTAATATTTTTAGCATCATAATATTCTGCTTTAACATTTGAGCCCTCAAAGTGAGAATCAAGACCAACGTTTAGAAGCTTATAGTCTTCACCTGAACCATCAGTGTTCCCTTTAATCTTACCATAACCAATTTCTGAATGAAGTTCTTGTCCCCAATCAAAATGTACACGACCCATATAACCATTTTCTTGATTTTTAGGATATACCTTTCCATCAGAATTTTTAGAATTAACAGCTCCTGACCTACCTGTTGCAGTAGTTACCATTAAGTCATATCCAAAACCTTTCATAGGTCTCTCATGTCCCATTTCAAGTCCATTAACCTTTGCATTATTACCAAAACCAATATCTCGACCTGAAAGCATAACTCCTGAAGCTCTTTCAAAAGCTAGTTTTTTATCAAAACCACGTTTAATTACATCTAGGTTCCATCCTGGAATCGTAAAACCCATACCTACGGGCGTTTTAAGTATACCTGCTTTTATAACCATGGCATCATCAAATTTATAAGCAATGAATGCATCTTTTACTAAATCTGGTATACCTACAGAACCCTTATCTGTACCATCTTTAGCAAAATCTAAAAAGACCTTAGCTGCCAATGGTCCTGAAAAATATTTCCAACCTAAACGAATACGGTCAAAGTCCATACCAATATCTGCATCTTTTGATTTCTTTGCACCATCTCCTGCTTCTAATCCAATTTGTGAAAAACCAAAAAATTTCTGTTTACTAAATGATTTTGAATCTTCTGCTGAGGCAGTAGTGGTTACTAAAAGTAGTGTTGCTAAACCTGTAGCGATTTGAATTATTGTATTTCTTTTCATAAACTGTTTTCCTTTATATATTGAAGAGTTAAAGAATTGAAGAGTGAGATACCTCAAAAGAGGTATCTCGGAGTTTAAAATTTGAGTGTTGCTTGTACAGAAAGAAGATTTCCTGTATTGTCCAAGACTTTTTGTGCTTTGGCATTGTTTGGAGCATCTGCATCTCTAAGAGCATAGTTAACATCTATTCTTGTAGGGCCTTTAAAGTGATAAGAGAGTCCAAGCGTTGTTGTTTTAAACTTTCTCTCATCTGCTGTGGAGTTGGTAAGACGATTTAGGTAATCGTATCGTACCATTGCTTCCCACTTTTTAGGAACAAAGAAGTATTGGAGGTTAACATAACCACCATCGGCTTCATTACGTTTATCTGCTGCAATCTGATATTGCCAATCAGCACCGAAAGGATCAGCATCTACATCTTTCGCACCATTATAAATCATACCTTTGGCTTTGATATATTCTGCACCTACACGTAAACCATCATGAAAATAGTTCATTCCAAGACCGTAACGCTCACGTGTATACTCTTCGTTGTTAAGTTCTCTTTTACCATTTTGATACCAA
>JALVXD010000041.1 GCA_027038295.1 Campylobacteraceae bacterium
GTCGCTCATCTATCGGCACATAGAATAGACTTTTTAAAAAAGGTACATGAAAGACATCATACCCATCATGAGTTTAATGAGTTGAGTCTTTATGTGTTGCACCCTTTTGAAGCCATAGGCTTGGGGCTTCTTTTTACCTTTCTATTTTGTCTCTATGATTTTAATATTTACGCTGTAGTACTCTTTTTACTTCTCAATTGGTTTTGGGGTGTGATAGCCCATCTTAATGTAGCAAAAGTCTCTATTCCGAAGTTTTTTTCTAACAATCTCTTTCATGCGATTCACCATAAAACTGGAGCGTATAACTTAGGTTTCTATACTGTTTTGTGGGACAAGTTGTTTAAGACTTATAGGGTGGATATATAAAGAGCTTATGAAAAAGTACAACTAAGCAACATCTTAGGACATGGCTACACTAAAGGCGAACAGACAAAATGCCCAGGGAAGAACTTTCCTATGGAGAGGTTTTTGAGGGATTTGGGGAGATGAATGTGAAAAGTTTATTAACTTTTTTCAAGCTATAAAGTATAATTAAAGTAAGGAAAACCATGAAAAATAACAACAATGAAACGATAGAACTTAATAAAAAAGATTTCTCTTTTTTGTGTCCCATGCAAATAAAAGATATGAGAGCCGTTGAAGGTGGATACTTTTGTGAAGAATGCAATAAAAAAGTACATGATGTAAGTGGTATGAGTAAAGAGAAGTACCATGACTTAGTGAGTAAAACAGAAAATATTTGTGTGACTTTTAAAAAGGTGGCAACGGTGAGTTTGGCATTAAGCATGGCAGCATCTGCGACAGATACTAACAGTTCAAATATAAAGATAGGTAAGATAGCTATACCCACTGAAGTACATGAATCTTCATTAGAAAATAATAATTCAAAAAATATGGTTGATGAGGTGTTTACAGGTGATATTATGCTAGTAGAGTCACCACAAGAAGATGTAGCTGAAGATAATAACACTTTACCTAAAGAAAAATCTCCTTTAATTGAACAACTAAAAGGTAAAGTGGCAAGACCGAAAAAAAACAAATAAAATTTTACTAAAGGAAAAAGTATGGCACTACACTCTAGCAACAACAACTGGGTCTGCTTCTCATGCAAGTACCATAAACGTGAAGCAAAGAGCAGAAAAAGCACTCCTATTTACGAAAAAAAAGATACTAAATAGAATCGGAAACGATTTAGAATATTAAAGCGAGAGTTGGAAAATTGGGTATGAAAATTTTAAAAAATTATTTATTTTTACTAGTGTTGTTTATCTTAGGAGTTTTGTTTTTTTTACCTTTAATTCTTCCTCTCCACACTTGTGGAGGAGTATCAAAAAGAGACCTTGTGTGTTCGAGTATGCGAGGTAATGCACAAGCTCTAAAAATGTTTAAACTGGACAATGGTGTTTACCCAAGTACCAAAGAGGGGCTTGAAGCACTTCTTTCAAATCCTGATGTTGTAAAATACCCAAACTATCCTCGAACTCCATATTATGAAAAGTTTCCAAAAGATGCATGGGGTACAGAAATAGTTTATGTCAAAACCAAAGATGGTTTTGAGTTAATCTCTTATGGAGCAGATAAAAAAGAGGGTGGAGAAGATGAATATGCAGATATTTTTTATTCTGGGTGTCATAAGTAGTGAGCCTTTAGGTGTTAACCTAAATAGAAAGGAAAAGCAATGGAATGTATAATCTTCATAGGGCTTCAAGCCAGTGGGAAGTCTACGTTTTTTTTAGAAAAGTTTTACAAAACACACATGAGAATAAATCTAGACATGCTCAAAACAAGACATAGAGAAAATATCTTTTTAGAAGCTTGTGTTGAGGGGAAACAAAAAGTAGTCATAGACAATACCAACCCAACTGATGAGGTACGTCAAAAGTATATTGAGCTGTTTAAAAAGAATCATTTTAAGATTGTAGGCTACTATTTTGAATCTGACCTTGAAGCGTGTTTGGTGCGTAATGCTTTGCGTGAAGGTAAAGAGAACATTCCTCCAAGAGGGGTAAAAGCTACCTATTATAAAATGACCAAACCCACTTTTTCAGAGGGCTATGATGAGCTATACAGTGTGAAAATAGAAGACAATAAAATGTTAGTAACGGAGATAAAAGATGAAATTTGATGATTTAGATAAAAAGATGCGTGTTTATGAGACAACACACGACCACATGGTCATGCCTGAAATGTACATGGTAGCACGAATAGATGGGCGAAGCTTTACACGTCTAACCAAGGTAAAGCACCCATTTAAAACCCCTTTTGATGAGAAAATGAGACGCATGATGAGCCAAACAGTAGAACACCTCATGAACTGTGGTTTTAAAGTGCTGTATGGCTACACACAGAGTGATGAGATTTCTCTGCTTTTTTCATTTAAAGAGAATGTGTTTCATAGAAAAGAGCGAAAATACAACTCTGTATTAGCAGGAGAAGCGAGTGCTAAATTCTCTCTGCTCTTAGGTGACATAGGTGCGTTTGACTGTCGCATTGTTCAGTTACCAAACATCGACCTTGTAGAGAACTACTTTAGATGGAGACAAGAAGATGCAAAGCGAAATGCCCTAAATGGTCACTGCTACTGGTCACTTCGAGATGAAGGATTGAGTGGGAAAGAGGCTTCGTCTATATTGGACAAGCTTTCGGTTTCAGAGAAAAATGAGCTACTCTTTTCTAAAGGTACAAACTTCAACGATGTCCCCTCATGGCAAAAAAGAGGAACAGGACTCTACTGGGAGAGCTATGAAAAAGAGGCACTTAACCCAAAAACAAATGAAAAAGTAGTAGCTGTTCGTAATCGTTTAAAAGAAGATGTAGAACTACCGTATGGCGATGCTTATGGTTTGTTTATTCGGAGTTTTTTAGAGGGAGATGGGGCGTAGAGTGATGAGTCATAAAAACAGAGATGTGGGGAAAATTTGATTTTTATGAAATTGCCCAAAACTACCCTTCGTTTTTTTATCTTCACAATACTTTTATTTCTGAAAAATTAAAGATGCTATTTTAAATAGTACGTGTTATTTTTTATTTGATGCTTTTTAAGATATAATAATTTTTTTAAAGGAATAAAAAATGCAAGAAAACAATATGCGACTTATAGATGAGGCTATCGCTTTTGAGCCTGTTAAAAATACTTTTCGTTTGGGTTGGGAGTTTATTACTCTTAATAAAAAATTTACTATGAGTGTCATGGTTGTACTTCTGGTTTTAAGCTTGTTGGGACTTTTACCTGTAGTAGGATTTATTGCTTCAGTTTTTTCTAGTGGATTTGCCTTGGCTGTTCAGATATATGTAGGTAGATTAGTTTATGAGACAGATAATATAGAGAGCTTTGTTGATGAGGTTCATAATGCCGATGGTCAAGATATAATAAAGCGTTACTTTGCTCCTGCTTTAGGTGCATATATGGGCTGGATGGTAATGGCTTTATTGTTTGTTGGAATTATTACTTTAGCTATAAGTAGTTCAGGTATAAGTTTTCAAGGGGGAATATCAGCTACCACCAATGCAGAACTTCTCTCTTTATTATCAACCATAGGTATACCTCTACTTTTAATCACATTGCTTTTCGCTTATGTACAACCTTTGGTTCAGTCAAATATTGTAATGGCAAATGATTTCAAAGAGGGATTTTTTGCTGTGTTTACAGTTTTTTCTGCTGATGTTTGGAGACATGCGATGCAGGGGAGCTATTTTAAATATATATCAGTTTATGGAGTCATAACGCTATTGGGAATGTTTTTCTTTACTTTTATTTTCTCTATTTTTGCTACCATACCTATTTTAAACATAAGTATTATGGTGATTTTTGTTTATATATTTTCTATTATGATGACAGTATCGGCTGTTGTGGCTAAAAGAATAGTAGAGTAAAGCCTTGATATAGGCTTTACTTGGATGTTATTTACTTTTGTAAACTTCTTTCATCATTTTCATCCACTCTTTTGTGACGTGGTATTTTGACTTTGCTAGTAGCCACTCTTGTTCCTCGGGATAGTATATGGCGTATTTATCACTATATTTTAGGGCTTTTTGTAGGGTTCTTTTTATATCGTTTACAGTGGATTTATTACGTGTATCAAACTCTTTATAACTACTTTTTTGACCTTTATTAAATACCATAAAACCTACATTGATGTCTTTCGACCAAGAGGCTCTATCTTTAGGTGGGACAACCCATTGGTAGCTACTGTTTAAATCATTATTGTATTTATCTTTTGCAATATTATATTTTCTCCACTGATAACTGTTTTTAAAGTGTTTATCTGCTCTGTATCTATAGCTTTCACCCATATCGTAAAGGGTTGCATTTTTATCTAACCCCTCTTTAAAACCTGTGAAAATGGCACCCAAAAGTTCATGGGCACGAGGTAGACCTAACTCTACTATAAGTCGATTGTCTTTATTGGAGTTAGGGTGTGAAAGTGCTGGACCGTGATAGACCAAAACGGTAAGGTTTGGATTTACTTTTACCATACTTTCCATTATCTCTTTAAAAAGGGAGGTGACTTGGTCGCTATGCTCTTTAAAGGTATATTTAGGATTACGATAGGCATGTTCATCGAACATAGGGTCTGATTCACTCCCTTTTCGTTCCCATGCTGTAGACTTTTTGTTTAACTCTTTTTTAGTTGGAAATTTAAAGTTAATCATTTTTCTATCGTTGTCTCTATAGACTTCATCATCAAAGGCAATACCTTTAAAGTGTAGGTTAGCAGCTACTTGTGCGACTATGGCAAAGTTTTTTACAACCTGTTTCCATGCTGTTTTGTCCCAGTAGTCTGCAGGGAAGTGAATATCAACTCTTAGAAAATTATGCTTATCTTTGTAGAGGTTTTTTAAGCCTTTTACTTCATTCCAGACGGTTTGGTAGTCCAGTTTTGTTTTAGGCTTCATCACTTCATGGGTAAAGGTGTCTCCTACCATAATAAACCCAGAGAAGGGAAGATTTTTAATAGTTTTATGATTGTTTATGAGGTTTTTAGACATCATGGGAAGCCACTCATTTCCCTGTGAGAGTAAAAGATACTTCTCTTTGGCTTGTAGAGAAGTGAGAAGTAGAGGGATAATAACTAATGTATATAACGTTTTTTTCATTTTTTTTGTTCCTTTTTTATAAATATATAATATTTACTTGTTTTTATAAACTTCTTGCATCATTTTCATCCAGCCTTCGGTAAGGGGATAAGGTGTGTTTGGACGTAGCCAGTCTTGTTCTTCGGTATAGTATATGGCATATTTATCACTATATTTTAGTGCTTTTTGTAGGGTTGCTTTAATATCATTAATAGTAGATCTATGACGTGTATCAAACTCTGGAAACATACTTTTTTGACCTTTATTAAAAACCATAAAACCTACATTGACATCTTTTGACCAAGAGGCTCTATCTTGAGAGGGGACAAGCCATTGGTAACTGTTGTCTAAATCATTGTTGTATTCATCTTTGGCAATATTATACTTTCTCCACTGATAACTGTTTTGAAAGTGACCCTTTTCTCTGTATCTGTAGCTTTCTCCCATATCGTAAAGGGTTGCATTTTTCTCTAATCCCTCTTTAAAACCTGTGAAAATTGCACCTATATGTTCATGTAATCGAGGTGAACCAAGATTAACTATAAGGCGATTATCTTTATTGGAGTTAGGGTGTGAAAGTGCTGGACCATTGTATACTAAAACGGTAAGGTTTGGATTTACCTCTACCATACTTCTCATTATCTCTTTAAAAAGTGAGGTGATTTTATCACTATGCTCTTTAAAGGTATATTTGGGATTACGATAGGCATGTTTATCGAAAATAGCCTTTTCTTGACTACCTTTTCTCTCCCATGCTGTGGAGTGTTCATTTAACTCATTTTTGGTTGGAAATTTAAAGTTAACCATCTTATAATCATTAATATCTTCATAAATCTCATCATCAAAAACAATACCTTCAAAGTTTAGGTCAGCAGCTACTTGTGCCACTATGGCAAAGTTTTTTGTAACCTGTTCCCATGCTACATAGTCCCAATAGTCTGCAGGAAAGTGAATATCAATTCTCAAAAAATTATGCTTATCTCTGTAGAGGTCTTTTAATCCTTTTACTTCATTCCAAACGGTTTGGTAATCCAGTTTTGTTTTAGGCTTCATCACTTCATGGGTAAAGGTGTTTCCTACCATAATAAACCCAGAGAAGGGTAGATTTTTAATGGTATCATGATTATTTATAAGATTTTGAGACATCATGGGGAGCCACTCATTTCCTTGTGTAAGTAGAAGATACTTCTCTTTAGCTTGTAGAGAAGTGAGAAGTAGAGAGATAATAATTAGTTTATTCAGTTTGTATAGAGTCTTTTTCATTTTTTTGTGTTCCTTTTTTATAATTTATAATATTTTCTTTTAGCATTTGTAAATGCTCTGTAATATTCTCTTTTGTAACAAGTTGACCAAAATCATTGGGAATATTTACTGTTTTGTCATTAAAGATTCGTGCTGCTATGAGCTTCCCAATGAAAGGTCTGTAGTGGCTACGTTCATAATAGTTACAGTTATTTGTCGTGATGCTGTTGTAGCCTGAAAAATCATAAAAGTTTGTAATATTTGCAATATCTTTTAGATAAGCAAGATAGTCCTTAATAACAAAAGTGTCCATTAAGATTTTATTGTGAGGTACCATAAAGGTATAGAGCTTAATGTTGTTTGCTTTACAGAGAGAAACTATCTCTTTTAGGGCATGAATGGTCTCCTTTCGTGTTGTATATTTTAAAACAGGTCTGTTGTGTCTATGAAATGACTTTTGATTTTTAACATACTCTTCACAGTTTTTTGCAATCTTCTCTTCAGCTACAGGGTTCGCCCAAATACCTGTCTGTAAATCGTAGGTTACATTAAAGGTATAATTGAAATTTTGAGCTATTTTCTTTTTTATATTCAAAGGGAAAAAACCACTTAAGTAGTCAAAGTAGAAGAGGGCTAGTGATTCATCTTTTACATAGGGATGCATTCTACCTAGATAGTTAGACTCATCACTTCCATAATAGCTCATATTGATGCCATCGAGTTGCATATAGAGGGTTTTAATAGGATATTTTGCTTTTATCATATAGCGTATATGCATTAGGTTGCTATAGAGGTTTGCTCCATTTAGGGTCATGTTGTATATTTTTGCACCAGGAATATAGTGTTCAACTACTTTTGGATTGGTGGTTCCTATACGACTTGACCCAATCATGTAGCCATTATACTTCTCTTTATTCTTCTCTAGGTACTCAATCTTTATGTAACGTTGATTGATTTGAAAATCATGTTTGAGTATTTTACTCTGAAAAACATTGAAAGGGTCAACAATATAGTTTGTTAACATAAGTAACGAAAAACCTATAAGTGCTGTAGTGGTAGAAATTTTAATCCATTTTTTACTGTTTATTGTTTTACTATTGACGTTTTTTTTGTTCATCTGTCCTACCACCTAAAAATTAAAATATAAAAATTCGGATACTTTATTGAGAGAAATTAGACCTATAAGAAGTGTAATACCTGTAAAAATAGCCGTAGTGTAATTGAGTTTAAAACTCTCTAACTGTTCTGCTGAACTCTTAAAGAGTAGGGTAATTATAAATGCCGTAATAAGCCAAAGAACGCTCTCTATTTCTGCTCCTATATGGATGCCAAAATAGCCAAAGTTCACCGAAAAATCTTTGAGAAATGCCAGATAACTCTCAAGAACTTTTGGAAGAACAACATTGTTTAACGAGAACATAGAGCTTAAAACTTTAATGGCATCGTCCCACTCTTTGGCTCTAAAGAAGACCCACGCGATGTTGAGAAAGTTAAAGGTTATAAACCAAGCTACCCAGCCCCAAAGTTTGAATCCTAAGTTGCTCCAAGCTCTGTGAATAACTAAGGCTAAACCATGAAGAAAACCCCAAAAGATAAACGTCCAACCAGCCCCATGCCAAAGCCCACCAATAATAAATGTAGCCATTAAGTTGGCATAGGTTCTAAAGGAGCCTTTTCTATTTCCTCCAAGAGGAATATAGATATAGTCTCTTAGAAATCGACTCAAAGTTATATGCCATCTTCGCCAAAAATCTTGAATGCTTTTTGCTTTATAGGGGCTGTTGAAGTTAATAGGTAGTTTGATATTGAAAAGAAGTGCAGCTCCTATAGCCATGTCTGTGTATCCTGAAAAGTCAAAATAGAGTTGAAAAGTGTATGACAGAGAGGTTGCCCACGCTTCAAAAAGGTTTAACGTCGTTGCTACATCAAATCCAGCTGTTGCCCACGTTGCAAAGGTGTCGGCAATGATTACTTTTTTAAAGAGTCCTATAGCAAAGATAAAGAGTCCCATAGCGATGTTGTTGTAGTTAATGATTTTATTTTTTCTTTTAGCAAACTGAGGCATCATCTCTTTGTGATGGACAATGGGACCAGCTATAAGTTGAGGGAAAAACGTTACAAAGAGTGCATAGTTTAAAAAATCATACTCTTTAGTCTCTTTTTTATAGCTATCAACCAAGTAAGATATCTGTTGAAAAGTAAAAAATGATATGGCAAGAGGCAAGGCAAGATTAAGTAAATGAGCATTGCTGTTAAAAGCAAGGTTGAAATTTTCTATTAGAAAGTCTGCATATTTAAAGTAACCAAGCAAAGAGAGGTTTGCAACTATTCCTACTATTAGGATGCTTTTTTTTGAAAACTTACTTGAGCCGTTGGCCAAGATATTGCCTAAAAGGTAGTTAAAAAGCATGGAGGCTAATATAATAGGCAGATAGGCAACATTCCACCAAGAGTAGAAAAAGAGTGAAGAGAAAACCAGTAGACCTTTACTCGCTTGGGTTAATCTCTTATGGTTGAGATAAAAATATAATATAAATGTAATTGGTAAAAAAGCAAATATAAATTGGTAGCTGTTAAATAACATATGTCTCCTATAGTTAGTAGTTTTATAATTTTTTTAAAATTGTAACAGAAAATACATTACAACATAATTTGTTTAAAAATGTTAATCATTGAATGTTTGCCAGTCTGTATTTAAACATTAGTAAAATATATAGAAAAAATAGAACATAGGTTCCTTGTTTGTAATGTTTAGGTAGGTAACCAACGGAGATTATAATAAGAGGCATGGTTAGGGCAACAAAGCGTTGAGCAAAGTTACCCATAAGTGAGGAGAAGAAGAAAAAACTGGTCATTGTTATGGCGTATCCTGCAATAATACGTTGTTTTTCATTTTCAAAGGTAGCAAAAGTTGCAACAATTAATCCTATTGTAAACCAGACAATGGAGTAGGAGAGAGATGCTCCTTCAATAATATCATCGTATCCTGCACGTCTATCACCTAGAAAAGTAAGTAGTATATCTACCCCATAACGTATGAAGAGTGCTATAAAAAATGCTGCAAAAATAGTAATGAGATAGTACTTTTTAGACGCTACCATGTGGTTTAATTTTTGAAGTAAAAAGTAGATAATAATAAAAAGAGGCATAGAAGTATGAATTAAAAAGGAGGTAATAGCAACGATTATTTTCCATTTTTGTGAACGTAAATCATACGCCAAGAGAAGCAGTGCAAAGGCGAAAGCACTTCGTATTTGAGCCATAACCAAGTCAATAAACATAGGGTTAAATAGAAAAATCATCCCGATATAGTAATCAACACGTTTAAAGAGAAAAAGAGCATAAAGAAAAACGATAAGTATAGATATAAGATAGAGTGCTAAACGATAATCATCAAAAACTAAGCCAATACCAATAATGACATATTTCCAAACAGGTTCATTTAATAGCCATGATATACCCGTGTGGACACCTTCATTCCCTCCTTCGTGAAGGTATTCGATACGATTCAGGTAGTTGGTAATGTCTATAAAATCTCCATGATATATGATGTCCCATGGAACAATATAGGTAATCAAAATTGCATAAAAAAGTGAAATGAAATAGAGGTTATATGTTTTATTTGTCATGCTTTCTCTTTTAGATCAATGAAATGAGTGTGTTTATTATAATTTTAACATGAAAAATAATAATTATGATAAAATTTTAATATATTTTTAAATTTATTATAAAATAATAAAAAGATATTAACATTTTAAAACATAAAGTATTATTAATATGGGTTGAGATATAATCGTCTAAAGGATAATTATGGAGCTTTCAGGTGATGAAATTGTGGCAAAAAATGCCGATTGGAAGTTTAGTGGTAACATGGTGGATAACTTTGAAAAGCACGTGAGAAAGTCTGTGCCTCTTTATGAAGAGGGACATGAGTTGGTCATGAAGCTTAGTGACTATTTTGTTAAAAATGATTCTATCTGTTATGAGTTAGGCTCTTCCACTGGTAGACTTAGTTATAAGTTAGCCAAGCAACATGAGTTTAGAGATGCAAAGTTTATAGGTGTTGAGATAGAAGAAGATATGGTTGCTAAAGCAAATGAGCTCTATAAAAATCCAAATTTATCTTTTATTTGTGATGATATGAATACTATGCTATTCGAGCAAAGTGATTTGATTGTCTCTTATTATACTATTCAGTTTATTCACCCTAAGTTACGACAGCAGTTGATAGATAAAATATATGATAGTTTAAATTGGGGTGGGGCTTTTATAATGTATGAAAAAGTACGGGCAAATGATGCACGTTTTCAAGACATTATTTCCAACCTCTACATGGAATATAAACTAGACCAAGGATATAAAGCAGAAGAGATTATATCCAAAGCCAAGAGTCTAAAAGGTGTGCTGGAGCCATTCTCTACAGAGGGTAATATGGACATGTTAAAACGGGCAGGTTTTGTTGATATCTTAACGGTACAGAAATATATGAATTTTGAAGGGTTCTTGGTTATAAAATGAAAAACAGTGAAGAGCAAAGTACATTAAAGCGTTTGAGTGAGAATTTTATCTCTTTAGTAGCATTACAATTTATTAATATTATATTACCTCTATTGTTAATTCCCTATCTTATTCGGGTATTGGGTATAGAGGGTTTTGGAGTTTATAGCTTTGTACTGGCTATTATTTTATATGGGGTGAAATTAAGTGATTATGGTTTTACCCTATCGGCAACTTATCATATATCTTTAAATCAAAAGAACAAGTTAAAAATAAATGAGGTTTTCTCTTCGGTTTTGACCATTAAAGTTTTAATAGTTCTAGCCTATATCATTTTGTTAACTCCCTTGGTTTTTTTGATTGATAAACTCTATATGTATAAAGAGTTTATATTTTTATCTTATGGGGTACTTTTTGGCTCTTTACTGTTTCCTACGTGGTTTTTTCAAGGTATGGAGAAGATGAAGTATATGATGTATTTAAATAGCTTCTTAAAGTTTATTTTTGTGGCTTCTGTATTTCTTTTTGTAAAAGAGGAGAGTGATTTGTATCTGTTGTTTCTTCTTAATAGCATAGCTATTTTCATAACAGGTCTCTTGGCACTTTATGTTGCCATTACAAAGTTTGATGTTAAGCTTTCTCTTCAGCCTTTAAGTAAGATAGTTTTCTATTTAAAAGATGGTTGGTATATTTTTACATCAAAAATTGCTGTTGAGTTCTACACCACGGTCAATATTATTATTTTAGGCTTTTTTGTCTCTCCTCTTGTTGTTGGGTATTATGCTATTGCTGAAAAAATTATTCATGCCATAGGAGGCTTACTTGACCCTTTAACCAGAACGGTATACCCTTATTTGGTTAATGTTTATCAAGATTCAAGTGACTCTTTTGTTCGGCGAAACAAACAACTCGCTTTGGTTATTTTTCTAATCATGTTTCCTGTCTCTTTAGTCGTAATGTTTTTTGCAAAACCAATACTTTTGCTTGTTACAGGAGGCGAGGTGGCAGCATTAAGTGTAAAGGCATTAGAGATTCTCTCTTTGGCTTTAATGGTCTATCTTTATGGTAGTCAGTTTACCAACATACTTGTTACCATTAAAGAGACAAAGTTTTTAAATAAAGTTCTTTTAAGTACAGCCCTTATCAATACAACCTTTGCACCGATTCTAATTCACTTTTATGGTGTTATAGGCTTGGTATGGTTAAATGTATTTATCGTCTTTTTTATGGTAAGCATTCAAGGTTATTTTATTATTAATTATAAAGAGGGTAACAATAACGCATGAATAATATAGATAAAACAGAGAAGAGACAACTCTTTTTAAACTTTTTTTCACTGCTCTCTTTGCAGGGAACCAACTATATTTTACCTCTTATAACCTTTCCTTACCTCATACAGGTTTTAGGTGTTGAATATTTTGGACTGTTGGCTTTTGCAACGGCTATGATAATGTATTTTAATGTGATTACAGATTATGGGTTTAACCTCTCAGCAACACGTGAAATATCTGTTCATAGAGAGAACAAAGAGAAGATTGTTGAGATATTTTCTGCTGTTATGACCATTAAAGTAGTTTTGATGATAGTCAGTTTTATTGTACTCATGTTCATCGTATTTTCTTTTGAAAAATTCTCTTCTGATTGGGAGATATATTTTTTAACCTTTGGAACAGTCATTGGACAGGTACTCTTTCCTGTATGGTTTTTCCAAGGTATGGAACGCATGAAATATATCTCCTATCTTAATATCTTTTCAAAAATTCTTTTTACTGTAGCCATATTTCTATTTGTAAAAGAACAGAGTGATTACTATTTGGTTCCTTTGTTTACTTCAGTAGGTTTCATCGTTGCTGGTATATGGTCTCAGGTTTTAATTTATAGAGAGTTCAATGTACGGTTTAAACTACAAAGTACCTCGGTATTAAAAAACTATCTGATAGATGGTTGGCATATTTTTGTCTCTAGGGTTTATGTTAATATCTACACAACTACAAACCTTATATTGTTAGGGTTGTTTACTAGCAATACGGTTGTAGGTTACTATGCCATTGCAGAAAAGATTGTTGTGGCTATTGGAGGAGTGTTTCAACCAGCCAATCAAGCCATATACCCCTATTTGGCTCGTAAATATAAAGAAAATTTTGAATTGTTTATAAAACTTATTACAAAAATAGCACTGGTTTTTTTAGCCATGTCATTCGCTTTTTTTATCTTCGCTGAATACTTTAAAGATACTATAGTTTTATTGGTTACAGGCTCCCAAACAACAGAAGTGAGCGTACTTTTAGGAATCTTTCTTTTAAGAGTTTTAACCTATCCTTTTGGTGCTCTTTTCTCCAATCTATTGGTTGTTATGGAAAGAAAAAAAGAGTTTATGAAGGTTATGAACTATACGGTATTACTCGATTTAGTGATTGTTCCACTTTCTATTTACTTTTATCAAGAGATGGGGTTGGTTATCTCCTTTATCGTTGTCTCTTTTGTACATATACTACTTCTGGTTTACTATTTTAAAAAGTCAATTGCTCAATAGGTGTTTTGTAAAAACTAGAAAAAATAAGATGTTAAGTGGAATTTTGAAAGAAGTGTAAGAAGTTTTTTACTTTTTTGTAGAACAAGAAAGGGACTCGAGGGTCACCTCTCTTGGAGTATCAGTGATTATTGTTTTGTTATAAATACAGAATAGTTTGTTGCTCTACGTCCATAAACACGTACATAGACTGTTGTAGTATCACTCTCTACTGTTACTGAACACTCTTCAATTTGTGTTCCAGAGTTGGTTGATTTACAATCATTTTTACTACTTTTTGGTCTGTAGCCTACGCCTACATATAAGTCAGCATTATCATCTAAGTTAGATACTTTAGTAGTAATCGTGTCACCACTTGATACAGGTATTTCGTAGTATTTTGAATGACGTTTAGAGACAGAAGTGTGTTCGTTTACTAGTGTTTCTACATTTCCTGGAAAAAGTTTCTTTGGTTTGTTTTTCTCTTCCATTGCATTTGCTTCATAAAACATATTTCTAAAGTTGTTAATATTTGTAACATTCCACTTACTAATGTCTTGATTGAAACTACCTGCGTTTTCAAACATAGAGTGTATGTCTGTAACGTTAGAGACATCCCAGTTACCTATGTATTGATTAAATGAATTGGCATTCCAAAACATACGTTTCATGTTTGTAACCTTAGATACATCCCAGTTACTGATGTCTTGGTTAAAATCACGTTGACCTGAAAATAAAAAACTCATATCAGTAATACAAGAGGTATCAACTTGTGTAACATCTTCATGATTTTTTATTTTTCTTCTAAGTTCATTTTTTGTTAAACAAGCAGGTTTATCAATCCAGTTTGGTTCTATGTTATTGTGATTGATGTTGTCTGGAAAGAATCCATAATGCTTATGTACATTTTTTACATTCCAGTTACTTAGGTCATGATTTCTAAATTTAAAGTTACTCTCATCATAGCCAGTTTGTAAAAACATACCACTCATGTCTGTAACGTTAGATACATCCCAGTTACTAATATCTTGATTAAAGTCTCCAAAGCTATCTTTCATGCCGAACATTTCAGCCATATTTGTAACCTTAGATACATCCCAATTGCCTATAGGTTGGTTAAATTTATAAGCAGACCAAAACATATGACCCATCTTTGTAACATTGGAAACATCCCAATTGCTAATGTCTTGGTTAAATGAAGAAGCAGCCCAAAACATACTGCTCATATTTGTAACATTAGAAACATCCCAGTTACTAATGTTTTGATTAAAATCGAATTCCATGGAAAATAAGCCACTCATATCAGTAATTTGAGAAGTATTTACCTTGGTGACATCTTCACCATTTTCAATCATCACCTTCAACTGTTCACGGGTGATAGGCGCTCCATTTGAAAGTTTTGTTACTTTTATATCATAGTCTGTTGTTTTACGTCCATAAACACGTACATAGACTTTAGCATTTTTATCTAGTGTTACTGAACATGTATCAGTATTTTTTGAATAAAAATTGTCTGAGATACAATCATATTTACTACTTTTGGGTCTGTAGCCGACTCCTACATATATGTCAGCATTACCATCTTTGCTATTTACGATAGCTGTAATAGTGTCACCACTTTTTGCAGATATTATGTGGTAGTTTGATGCACGTTTATCAATATGGCTTGATACTTGTTCTCCTGATACAACAGATGAATCACTTGCAAACAGTAGATTTGCAAATAATAAGAGAGATATGGTTTTTTTCATTTTAATGCCTTCATTAATTTATTTAGAACAAATCAGTATATCACAGAAATTGTTATAAATTAATAAATAAAGTTAAATATTACCGTTACCAAAAGTAAATGACAACGGGCTCATTCAATTACTGAATAAACTCTATCTCCTTAATAATTTTAGCAATATTTTGGTGTGCTTTACTTGTCCAGTGACTATCACATGTAAATGAGTCTAGTTTAAGATTTAGCTCTTTGGCTGTCTCATTTAAGAAGAAAAAGTCTATATTTTGCTCATGAAGAAATTTTTTCATGATGGCTTTGTTCTTTTCACTTTTACTACGAAGAATAAGTTTATATTGTATCTTGCTATCTATAGATTTTACAAGTTTAGCTGTTTGATATATGGCTCCCTTTAGGTACAACCAATTTTTACTGAGGTCAACCTCTTCTTTAGTTTGAGGAGTATCTTCTTTTTTACTAGTTAGCTTATTTTGTAGGAAGTATAGGGTTCTTTTAACAAATAGATAGCTTTGATAATAGTTAAGTCTATCACTTATTTTGTCAAAAAGTGTCTCTTTTCTTGGGGGTATAATGGTATAGTCATCAAGGTTATCAAACTCTACATAGACCTTTGGTCTTGCTAGTGAACTTAAGTTTTTACTGTCTACATCCAGTAAATCTCCTTCAATATCTATAAATTGAAGGAGATATTTTGTGTTGCTAAGGTCTACTTTTTCTTGAAGTATGACCAGTTGTTGTGTTGGTCCTGTACCTGCGAGTCCATAGTTCATGAAGTTGTATTTATAATTGAACTCTTTTGCTAGTGAGTTGTGCATAATGTATTCGTTTTTAACCATTCGAGCTTCAACATTGGAATCACCAAGAAGAATAACATCTTTTTTATTTGAATCATAAGGGACAATATTGCTCGGTCGACCTTTCTCATCGTAGCTATATTTGTTTTTATAGCATTCTTCAACAATATACTCTTGAAAATTTTCCTTATGCCACAGCCCTATTTTTTTATCATATTTTGTAGCAGATATCCCCAGTTCAAAAGGGGAATATTTTAAAAATAGCTCAAAACATACTAGAGCAAGAAATGACGATATTAATATAATTATAAAATTTTTCAATAGATAACCTTTAGAAATTAAAATATAAAAATTCTGATACTTTATCTGCTTGTACCATGATATTGGTTAGTTGTAGCAAAGAGAGTACAAATAGGAAAGTAGTAATAAAGAGTATTGTACTTTTAGAAAATTTCATTTTTATAATCTCATTAGAATTTTTAACGAAAATAACGACTAAAAATATAACAATGTAAGCTATTTCAATAGTATCAATCGTTAGTTTAATTTCTGAGAAGTTAAACATGGCTGTTAAAACTTTTATGGCGTCATCCCACTCTTTTGCTCTAAAAAACACCCAAGCAATATTGACAAAGTTAAAAGTAAGAAACCAAGCAAACCAAGACCAAAGTTTGAACCCAAATTTACTCCATGCTCGGTTGATAACCAATGCCATTCCATGTAGGAATCCCCAAAAAATAAAAGTCCAACCTGCACCATGCCAAATACCACCAATAATAAAGGTAGCTAAGAGATTGGTGTACGTTCTAAACTCTCCTTTTCTATTCCCCCCTAAAGGAATGTAGATATAGTCTTTTAGAAATCTACTTAAAGTCATGTGCCATCGTCGCCAAAAGTCTTGTATACTGGTGGCTTGGTATGGACTGTTGAAGTTAATGGGTAGTTTAATGTTAAAGAGCAGGGCTGCACCAATTGCCATGTCTGTATAACCAGAGAAGTCAAAATAGAGTTGAAAGGTATACGATAGTGAGCTTGACCATGCTTCAACAAGGTTGAGGGTGGTAGCCACATCAAATCCTTTTGTCGCCCAGACAGCAAAAGTATCAGCGATGACAACTTTTTTAAAGAGTCCTATGGCGAAGATAAAAAGACCTATGGTTATGTTTCTATGGTTTTTAATTTTATTTTTTGTTTTAGCAAACTGAGGCATCATCTCTTTATGATGAACAATGGGACCTGCTATCAGTTGGGGAAAAAAGGTTACAAAGAGAGCATAGTTTAAAAAGTCATACTCTTTTGTCTCTTTTCTATAGCTATCGACCAAATATGATATTTGTTGAAAGGTAAAGAATGAGATTGCTAAAGGCAGTGCCAAGTGTAAAAGTGGAACATCAGAAGAGAAAACAAGGTTAAAGTTTTCAATAAAAAAATCAGAATATTTAAAATAACCGAGTAATGCCAAATTGGAGACTATTCCAAAAAT
This sequence comes from Campylobacteraceae bacterium, assembly GCA_027038295.1. Classification (GTDB taxonomy): domain Bacteria; phylum Campylobacterota; class Campylobacteria; order Campylobacterales; family Sulfurovaceae; genus UBA1140. The sequence continues at coordinate 17,346 of JALVXD010000041.1, forward strand.
AAGAAGTGATTTTGTAGAAAATCTACTACGCTTA
>JALVXD010000042.1 GCA_027038295.1 Campylobacteraceae bacterium
TTGTTTTAGGGGTTATTATTATTCACGCTGTTGTGACCCTACCAATGCTACTCTCATTTTTTGCAAAGATTAATCCATACAAATACCTAAATGCAGTAAAAGAGGCTCCTATTATGGCTTTTTCAACAGCTTCAAGTGCAGCGACACTTCCTATAAGTCTACAAGTGGTTCAAGAAAAAGGTGGAGTAAGCAAAGATAGTGCAGGGTTTGTACTCCCTCTGGGTGCTACTGTATCTATGGATGGCACGGCTGCGTATCTAACTATTGCCGTACTCTACATTGCAAATTTGGCAGGTTTGTCTATGAGTATCGGTGACCAGTTGATTTTGGGGTTAACTGTTGTGGCACTTAGTGTTGGGGTTGCAGCGTTGCCTAGTGCTTCTTTGGTAATGATGGTTGTCATTTTAAATCAAGTGGGGCTTCCTGTTGAATACCTAGCAATCATTGTGGCTGTTGATAGAATATTAGATATGGCTAGAACCTCTTTAAATGTTACTTCTGATTTAGTTGTAACTAAAATTGTTGATACTTTAACAAAAAAACAGTTAAAATAATATATGACAACACAAGAACGACTACTATACATCATAGAGAGAGTATCAAAAGAGCCTTGTTCTACACAAGAGCTTACTCAAGAAATTTTTGAGACAACAGAGAAAAATAAACAACGCCTTATTCAGATGGATATTAGTCTGCTAAAAACCCATTTTAGAGATAAAATGGTTACTCTCTCAAACAAGCATAAGTTTATAGAGCTTCCTTACTTCATCAAAAACATTACCACTACTGATGGAATTAAAATGAAAGAGTTGATTGAGTTTATGATGGTTTTTGATAACAAAATGCTCTCCATGTTTGAAAAAGAAGAGCCTCTGTTAATTAAAAAGCTAAGAGAAGATATTAAGAGTATCTATTTGATTTATGAGCCTCCTTTAGAGATATTGAACTCTGTTTTTTTAGAAGATATAAAAAGAGCTATTAAAGGCAAACGCTATGTTACTCTAAGCTATAAGGGTAATATGTTTGAAACTTATAATGATATACAGATACACCGTATTATCTATGCTAGTGGTAATTGGTATATCGCTATTCATGACTCTAATTGGGAGAAAAAATATAATCTTTTGCGTATCAATTTTATTGAAAGTTTAAAACTGGAGGCAAAGACGTTTCACCGAGATATAGAGATAGAAAAAGCCATTGACAACTTTCAGTCACTCTTCTCTAAGCCTGATGTAAAGCCTTTTGAGGTGATTGTAGAGGTCTCTTCTAAAATTATGAGACACTTTAAACACAAAAAACATCTAAAGTCTCAAAAGATTATAAAAGAGAGTAAAAGAGGATTGACGATTAGTTATGAGGTGACAGACTCTTTGGTAATTATACCTCTTATAAAGCAGTGGATGCCCTATATTAAAGTTGTATCTCCTAAGAGTATCAAAGAGCAAATCACTAAAGATGTAAAGCTTTTTTTAGAACAGCACAAGGAGTAATAGATGTTTACAATATTTTCAAAGAAAGATAAGCCAATGAAAAAACTTCAAGCGAAAATAGATAGAGGAGAGTCTGCGTCAACTATAATTAATGATATAGAGCAGATGGATACCCATAAAAATCCTTTGGAATCTATTAATACACTTTTTTCTATCACTGAGTCACTTCTAAAGGAAATATTGCAGAATAATAAACCTTGTGGTAAAAATATATCTCTATATCAAAGTAAAAATAGAGATACTATTGTTAATCTTCAACAGATTAAAAAAGCTATCTCGATTCGCCATGAAACAACCCATTCTCTCTTAATAAGAGATATTATAAAAACTGACTTTGCGATTGAAACATATATTAAATATATACGTATTATTGCTTATGAGAATAAGATTGATTTAGATACATTTGTTCCTCTTTCTACAGAAGAGTTAAATCTGTCAAGACAAAAGAAACCGTTAAATATCGTAAAATTAATAGTTATGAGTCTGCTTGTCCTATTACTATTTTTCTTCTATTTTAACAGAACTCTAAATCCTAAATTTTTAACAGGCTCTTCTACAGGAACATATTATCTAATTGCACAAGATATAAAAGCATTTATTGCTCCTAATCTAGTGGTTTTGGAATCAGAAGGCTCTGTTACCAATATGAAAAGTATTGGAGAGAGTAAAGAGAAGGGTGAGCCAATACTTGCATTTGTTCAAAATGATGTTCTAAAAGACCTCTCCAAAGAGGCTCGTTCTGGTGACCGAGATAAGCAAAAGATTTTAAATAAAACAAAAGTGCTTATGCCTATTTATAATGAAGAGATTCATATCTTAGTTAGAGAAAAGAATTTAGATATTAAAAATTTTAAAGATTTAAAAGGTAAGAGAATCAGCATTGGCATGAGAGACTCAGGTACAGCCATTACTACAAAATCACTATATTTAAACCTCTTCCATGAAGAGATAAATAAAGTCTATCAACCTTTTAATGAAGCTTTAAAATCTCTAAAAGATAGAAGTGTCGATGCCATTGTCTTAACAGGAGGTCAACCCTTATCTAAACTCAATAGAAATATAAGTGGTATTCGATTGATTTCTTATGAAGGAGAGCCATTAGACGGATATGCTGTTGGTTACATCAAAAAAAGTTCTTATTCTTGGTTAAAAGAAGAGAAGATTCGAACCCTATTTATTAAATCTTTTATTGTTACAAATATTGATTCTAACAAAGAGAATCTTCTCTATCTTAAAAGCTTTCTTGAAAAATTAGAAGATTTCAAAGTCAATATTAGAAAAGAGAAGCATTTAAAAAACATGCACCCAAAACTAAAAGATTTAGCCAACGAAACATGTCTTCCTAATCTCCCTAGAGGATTAGAGTATCATCAACTTGTAAAATGGAATACTCCTTGGTGTAAAAAATAGTAGAACGAAATATAATTTCGCCTAATTATCTTATAATTTTTTAATAAACTTTTAGGAGATAAAGAGTAATGCTATTTTTTCTTATGTTCTTTATGCTTTTTCTAATTCCACGTATGGTAGTTCGTTGTGTACTAGATGGTTGCAGTAGTGACTCTGTTGAAAAAATGATAGTATCATTTTTTAGTCTTTTCATAATCTTTTTAATACTATACTTTATAGGTAATGATGATATATTTTACTTATTAATATTTCTAATTATATTTAGTATGCTATGTGATATATCAGATATTTGTGATGATGACTATGACTATGATGATAAAGAATATAATGAACGTCATGATAGTGGTAGTGACAATACTTATAGTAGTGACTATGATGGTGGAGATAGTGGGGGCGATGGAGGAGATGGAGGAGGTGGCGATGGTGGTGGAGGTTGAATTTATTCTCCCACTACCAAATGCCACTCAATCCCCTCAGGTAGTGATGATGTCACCCTATCTCTCCATCTTGCAAGAGGTTTGTTTGGGTCATCTTTTGATGCCTCTGCTCTTAGTTCATCTCTATATTTACTGTTGAACTCTTTTATGAACTTTTTCATCTTTTTATCATACTTTTTACTCTTTTTTCCTACAAGTAGTGTGACTGTAGAGAGGGTAGGTATCTCTTGATTGTTCATCCAATCATATTTTAAGATAGAGGGTTTATAGGTAGCTTTTGTTCTACCTTTAATCATATTTATATCAAAAGGGATTAACCTAAATTGGTTCATTCTATCTCTGTTTAAATCGTCTCTAAATGCATTTGCAGGACTACCAACAACACTTATAATTGCATCTATCTTTTTATCTTTTAGTCTCTCTAATGCTTGACTAAGGGTTGTGTAACTTGGATTTTTCATTTTTTTATGAAAATAGAGTTGATAGATATAATTTCCCGTTACAAAACTACCACTTCTCTTCTCTCCTGATGATATTTTTTTATCTTCTAGCTGACTAAAGTTGCTAATGTTGGAATCTTTTCTTACAATAATATGTAGCTGTTCATGATAGAGTTGAGCTAAAACAGCAATATCATCTAACTCTTTGTGTAGCTCCAATACATCTAGTTGAGTTGTTCCTATGTCTAATTTTCCATCTTGTATAAGTAGGCAGTTCTCTAAAGAGCCTCTTGTAATATTGGGTAAAAACTTTAATCTCTCTATTTGATTTTTTACACTTAAATCCTCTATAACTTTATAGTAGTTACCTTTTTTAGATGCTGTTCCTGCTCTATAATATGTAATAGTGCAAGTCTCATCTTCACATTTTGAAAATCTATTAGATGGTTGCGTAAAATAGAATTTGCTATTGATGGTGTTATCATAAACTACTGGGTCTTGCTT
>JALVXD010000043.1:0-12639 GCA_027038295.1 Campylobacteraceae bacterium
TTTAAAGGGGTACTTTTTATTGGTGTAATGGTCGTAAATAATGAACCAATTATCTTAGAGTATAATGTACGTTTTGGCGACCCTGAGTGTGAAGAGATAATGCCTCTTTTGAAGTCATCGGCATTAGACCTTTTTTACAAAGGTGCAACCAATGATTTAAAAAGTTTAAAAGTTGAATTTCATGACAAGTTTGCAGTAGGTGTGGTGATGGCATCTAAAGATTACCCTTATAAAAGTTCTGCTCCTGCTGAAATTATTGTTGATGATATTGTTCATGATGATATTTTTGCTGAACATGCACACATATCTTATGCTGGTGTTAGTAGAGGAGAAGATGGTAAACTTTATGCAACAGGTGGACGTGTGCTGGTTTGTGTAGGTATGGGTAATAGTATTAAACAGGCACAGCAACGTGCTTATATGTTGGTAGGTCAAGTTCACTTTGCTGGAAAACACTGTAGAACAGATATTGCTTATCAAGCTCTATAGGAAATAGATGCGTACGCTTTTCCTCTCTCTACTATTAACTACTGTTGTTCTGTTTGGGAAAGAGACGATTGAAGTCTTTGCCGAAGATGTAAAGGCAACAGTTGACCATTTTAGTGCAACTGGTGATGTGATTATTCTTTATGATGGTGCAATGATAAAGTCAAATAGTGCTACCTATGATAAAAACAGTTCAACATTAACACTCAATGGTGATGTTGAGATGTTAAGTGAGAGTGAAAATAGAGTCTCTTCAAATGAATTGGTTATTGATACTTCTACTAAGGCAGTAGAGTTTAAACAGCTTTTTTTAACGACAGAGGAGAACCTTTGGATAGATGCTACAAAAGCAACAAAAGAAGATGAAAACTATAAAATATACGACAGTAAACTCTCTTCTTGTAATAAAACAAATCCTGACTGGACAATAGAGTTTGCAGAGGCTTATTATAGGAAAGATAAAGATTTTATTACGTTAAAAGATGTAAAGTTGAATTTTTTTAATAGAAGAATTCTATCTTTGCCTTTTTTAGCTTTTTCAACGGTAGATAAACGAACAACAGGACTTCTTTTTCCTCATTTTCAATTTTCAGATACGGATGGGTTTGTTTATGAGCAACCCTTTTACTATGCTCCTACAGATAATATTGATATAGAGTTTAATCCTCAAATTCGTACGAGTAGGGGGTTAGGAACCCATGTTACTACACGCTTTGTAGACTCCAACCATTCATCTGGAGAGTTTACAACAGGATACTTTAAAAACTTTGATTCGTATACAGAGAAGCAGAACTTGCATACAGAACATTATGGTTTTGAATTTCTTTATAACTCTACGAATTTTTTAGATTTGGATGAGTATAGGAGTGGATTTTATGTTAATGCAACCTATTTAAATGACTTAGAATACTTAAATGTACAAAAAGATACAGCATCCTCTTTACTTAACTCTAACCTTATCGAATCACGACTAAATGCTTTTATTTATGATGACAATGACTATTTTGGACTTTATGCTAAGTATTATATTGATACTAGTAAAGAAGACAATATGGAGACCATTCAAGAGTTGCCAACGTTGCATTATCATAGATTTATGGATAAGTTTCTTGTTGACAAACTTTTTTATACTGTAGATGCACGAGTCCATAATTATACCAGAGTTAAAGGAAGTAGGGCAAATCAATTTGAACTTGATATGCCTATTACCTATTATGACTCTTTTTTTGATGATTATTTAAATTTTTCTCTATCTGAGAATTTATATTTGAGTCAGGTTAACTTTTCTAATCTTAAGAATGAAAGTGAAAATTATCGTTACTATCGCAATTTTCACACCTTGGAACTCTCTTCCGATTTAACCAAACAGTATGATACTAATGTGCATACCTTATATCCTTCTATAATTTATACAAAACCAAGTTTTGAGAAAGAAAATCCTGTTGAGTATGTAGATTTAAAGGAAGAGCAAAAAGAGTTGTTTGTAACCCAAACCAAAAAAGAGAATGTATCTTTTGGTTTGAGTCAATACTACTATAATAATGATTTAGAAATGAATTTTTATCATCGTTTGGCATGGATACATTATCCAAAAGAGAGACTAAATCGAGGAGATGTAAACAATGAATTTGGTTATGATAGGGAAAACTTAAGCCTTTATAGTAATCTATTTTATTCATTAGATAAAAATAAAATCCACTCTCTTACAACTTCTTTGGGCTATAATCAGAGCAACTATGATATAATGTTAACACATTTTTATAATTATGATTTTGAGGCTGAACAAGAGAAAACAAGTTTTATAAATACAGCGTTCACTCACAATTATAATAAGTATAATCAGTGGTTTTTTAATTATGATTATGATTTAGAAAAATCATTTAATCATCAATGGTTTGTGGGGTGGTCACATAGACAAAAGTGTTGGAGTGCAAAGTTGAGTATAGGGCAAGAGCGTATTCCTAACCTTGATAACTCATTTAAAAATAACATGCTCTATTTTGAACTGAACTTAAATCCATTAGGTGGCATATCTCAAAATATAGAACAAAAATTTTCATCACAAGGTAAATAAAATATATGAAAACAGAAGCGAAAGTTGGTCTTTTTATTACATTGTCACTCTTTTTTCTTTTTGGCTTACTCTCTCAATTGAGCAGTTTTGATAATCTGTTTAAAAAGAGTTACCCTATCTCTGCAAAGATTAATGATGGCTCAGGTCTAAAAGATAAGGCAAAGGTAAAATTAAAGGGTGTTGACATTGGTTATGTTGAAAAAGTCACACTTTCAGATAATGATGTAGTGACTAAACTTATGATTGATGAGGGTGTTAAAATCCCTGCCGATTCTACTATTGTTATCTCACAAGACTCTCTTTTGGGGGGAAAGTTTTTAGATATTAAACCAGGTCACTCTACAGAAATTTTAAAACCCAATACCTTGTTGTCAAAAGAGGAGCAGGTCTCTTCCATTGCTGATGCATCAACCTCTGCAGACGATGCATTTCAAGAGATAAAATTTTTAGTGCATGACTTAAGAGATATTTTTAACAAGGGTGGAAAGAGTGATATCCAAGATACCTTAGCAAATTTAAGAGAGTTTTCCAAGTTACTAGCTTCCATTTCAAAAGAAGATAATCAGACTATTCATGAAATTTTAGCCAACGCAAACAAATCTTTAGCCAATGCAAACCGTACAATTGATAAATTTGCCACGATGAGTGATGAAATTACCAACACATCAAAAGAGTTCTCTAAAGTTGGTCAAGGTATCAATAATGATTTACCTCAAATAATGGCTAGGCTAGATGCCATTACAAAATACCTTGAGGGTGTAAGCTCTACCCTAGATGCAAAGCTACCAACAGCAATAAATAAGTTTGTAAAGCTTGAAGATAACTTGAATGATACGATAGATGGTAATAAAGATAAACTTTCTAGTGCATTAACCTCGGTTGATGGCTTCTTTTCAGAAAGTACTGAAACCATGCAGAAAGTTGACAAATACTTGGATGGTATGATTAAAAGTGAACTACATGTAGAGATGCGATCAGATGAAGTTTATGATGATGGTGGTTACTCAAAATCCCATTTAAACTTAACGCTTAAGCCAGATCCTACTCGTTATTATATGCTTGGCGTAACATCTGGACCTAGTTTTGAAGCTGATTCAAAATTTGCACAAGGATATGCAGGAAATAAAAAACATGAGAGTGGCGACTTTTTACTCTCTGCACAATATGGTAAACGTTTTGATGATTTACTATTTCGTGTAGGTCTTATAGAGGGGCAAGGTGGTTTTGGTGTAGACTATTTTGCGCTTAATGATACTTTGAAAGTTAGTGCCAATATGTTTGACTTTAATGCTGTTAATGATATACGTGGAGACAACTTAAACTTAACCACAACGATACGTTATCAGTTCTTTAAACATATCAATGCTTATGTTAGTGCGAACAATATTTTAAATAGTGGGGCAAATAGTGTGTCAGCAGGTTTGGGTGTTAGTTTCGTTGATAATGATTTAAAAAATCTTTTAGGAACTGCTGCGAGTTCAACAAGTAAGTAGTAAAAGAGAGAGATGACAGAAGAAAAAAATAAGATACTTTTTAAGAATAGAAGTGATGCATCGGAACAGTTAATTAAAGAGTTCTCTCTTGATGTTACTGCTTTAGAGAATATTATTGTTTTAGCGACCAGTGAAGGTGGCGTCTATTTTGCAGAAAAAATTTCACAGAAAATTGGTTGCTCTATGGATGTTATTTTAACAGAACCTATTTATTCTGAAATTAATAAAAAATTAACCATTGCAATGGTTGGAGAGACAGAGGAAGTAATTATTCATAAAGCATTAACCTCTGCTTTTAATATATCTAAAGATTATATTTATGGAGAAGCAGCTTCTAAATATAAAAAAAATATTTTAAGTCATATAGATAAATATCGTTATGGATTGGAGTTGCAAGATTTAAATGACAAATATGTTATATTGACCGATGAGTGTGTGGAGACAGGGTTAACGATGATGTCTGCTGTTAAGACAGCCATATCTTTAGGAGCTAAAAACATCTTTATAGCAGTACCTATTTTAGATAATGTTGTTTATGAAAATTTACTCACCATTTGTGATAATATTTTCTGTCCACATAAGATAGATGATTATATCTCTATAAACTACTATTATGAAGAGTTAGAACCTTTTGGTTTTGAAGAGATAGATAAAATAATGAAAAATGTAATGAATACATATGAAAAAGGAAACATAGATAATGAATGAACAAAATATTGTAGTTAGTTGTAACAATTTAGAAGAGCGTTACCAATTTAACAAAGTAGCCAAACAAGCAAGTGGAGCTGTGCTTTACTACCGTGGTGATGCTGTCCTCTTGGCAGCTGTTGCGATAGATCCAAAACCTGTAGATGAGGATTTCTTGCCATTAACAGTTCAGTATGTGGAAAAAACATATGCAGCTGCAAAAATCCCTGGGGGATTTATGAAAAGAGAGACCAAACCAGGTGATTTTGAAACTTTAACATCGAGAATAGTTGACCGAAGTTTAAGACCACTCTTTCCAAAAGGTTTTCACAATCCTGTGGTTATCTCTATTACTGTTTTGAGTTCTGATTCGGCAGTAGACATGCAAGTAGCAGCAATGCACGCAGCATCTGCAGCTCTTTATACTTCTGATATTCCTGTCAATCAAGTTGTCGCAGCAGTTCGTCTTGGAAAAATAAATGATGAAGTCCTTATTAACCCTACACTTATAGAACAAGAAGAGTCTACCTTAGACCTTTTAGTTGTTGGTTCAGGTTCTGATGTACTTATGATAGAGATGTGTGTAAAAGCTTCTGAAGATGAGCATGTCCAACATACCAATGAACTAGAAGAAGATGAACTTTTAGAGATTATTGATATTGCTCAAACAGCTATTGAAACAGCATCAGAAGCATATGAGAATGATTTTAAAATAGCTAAAAAAGAAGAGATAGCCGTAGAAATATCTGAAGATAAATCGGATGATACCCTCTATAAATTTATAGAAGAAAACTATGCTGAATCTGTTTCCCAAGCTGTTCAGTCTATGGCAAAATCTGAAAGAAGTCAAGCTTTAAAAGATGTTAGAAAAAGCATTATGGAAGCCTTAGAGGCTAAAGGAGAAGAGGCAGATAAAGAGTTGGTTTCTAAAATGTTAGAAGCCTATAAAAAATCTGTGGTTCGTTCACTTATTTTAGATAAATCTATTCGTGCTGATGGAAGAGCTTTAAATGAAGTTCGTCCTATTGAGATTGATATTAACCTTTTACCTTCTGTTCATGGCTCTTGTCTCTTTACTCGTGGACAAACACAAGCTTTGGTTACGGCAACACTTGGTGATATGAAATCAGCTCAATCTTATGACCTTATAGGTACAAAAGGTGCATTGTATGAGACATTTATGGTGCATTATAATTTTCCTGGTTTTTCAGTAGGTGAAGCAAAACCAGCCAGAGCTCCAGGGCGTAGAGAGTTGGGGCATGGTAACCTTGGTAAAAGAGGTTTAGCACCGACACTTGACCTTCATAGAGATGGAACAGTACGCTTGGTTTCTGAGATTTTAGAATCAAATGGTTCTTCATCTATGGCAACGGTTTGTGGTGGTTCATTGGCACTTAAAGCAGCAGAAGTAGAGACTTCTAAACTTGTTGCTGGTATCGCAATGGGATTGGTGACAGATGGTACAAAAAACTGTGTTCTTACAGATATTATGGGACTAGAAGACCATGATGGTGACATGGATTTTAAAATTACAGGTACCCAAGATGGTGTAACTGCCATGCAGATGGATATTAAACTGGGTGGAATAGAAGCAGATGTATTAAAAGAAGCACTCTTTCAAGCAAAAGAGGGGAGACTTCATATTTTAAATATTATGGAAGAGTCTCTTAAAACCATGCCTTCAAGTCAAGCTTTACCTTCTACGGTACAGTTCTCTGTAGATGGTAGTCATGTTCCTGCTATCATAGGTAAGGGTGGTGGAACCATTCGTGAGATTATTGAAAAGTATGGTGTAAGCATAGACATTGACCGTGATACAAACTCTGTAAAAATTACAGGTTCTTCCAAAGAAGATGTTAATGGAGCAAAAGAGTTTATAGATGCTATTACTTCTGCACCTGTTAAAAAACAGATGGTATATGAAGTAAACAAACAATACGCAGGTAAAATTAAGAAGATAGTTGAGTTTGGTATGTTTATAGAGATGCCAGATGGTTTTGATGCCTTACTTCATATCTCTAAAGTTGCTAAAGAGCGTGTCAATAATCTTGGAGAGCGTTACAATGTTGGTGATGCTATTGATATTATTGTTTTAGAGCAAAAAGGTAAGAAGGTGGAGCTTTGTACTCCTGCTTATTTACTTTAATATTTTAAAATTATGTAGGTGTGACCATGTCACACGTCAAAGTCAAATTTTACTGGTTACGAAGCTCCAACTTCGTAACTTTACCCTAAATACCCTCAGGCAACCATCTTTTAATCAGCTCTTCTATCTCAATCTCTTGTGTAACTTGATAAGAAATCAATAAATTTCCCTTTAATTTAAACATATTCATAACCAAAAACTTTTCGTCAAAACAAAACCTAAACAATTAAAATATAGGAAACGGCGTAGGTCGGTTTCCCCGATGCCGACACAAATACGCATAAATTAAAAATTCAATGAAACAAATAAAAGTTCGCATATTAGATATTTATTGAACGATGAATTATTTTTGTATGCCAATTAATGTCGGCATCGGGGAAACCGACCTACAACTGCCATCTTTTTGAAGAAATATGTTTTTGATTTATGCCATGTTTGGTTTTAACGTGTGATACGGTCACACCTACGAAAGGGTTATATTCTAATAAATAAAATGAGTAATTAATGTATAAAGAAAAAATTATAGAAGCATTAGAGATTGGTACTATAGAATGGCGAAGAGATGCATTGGAACGAATGCTTGAACGAGATATAAGCCGTAGAGAAGTGAAAATGACATTACGAAATGGTGAGATTATTGAAAGCTATGAGACTGATGTACCTTTTGAAAGTGCATTATTTTTTTATATAGATTCAAAACCTATTCATGTTGTGGCAAGTTTAGATGAAGCTACTAAAACTATTTATAGTATAACAGCTTATGTGCCAAGCATAACACATTTTTATGAAGACCTAAAAACAAGGAGATAATATGAAAACAGAGACAAAATGCCCAATTTGTAATGGAAAAAAAGAGCAAGGGAAAGTAACATTTACAGTAGATTTGGGGACAAATCTTATTGTCATTAGAGATACACCTGCAACAGTATGTTCTCTCTGTGGTGAACAGTGGATTAGTGATAAAGTAGCTGAGAATATTGAAGCAGTAGTACGTGAAGCTAAAATGAAAAATCGTATGATTGAGGTGGTTAATTTCTCTTTGGAGAATGTGGCTTAAGTTTTTACTCATTATCCTTTTCATACATAGAGTTCAATCCTAAAAAATCCATCAACTGTCAAGCTCGAACTTATGCTGTTTTGGTTTCTAAAGATAGGTTTATTGAGATTGTTTATGGGAAAGCTCTTCTTCAAGGAGAATATAACTTTTGTTTCTTTTTGTACCACTTAAAACTTTTGGCTTTTTTGTAGAACTATTTTTTAGATTCCTAACTAAATCATATATTTTATTTGTTATAATCGCGACGTTATTACGAAGTGATAAGTAGGGAAACAGGTTGCATTTATGTACTTGTTGGCACGTTTACGTGTTTACGCTATCCGAACGGACTTTGAAACGCAGTCAAGGGAGACTTAAAGCCCATAATTTTAAGGATATAAAATGAAAAAGTTTTTTTTACTTTTCTTAGCACTTGGTGCTGTTGCATTTGCTGGTGAAGCAGATGGTGAATCTATGATTAAAGCATACTCAGTAGTTGCTGCTGGTGTTGGTCTTGGTCTTGCTGCTCTTGGTGGAGCTATTGGTATGGGTCATACTGCTGCTGCAACTATTGCTGGAACTGCACGAAACCCAGGTCTTGGTGGTAAACTAATGACTACTATGTTTATTGCTCTTGCGATGATTGAAGCACAAGTTATCTATACACTTGTTATTGCTCTTATTGCTCTTTACGCTAACCCATTCCTTGGATAGGTTTTAGTTTAAAGACTAGCTAAGATTAGGGTGGTATAATGCCACCTTAACTCCTCATATAGGTTTCGATAAGCCTTTATAAGTTATCAAAAATGCACCAGTGGTGGAACGGTAGACACGCGGGCTTGAGGGGCTCGTGCCTCACGGCGTGGAAGTTCAAATCTTCTCTGGTGCACCACCTTACTTGCTTTTTTCTTCCTATTTCAATTTTTTTATACAATGATTCTCGTAGGTTTGACCATGTCAAACAATAAAACCAAATAAGCATAAACTATTATTTACATAGCCATCAAGCATAAGTTTAGATTTGGCGTTTGACATGGTCAAACCTACAAGTGAAATAAATATGAATTGTGATAAGAAAAGAAGGGAGAGAAAAGAAGAAGTAGTAAATACTACTTCTTAATCTCTTTATGAACAATAGTAGTTAAACCAAGTAATTTCCAGCCTTGGAAACCTGCACGATAGTAAAGTAACTTATCTTTAGGATAGTTATATTTGAGCATACCCTTTATAAAGTGTTTACTTTGTTCACACCATAATCCATTACAAAAAACAGCTATCTCTTTGGCATCTGAAAAATCCCATGTACCATCTGCTTTTACTTTCATACCTAAAATTTTAAAAATCATTTCGGCTTTCTTTTTACTGGCATTCTGAATAATAGGGAAGGGGATATTAACAGCAGAAGGAATGGTTTCTAGTTCAAACCAGCTTTTTAATCTAGCGTCTACTATAACACCTGTTTTCTTAGAGACTTTCTCCCTCATGAATTCAATTAATTCAAGTTCTGCAATGTTCTTAATATCAGGGTCAATTTTTGTTGGTTGAATACAAAATGGAGGACAAGGACGAGATGTCTTGGTATAATCATCAGTTAGACGATTGTTTGTATCTTGAATTCTTTCAATTTTAATCTTTTTTCCAGAATCAGTAGTGTCTATAAATGGCATATCTTCGGAGATTTTTACAGTTATTTGACTTTCATCTGCTAAAATTAGAGAAGATAAGAGAGAGAGTATAAGTAGTTGTTTCATGTCTATTAACCTTATTGCTTATTGTTGTATGTAAGTATAAAAACTTATTATAGAGAGGAAAAGTCTCTATAATAAAGTAGAGTTTATTTTGGAATACGTAGTTTTTGACCAACATAAATTCTATCAGCTCGATTTAAAATATCAGGGTTAGCATCAAATATTTTTTGATAATTACTAGCGTCTCCATAGGCACGTTCTGCAATTTTATTTAAAGTATCACCAGGCTTTACTATTATAACTCTCATTTCGTTAGAACGTACTTTAATTTCTTGACTGATACTCTCTTCATAATTTGTTAAATCATTGTTATTGTTCTCTATAGATACTTCCGTAGTTGAGGTAGATGGGCTTTTAGTAGATGTTTTAGTACTGACACCAGTCATGTTTAATATCTTTTTAATCTGCTCTGAAAGTTCAGTAAGTGTTTTATCCTTATCTTGAGAGTTGTCATCTAATGTTACTTTATTATAAGAGCTCCCTTTTTCTGATTTCTCTTCAATAGCAATTTCTGAATTATCAGTTGATACTACTTTACTTGTTTTAGACTCTATTTCTAATGTATCGGCATCGTTATTCTCAAGAGCATTAATCAAATTGTTGTCTTGATTGGTTTTTGAAGTTTCTATTTTTTCTTTGTTCATCTTATCCATAACCAAATCAACGATTTTTGAAATATCTTTTGTTGACATTTTTTGATTGTTTTCTAATTTTTCTTGGACTTGGTTAGCTACCTCTTTTTGAATGGTTTTTTCTATTTGCTCTTCAGCTGATTTTTTTTGTTCTTTTAACTTTTGGCTACTCTTTTCTGTAGTGACAGCAGCATTATTGTTCTCTATTTTATTTGTTTCTATAGTTTTTATAACTTTATCTTCAATGCTTTCAGAAACTTCTTTTTCTGTAGTTTGAGGAATCTCTTTTCCTATATTACTTTTTGAATCTTCTTCTTTTATAACAATTTTCTCTTTAGTTTGAGTGTTAGAACCTTCTGTTGTAGAGTTAAATACTTTAAATCCAAAGTAGCCAGCAACTCCAAGTGCTATAAGTCCAAGAAATAGAATGGCTTTTCCCATAAAACCACCTTCATCCTCGCTATACCCTTTTATTCCTGCACCTTCTGTCTCTTGCTTATAGTAGTTGTTATATTCATCTTGATTGTATTGATCTTTATCTAACATATTGTTCTCCTTTGAATTTGTTGACTTCTATTTTATAATGGTTGTTAAACCTAGTATTTGCCAATATTGCATTCCACCTCTGTAGTAGAGTATCTTTGATTTTGGATATCCAATTTTGACTAAGTTTTTCATGGCATGAACTCCTTGTTGACACCATGGACCATTATCATAAATAAGAAGTGTTTTTGCATTGTCAAAATCCCAACTATCTTTCTTCTTTTTTACTCCAAAAATTTGAGCAATTTTTTCATTAAAATTTTTAATGGTTAAAATAGGGAAAGGGATGTTGACGGAAAAAGGAATGCTTCCTGCTTTATGCCATTTAGGCATACGTGCATCAATTATCATCCCTTTATTGTTTGTGACTTTATCTTGAAGAAAGTCAATTACGCATAGTTCTCCAATAGTTTCGATGCCTTTTATAGGTTCATATGGTTGTATATTAAATGGAGGGGTAGGTCTGGAAGTTTTTGTGTATGAGTTTTTTAACTTATTACTGGTGTCTTGAATTCTTTCAATCCTAATAGATTTTCCATTAACTTCAACATCAACATAAGGAACTCCTTCTTGAATGTTTACTTCCGTAGCACTTAATGGCATAATAAGTAAGGAAAGTGAGCTTAATATGAGGGTAACTTTTGATAGCATTAATTATAACTCCTATTCTTTTTTATTTAAAAAAATGTTAAGGTTTATTTTATCTGAAAAATTCTTAGTAAATTATGAACTTGTTGTATTTTCTTAAATTATACTTGATATTATTAGAGTAATTATTTTAAGGGAGAAGCAATGAATTTTGAAAATAGAATAGGATTAGGTGTGGCTGGTAATTTTGCACACCATTTAGAACAGGCTGGAGAGTTGAAAGATTTTAAAAATGTAGTAACCAAAGAGGTAAATGCTCCTAAAGGTATTTTTCCTTTTTATTTGCCTAACTCTAAAACTTTTTTAGGTTTGTATCCTATAGGCTCTGAAAAGTTAGAATTACCAACGTATGAAGCCAATGCACAAGTCGAACCAGAAGTTGCTATACTCTTTGATATAGTATATAATGATAAGCAAGAAGTTGAAAGATTAGTAGCGAAACAGTTTACTGCTTTTAATGATTGTACCATTAGAAAAGATGGTGCTAAGAAAATTTCGGAGAAAAAATCTTGGTGTACTAACTCTAAAGGTATGGCAAAAGAGTGGATAGCCATAGATAAGTTTGAAGAGGGTGGGATAATGGATAATTTTCATCTATGTTCTTTTGTAAAACGTGATGGAATCTTACATCCTTACGGTGTTGATGCTCCACTTCTTGGGTACAGTTATTTTTATGCTAAATTAGAAAATTGGCTTGTTGAGAAGATGAATGAGCAGAAAGATTTTGGACCTCTTGAAGATATTTCCATACATCTAAAAGATACAAACTATCCTAAACAGGCTATTGTCTCTATAGGTGCAACAGCTTATGCAGAGTTTGGTGAAAATAACTATTTACAATCAGGTGATGAGATATATGTAATTGTTTATGATGCTCGAAAAGGTGAGGCTGATATAGAAGAGGCTGAAGATAAAATTATATTGCATCAGGTGGTACAATAGGGGCATGGACTTCAGTCCATGAAGATAGCAGAGACTGAAGTCTCTGTTCCTACTTTTTAAACCAACCCTTGACTTTGCCAAAAGCACTATCGAAACTACTTTTATGAGGTTTACTTTCCACCCCAAAACTCTCTTGGAGCTTTATTAATACCTCTTTTTGTTCGTCACTTAATTTCTTAGGATAGACCACTTTTACTTGTGCTA
>JALVXD010000043.1:12739-61928 GCA_027038295.1 Campylobacteraceae bacterium
CCAAAAGCACTATCGAAACTACTTTTATGAGGTTTACTTTCCACCCCAAAACTCTCTTGGAGCTTTATTAATACCTCTTTTTGTTCGTCACTTAATTTCTTAGGATAGACCACTTTTACTTGTGCTACAAGTTGTCCTTTTTGTCCACTATGCACATCTGCTACACCTTCATTTTTAAAGACAAATTGCTCTTTATCTTTTGTTCCAACTTTCAGGTCCAGTTCTAATTCGCCATCAAGTGATGGAATGGTGATGCTTTCACCCAGTGCAGCTTGAGTGAAAAATACAGGAACTTCGATATAGATGTTTGAGCCATCACGAATAAAGTGTTCATCTTGTTCTACATCAAAAGTTAAGTATAGGTCTCCACGTTGACCATTTTTTGCTTGGTTACCATAACCTTGAGCTCGAAGACGATTTCCTGAGTCTACACCAGCTGGGATGCTTATGGTAATGGTATCTGGTTCTTCATGGTAGCCTCTACCTGAACATGAACCACATTTACTACTTGCTTTTTGACCTTCACCGTGACATTTTGGACAAGGTTGTGCAAAAGACATAAAGCCTTGTTTCATAACTACTTGACCTTGACCATTACAGTAGTCACAGGTCTCTAGGTCTCCACCTTCAGCACCTGTCCCTTTACAATCATCACAAGGTACTTTATAACGTATATCTACTTTTTTTTCACAACCAAAGATTGCTTCATTAAATTTAAGTGGAAGTTCCATCTCAAAGTCTAGGTTATACTTTTGGTTAGAGGGTCTTCTTTGCTGTCCTCCCCCAAAGCCACCACCAGCTCCACCACCAAACATAGAGTTAAATATGTCCATGATGTCATCCATATTTTGTCCACCACCAAAGCCACCTCGACCATGACCTTCGAGACCTGCTTTTCCATACTGGTCATATATAGCACGTTTTTCAGAATCTTTTAAAACTTCATACGCTTCACTTAAATACTTGAAAGTCTCTTCTGCTTCTTTGTTATCAGGGTTTCTATCTGGGTGATATTTCATGGCAAGTTTACGGTATGACTTTTTTAGTTCAGCTCCCGAGCAAGTTCGGCTAACTTCTAAGGCTTCATAGTAGTCAAGTTCTGTCATTTTTTCTCCAAATATTAAAATTGAGCGAAGTCTAACATATTTTAGCTATAATCGCGTATAAAAATTATGCTACTAAATAGGAGAAAAATCATGGTGAAACATATTGTAATGTTTGATTTCAAAGATGAAAAAAAAGAGGAAAACTTACAAAAAGCAAAAGTAATGTTAGAGGCACTTCTTGAAACAGTACCCAGCCTAAAAAGTATGGAAGTAGGTATCAACTTTTCACAAGAAGCTAGAGCGATGGATATGAGTTTATACTCTGAGTTTGAAGATAAAGAAGGCTTAGAGTCTTATGCAGTTCACCCTGAACATCTTAAAGTAGTAGAGTTTATAAAAAGTGTTGCAACTGCTTCTAAAGTTTCAGATTATATAGTAGGGTAGATGAAAAAATACAAAATAGAAGCATTTGAAAACTTAGTAAATGCTTTTCAAGATATGCCTAGCATTGGTAAAAAATCAGCTGTTAAGATGGCATATCACTTGGTCATGGAAGACAGCTTTTCAGCCATGAAACTGGCTCATGCCATAGAAGAGGGTGTCAATTCCATTCAACGTTGTAAAAAATGCCACAACATGAGTGAAGATGAACTCTGTGCCATTTGCTCTGATGAGTTTCGTGATGAAACCATCTTATGTATCGTTCAAAGTGCCAAAGATATCTTGACCATAGAAGAGAGTGGACAGTACAAAGGTGTCTATTATATTATTACTCAAATCTCTGACCTTGATGAGTATCATTTAAAAGATGCTGTCAAAGGTGTAAATGAAGTAATATTCGCATTTCCTCCATCCTTAGCAACTGATACAATGATACTTTATATAGAAGATAAACTAGCAGGAACAGATATATATTTCTCTAAAATCGCTCAAGGAGTTCCAACAGGTGTTGAGCTTGAGAACATAGATATATTGTCTTTAACACGGGCTATGGAGTCTAGGGTTAAGGTGTAGCGTAAATTTAAGCTACGCCGTCTTCTCGTCAATAAACTCTTGAACAAAAGCCTTAATATCGCTATAGACAAAAGAGTCTTTATACTCTTTTATTTTCCCTCCACTTGCGTTGGGGTGTCCTCCACCGTTTCCTATCTCTTCTGCCATTTTAGAAACATCGAGTTTGTCGTGACCTCTTAGTGAGAAGTTTCCTCTCCAGTTGATGTCCATGTAGAAGTCGTAGTCAGGGTTTTCTAATAAGAATGTGTTTCCAAGTATGGATGTGTTCCCTAAGTTATAGCCTAGCAGACCTTTATGCCCACGGTAATCAATGGTAAGTCGTTGTTTATCGTCACTTAGAAGCTTGGTCATGTAGATGGCTGCTAAGTTGTCTTTGGTGTTGTTTTCATTTTGTTTAAAGAATGTTTTCTTTATTTGGTGTAGGTCGTCATCTAAAGCTATGTGTGCGTTTTCTTTTTCTACATAGTTTTTCATTGCTTCTATAAGTGAAAGTTTTAAAGCTCTGTCTTGGGCAGGAAATAGGGTTCTGTTAATTTCTCTTGCTCCTGAAATCATTCCTAAACCCACTTTTCCAAATTCGAATAGTTCATCATCTGAAACCCAAATATCTATCGCATTGATGGCTTTTACTATTTGTGCATAGTTGTTCTCTTTGTCAAAACTATGATGTTGTTGTAGCCATTCGTAGGTGATGAGTGTGGCACATTTTGTGGTGTCTAGTTTGTACCATGCGTATTGTTCGGCTGTCTTTTCCCCTGAACCATGATGGTCAAGAAGTTGTATTTTGGCTCCAACCTCCATAGCTTCTGCTTCTAGCCATTTAGCCTCTTTTGGAGTGAGGTTTAAGTCTGTTACTAAGATAATATGTTCTACATCATCTTTTCCTATAAATTTTTCACGTTTTATAGCTGTGATTATCTCTTCAAGACGTGCTTTAACTTCTGGTCCGTAATTGGCATTATAAGATTCTATTTTTGAGTTTTTACTATTGTTAAAGCAGTTTTGGCTTAGGTATTGACAGCCGTAGCCGTCAAGATCAATGTGAGAAAGATGGTAGATGTTCATTATTAAATATATCCTCTAAAGTAAGTTCTTTTAGGAATGTATCTATTTTATTTTGAAAGGTTGCTAAAAATGGAGAGATATTGCAACTACCTATAGCACCATGAGGGCAAGTGTCAGTATATTGGCTACAATCAAAAACAGCAGGAGTTTTCCCCTCAGCAGCGACAATAATGTCAGCTATACTTATTTCATTGGCTTTTTTAGCCATAATAAAACCACCATGAGCACCTTTTTTAGATTCTAAAATATTTGACTTTGCAAGTCCTTGTAAAATTTTGGCTAAAAAGCTTTTAGGAATAGAGAGTTCACGTGCGAGTTGTTCAGCACCTTGAGGTTTTTCGGAGTTTCTTATAATGTCTAATGCTAGTAGGGCATATTCACTGGCTCGGGTTAACAACATAGTATTATGATATCCTTTATAAATTGTATTAAATTCTAATTAGGACTATTTTACTCTAAATTATATTAATTATAGATTTTATCTTGATTTAAACAAATAGTGCTAGAATGTCACTTCCAAATAAAATACCAATCAGGAGGTCATTATGGCTTTAGATACGGCGAATAAGCAAGAGATAATTGCTAAATATTCAAGAGGCGAGAACGATACAGGTTCTACAGAAGTTCAAGTTGCATTAATTACAGCTAGAATTGTTTACTTAACAGAGCATCTTAAAACAAATAAAAAAGATCACTCTTCAAGACTAGGACTACTTAAATTGGTTGGTCAAAGAAGAAGACTTATGAGATACTTGAGAAAAGTTGACCTTAAAAGATGGGCTGCTATTAAAGCAGACATGGGAATTAGAAACTAATTTCTCTTCTATATACGATGCAAGATTTTTTCTTGTGTCGGTTTTTATACTTTTTCTTTATTTATAATTTTCCCTTTCCCCCTTATATTTACAATTATAATATCTTTATATCTTGACACTCTTTTCTGCTCTAAATATAAAGTTTAGTCATATGCACTAAACTTTATTTACAAAATTTTATAAACTAAACCTTGACAAGATGGACTCAATGATGTATAATTCAGCAAATCTTCATGAGATACATTATTTTGGAGATTCTAAAATCTTAAATTAGGAGTAGTATCTATTATGAAAAAAGAGAATGAAAATTCTAAAGTAGAGACTGAACTAGAAGTAGAAACTCCAGAGACTGAGGAAGTGATGCAGGGTGAAGAGAACTCTACGGATGAACTTACACAGTTAAAGGAGTTGGTAAAAGAATGGGAAGACAAATACTTAAGAACCCATGCCGACTTTGAAAACTCTAAACGACTTTTAGCTAAAGATAAAGCAGCCGCTGTATCGTATGCTAATGAGAGCTTTGCTAATGACATGTTATCGGTGGTTGACTCTTTTGAGAGTGCTTTAGCAACCATTGAAGCGACTCAAACAGATGAAAGTTCGGAAGTGTTAGACAAAATCAAAGAGGGTTTAGAGTTGACTTACGCTCAATTGACTAAAGTTCTTGAAAAAAATGGAATTAAAGCTGTAGAGGTTGAGGGTGAGTTTAACCCAGATGTTCATCAAGCCATTATGCAAGTAGAGAGCGAAGATAAAGAAGCTGGTGAAATAGTACAGGTTTTACAAAAGGGTTATACCATTAAAGATAGACTTTTACGACCTTCGATGGTTTCAACAGCAAAATAATCGATGAAATTTTAGAAATGCACCTAAGGTGGCATTTTAAATTTTGGAAAAAAACTATAATAACACAAATATAAAAAAATAGAAGATAAAAGGAAGTAAATATGAGTAAAGTATTAGGAATTGACTTAGGAACAACAAACTCTGCAATGTCAGTGTTTGAAAATGGTGAAGCAAAAATTATAGCCAACAAAGAGGGAAAAAATACAACTCCTTCAATTGTTGCATTTACAGATAAAGGTGAGGTTTTAGTTGGTGAGTCTGCAAAGAGACAAGCTGTAACCAACCCAGAAAAAACAATCTATTCTATTAAAAGAATTATGGGTCTTATGTTTGACGAAGAACATGCAGCGTCAGCTAAAGAGAGATTACCTTATAAAATTATTGACAGAAATGGTGCTTGTGCAATTGAAGTAGCTGACAAAATTTATACACCACAAGAGATTTCAGCAAAAATTCTTATGAAATTAAAAGAAGATGCAGAGGCTTACCTTGGTGAAACTGTAACTGATGCTGTTATTACTGTACCTGCTTACTTCAATGATGCTCAAAGAAAAGCAACTAAAGAAGCAGGAACAATTGCAGGTCTTAATGTTTTAAGAATTATCAATGAGCCAACATCGGCAGCACTCGCTTACGGTCTTGACAAAAAAGAGTCTGAACAAATCGTAGTTTACGACCTTGGTGGTGGTACATTTGACGTTACTGTACTAGAAACTGGTGACAATGTTGTAGAAGTTATGGCAACAGGTGGAGATGCTTTCCTTGGTGGTGATGACTTTGATAACAGAATTATTGACTTTGTGGCTGCTGAGTTTAAAAATGAGACTGGTGTAGACATCACAGCTGATGTTATGGCACTTCAAAGAGTTAAAGATGCTGCAGAAAATGCGAAAAAAGAGCTTTCATCTTCAACAGAGACTGAAATTAACCTACCATTTATTACAGCTGATGCAAGTGGACCAAAACACCTTATTCAAAAAATTACAAGAGCAAAATTTGAGTCTTTAATTGAAGATTTAGTGGCTTCTACTATTAAAACCATTAAAACTGTTCTTGCAGATGCAGATGTTTCAACTTCTGAAATTAATGAAATTGTAATGGTTGGTGGTTCTACACGTGTACCATTGGTTCAAGAAGAGGTTCAAAAATTCTTTGGAAAAGAGCTTAACAAATCGGTTAACCCAGATGAGGTTGTTGCACTTGGTGCTGCGATTCAAGGTGGGGTTTTAAAAGGTGATGTTAAAGATGTATTGTTACTAGATGTTACACCACTTTCACTAGGTATTGAGACTTTAGGTGGGGTTACTACTAAAGTAATTGAAAAAGGTACAACCATTCCTGCTAAAAAGTCACAAGTGTTCTCAACAGCAGAAGACAATCAACCTGCCGTTAGTATTCATGTACTTCAAGGTGAAAGAGAGTTCTCAAAAGACAACAAATCTTTAGGTATGTTTGAACTTAGAGACATTCCAGCAGCTCCAAGAGGTGTACCACAGATTGAAGTAACTTTTGATATTGATGCCAATGGTATTTTAACCGTTTCAGCACAAGACAAAGGGACTGGAAAATCTCAGGAAATCAAAATCACTGGTTCGTCAGGACTTTCAGATGAAGAGATTGAAAAAATGGTTCAAGATGCTGAAGCTAATAAAGCTGAAGATGAGAAAAGAAAAGAGATGGTAGATACAAGAAACCAAGCTGATGCTTTGGTTCACCAAACTAAGAAATCATTAACTGATTTGGGTGATAACTTTGATGCTACAGAAAAAGCTGGAATCGAATCAGCAATTGCAGATGTTGAGGCACTTCTT
Source organism: Campylobacteraceae bacterium (assembly GCA_027038295.1). Classification (GTDB taxonomy): domain Bacteria; phylum Campylobacterota; class Campylobacteria; order Campylobacterales; family Sulfurovaceae; genus UBA1140. Next base: position 19,337 of record JALVXD010000043.1, read on the forward strand.
AAAGATGACTCTGCAACTAAAGAGCAGATAGAAGATAAAGTAAAAGTGTTGACTGAAAAGTCTCACAAACTTGCTGAAGCTGTTTATGCTAAAGAACAAGGTGGTGATAAAGAACAAGCTGCTAAAAAAGCAGATGACGATGACATCATTGATGCTGAAGTAGAGTAATCTACTTTAGGTTTTTATAACTTCTGAGACAAGATTTTTATCTTGTCTCATCTTTCCTCTTTTAATTATTGCAACAACAAAACCTCTTTAAAATTTATGATATAATTCTCTAATAAAGGAAATAATTATGAATATAAAAACTTGTAATACGCTTGATGAAGCACGAACAGAAATAGATATAGTAGATGAAAAAATAGTTGAACTGGTTGCATTAAGAAACAGCTATATTAAACAAATAGCCAAATTTAAAAATACCGTAGATGAAGTAAAATCAGATGAAAGAATAGCTGATGTAGTAAGTAGAGCTAGAGCTAAGGCTATAGAGCTTGACCTTTCACCAAATCTTATAAATGATATGTTTGTAAGAATGATTGATGAGATGGTCGAAACGGAGATAGCTGAGTTAACCAATACAAAAGTATTTTAATTAATAAGTTGATTAGTCACCTGCGACAGCTCTAACACCTGCTGCACCTACATCTATGGTAGCTCCCACGACACTTCCTGCTATGGAAATAGGAGCTGTAACGATTTGTGTGCAACCATTTATAAATAGTGATAACATCAGTAAAAATATAGTTTTTTTCATTTTAATCCTTAAATTTAATTTATTTACATTATGCAATAGTAATCATTAAATAAAGTTTAACTTTTAAATTATGTTATTAAGTATATCTATAGGTAAAATTCTAGGATAGAGTCGTCTATACTCTGGGTTATCACCTAAAAATTTCCACTCCCCAGAGCCATCTTTTATAGCTAGGAGTTTCTCCTCTTTTTTAATGGTGATGGTTCTTCCTATACTGTCTACTCTAATATTTTCACGACCATATTTATTGCTGAGTATTTTGTCTAAAATAAGTAGTTTTCGTTGGGTATTGTAGAGTTCTGGGTTAATAAAGCTTATATTGATGGTTGAGTTGTAGTTTACTTGTGAAAATGTTCCCTCTGAAAAAGGTTTTACTGTACCAATTTTAGTAATGGTTGCGTCAAAAGAGTTCACTTGTACATCAGAAGATATGAGCATGGTATTGAGATAGTCTCTAAACATGTCTTGATTTATAGGGATAAAAAGTTTGGGGTAGGTCATACTAATAATATTGTCAGCATTGAGTGACTTAAGTTGTGCTAGGTAGTTATCTAAAGCATTTTTAAGATGAATTTGCTCTATGGTGAGTGTGCCTAATGAGTTATCATAAAGAGGCTCAACAAGCGTTGCATTTGATTCTGTTGGAACCTCTTTTTTAGGTTCTATCTTTGGCTTTTTGTCTCCTATACAAGCTGTAAAAAACAGTAATGCTAATATTAGTATGAAGTTTCTCATATATTTTTTCCTATTAAGTAATTAAGTGTTACTTCTGTTAATTTGGGTGAGGATAGAGGTTGACGCATTATAGTGTAAGAGTGAAGCTCTAAAGTATTAAATACAAATTTTTTATAGGTACTGTCAACCAATGTAGAGATTTTCAGAAGCAGTGAACATGCTGTTGAGAGAGCTGAAGGGTAATCAGTATCATAAATATTTGCCTTTATTTTAAAGCTACTATTCGATAGATTCCATTGGGCATAATTATAAAATACCTCTATTAGTTTATTTGCAAATTCAGTTGCTAGATGTAGATAATCTTCATTATTTGTGGCTTGGTATGCCTCTATAAGAGCCTCTCCTAAGTAAGCATAATCTTCTAATAAGCCCTCTATTTTTAAAGAGCTGTTACGGTAAAGAGTTTGATTGAGGTAAACAGTGTTTAAAAGAGCATCTAAGCTTTGTATAGCAATGGATTTATACTTTTCATCAATAGCACTTGCTTTAAAAAGAGTAGATATCATCATGGCATTCCACGCTGATAGCATGCTTTTATCTATAGTTTCTTCTTTTTGAATCTCATCTTTTTTTGCGAAAAAAAGTCCCTCTTCGCTCATCTGTTCCAACATAAAGTCAATGGTTTTAAAAGCCACTTCTTTATAGCTTTGATTATTGGTTAATTGGAAGGCTCTAATATAGAGTTGGCTTATAAGAGCATTATCATATGTCGTTTTAACTCTGTGTGGATTTGACCAGTCTTCATTACTACTATAACGATAAAATCCACCATTCAAATGGTCATAAATCTCACCTTTTTCCATCTTGTCTAAAGAGAGTAGGGTGGCCTCTAAAAGTGTTTCATCTTTTGTCTCTTGATAACTCTCTAAAAGCAGTTCGAGTGTAGAAGTGTTTGGAAATTTTGAACCTGTACCAAATCCTCCACTCTTTTTATCGAGTAGGTTATTGGTATGTGTTCTAATGGTGTTGAATAGAGCCAAATCAAGTTTGGTTGCCTCTATGCTCTTCTCTTTACGGTTAATGTATTGTAGTACCTCTTTTCCTTTTTCTTCAAAGGTCTCATACTCTGTAATATATTTTTTTGAAATCGTACGTAGTAACTCCTCAAAACCTAACTCTGCTTCTTGTGCTTCTGTTGAGATATAGGTTGCAGAGTAAAACGGCTCTAAATTTTCTGTCATAAAAATAGAAATGGGTGAACCCCCAACTCTTCGGTTCATAAGTTTGTAGACCTCTTGATAATAAGCATCTATATCTAAATGCTCCTCTTTGTCAACTTTTATAGATATAAAACGTTCATTTAAGAGTTCTGCAATTTTCTCATCTTGAAAAGACTCCTCTTCCATAATTTGACATTTAAGATTAGAGCTGTAACCTATCGAGAGAAAAATTGGTTTGTGTTCAGCCTTTGCTCTTCTTAATGCTTCTTCTCCCCAAGGGTACCAATCAATTGGGTCTTTAGCATGTTGTTGTAAATAAAGTGAGCTTTCATTTTTTAAATGGTTGGACATATTTTACTTCCCTTTTCTTTTATGAGACAATGTTTTTTATATATTTAAGAATAATTAATAACACAATCTGAGTAATTTGATATTTTCTAAGCTTTTTTCTTTCAATCTATCTAAGAGTTTATGCTTTTATTTGCTATAGTACTACACATAATATACACAGGTAATACTATATAATGTATGAAATATAGTTACTTTTGTATTAAAGAAGGATAAAAAAAGAATGAAGTTTTTAAAATTATTTTTATTTGTTACCACATTTTTAGTAGCAGATTTTGGTTCAATAATAAAAAAAGACAAGTTTATGCCAGCAGAAGAGGCATTTAAAGTCTCAGCTGTTCAAAATGCTGATGTCATTGAAACTAAAATTATTTTAGGAAAACAGATTCATGTTACAGCTGATACGTTAAAATATACCATTGTTAAGCCTAAAAAAATTCCTTTAAATGTTAAAACACCACAAGCACATGACGATGATGGTACGTTGGTTTATACTAAAGAGATTATAGTGAATATTCCTGTTAGTGATATTAGCTCAAAAATAGGAAATAAAGATTATACTTTGGCTATTGCTTTTTCAGGTTGTGCCGATACAGGTATCTGTTATAATCCAATGGAAAAAACATATAATTTTAAAGGTGATTCTACAGCCCCTGAAGTTGATTTGTCTACCGTTGATTCTAAGGAAAATATAGGCTTTTGGGAAAAACTTAAAGGTGCTATAAATTCATCAAATCCCAATGCTATTTCTGACTTATTAATAGGAGAGAGTTCACTCTTTATTATTTTCCTCTTCTTAATTCTAGGCTTACTTTTAGCCATGACACCTTGTATTTTCCCAATGATTCCTATTTTATCTTCCATCATTGTTTCTCAATCAAATGAAGGTGAAACAAGTGCTGCAAAAGGTTTCTTTATCTCTCTTATATATGTACTCTCTATGGCTGTTACCTATACAGCTGTTGGTGTAATTTCAGGTCTGCTTGGAGCAGACATACAGTCAGCAATGCAAAACCCATGGGTATTGGTTACTTTTGCTGTGATGTTCTTTGCTTTGGCTCTTTCGCTCTTTGGTTATTATGAGATTCAACTTCCTTCAAAATGGCAATCAAAAATTAACTCTGCTAGTGATTCAGCTCAAGGGCAAGGTATAGTTGGTATTGCTATTATGGGATTCTTATCAGCCTTTATTATTGGACCTTGTGTTGCACCACCATTAGCAGGTGCTGTACTTTTTATCTCTCAAACAGGTGATGCACTTCTTGGAGGAGTGGCACTGTTTGCAATGAGTATGGGAATGGGACTTCCTCTTCTTATTATTGGTTTAGGTGCTGGTAAATTTATGCCAAGACCAGGTGGTTGGATGACAGCTGTTTCTCAAACCTTTGGTGTGATGATGTTGGCAATGGCTATATTTATGTTAGGTAAGGTTGTTTCCTCAAGCGTAACCATGCTACTATGGTCATTACTCTTTATGGGAACAGCATTTTATATGGGTGTATTTAATAACTCATCCGAGAGAGTTGGAATAAAAAAACTTTTCCAACTCTTAGCTTTTGTTTTTCTTATTTATGGAGCTTCTATATTCTTAGGCTTTTTAACAAGTGCTAAGTCAATGTTACATCCATTTAAATCATTTACATCAGGAACGAACTATACAGCTATACCAACAGAAGTGAAAGCAAAAGGTGGCTACACTATAGCCAAACTCCAAGCCGAAGTAGAAGCTTCAACTAAACCTGTAGTGGTTGATTTTAGAAAAGACTCTTGTGCTTCATGCGATGAACTCGAAGAGTTTACTTTTTCTGATGCAGCAGTACAAAAAGAGTTAAAGCGTTTTACTTTTATCTCTATAGATGTAACAGCTAATGGAGATAATGAAAAAGCACTTTTAAAACATTATAAACTGCAAGGTACACCAAATATTATCTTTTTTGATAAAGATAATAATCACTTACCTAAACAAGATATGACAGGTTTTGTTCCTGCTGATGTGTTTACTAAACATTTAAAGGCAATGTAGTGAATTTAACTATAGCTATAGGTGAAGTTAATACTTTACGTGTTGAACGAGACACTGACTACGGACTCTACTTAAGAGCCGAAAATTTTGAAGAGGTACTGCTTCCAAATATCTACGTAATGGAAGATGAGATGCCCATTGGCTCTGAAATAGAAGTTTTTATTTATACTGATTCAGAAGACAGACCTGTAGCTACTACAAAATACCCTTATGCAAAACTTGGTGAATTTGGATATTTTACAGTAGTTGACTATCAACGTTTTGGAGCTTTTGTAAATTGGGGTTTACCTAAAGACCTTTTTGTTCCACTCTCACAACAAAAATGTCACTTTCATATAGGTTCAAAGTACATTTTACGTGTCTGCCTCGACGCAGAGACAGGAAGACTTTATGGAACCCACAAAATAGGTAAATGGCTCTCTAAAGATACAGCAGAGTTAAAAGAGAACCAAAAAGTAGATGTATTGGTACTTTCTAAAACACCATTGGGCTACAAAGTCATTATAGAAAATCTCTATGAAGGTATGCTCTTTGAAAATGAAATTTTTGAAGAGTTAAAAGTAGGGGATAGAAAAATAGCCTACATTAAAAAAATTCGTAAAGATGGAAAACTCGACTTAGCACTACAGCCCATAGGCAAAAAAGCCACAGGTGATGTGTTTGAACAAAAAGTTTTAGAACTTTTAAAAGAGAAAAATGCTTTCATAGCCCTAAACTCAAAAAGTGATGCAGAAGAGATTTCAAAAGTGTTTGCCATGAGTAAAAAAAGCTTTAAACGCACCCTTAATTCGCTTATAGAGCAGAAAAAAGTTGTTCTTGAAGGTGAGGGTATGAAGTTGGTTTAAAACGTTTATAGCGTCTCAAAATCAACTATCTCTACAGCGTCACAACCTTTTTTAAAGAGTTTGCGTTTTTTAGCGTCTTCTTCTGCTAGTTCTATGAGGTCTGCAAAATCCTTTTTTTCTGCTTCAAAGGTATAGCGTTCTTTCTCTGTACTTAAAATAATATGGGTTTCATTATTATCACTTGAGAGTTCTATGTTTCTAATACCCTTGGCATATTCACTTTTGATAATTTTAATCACTTTCTCATTTTTCAAAATCTCTTTTAGAGATATCTCTTTATGGGTGTCATTGTCACAAATAAGCTGATAGGTCACGTTTAGTTTTCCTTGCATTAGATTTTCCTTGTAGATGGTTTAGATTTAAGTTGATTGATTATAACATAGAAGTAAAATAAGTGTAAAAAATATGGCAAATTGTCATGAAATTAGGAGATGGTCTTGGTATATGAGAATGAATTGATAAAAATAGAGGTTGAAGAGTCAGAGATTCCATGGTTTAAAATATTTACTCAAAAGCCTTACAGAGAGTTTTCTGAATGTACTACAGAAGAGAAGTTAGAGATATGGAGAGTTTTAGATATTATAGAAAAAGAGATGCTAAGTTTTTTTAAACCTAAAAAAATAAACATCGCTTCTTTTGGGAACTATATGCCTCATGTACATTGGCATATAATGGCACGTTTTGAGACAGATAGCTACTTTCCTGAACCTATGTGGGGAAAAGCTCAAAGAGAGGGTTCTTATGAGCTGAAGGAGTTTGATAGGTTTCTTGAACTACTTAAAAAGAAAATTTAGTAAGCTTTTAATAAAAGAAGGTTTCTCTTCTTTCGTTGTAGTATAAAAATCTTCATCTATTTTATTTTTTTCTATAGTTTTTACTGTAGTTCGTTTTTTTGTTTTAACGGGTGTTAATCTATCGACATAAGCATGTGCTGCTTTTATCTGTTTGGCTTCAAAATTAATTTGCATCTAAAATTCTCTCTATTTCATACATGGCATCTTCATTTTTAAGTCTAAACTTTACCTCTATTCTTCTACTGGCATCTTTGTCCTCAACTCCATTAACCTTAATGGCATCGAGGTAAGAACGTCCACTGGCTACAAGTTTGTCTTTAATATTATGCTCTTTAATGTAGTCAAGTGTTAAGAGGTAGTTCATAACAGCAAAGGCACGTTGTTGAGAAAGGTTTAGGTTATAGAGGTAGGAGCCATCACTATCTGTATGCCCTTCTATAATGATTTTATCTAAATGGTCAGCAATATTTTTGTTTGTAATTAAGGTATCGACATAATTAATAAAATTCTCTTTGAGCTCATTTTTTGCACCTTCTTTTAAAGTAGAAGAGCCTTTATCAAAGAGTATATTTGAAGCAAGTCTAAGTGAACCACTCTTTTTGTCGATATTAATTTTATCACCCAGTGAAGATTTTAATTCTGCTATGACCTTTAGTTTAATACCTGTTAAAGATTTTATTTTTGCTTTTTGAGCTTGAAGTTTAACCAGTAGTTCATCATATTTTGTCTGTTTGTTATCTACAGCTTTTAACAATTCAAGAAGTTTTTGTTCATTGAGTTTTAATTTATCATCCTGTTCTGACATACTGTTTGAGAGGAGTACAATTTTGTTTTTATATGCTTTCACGTCCAATTCTTTTTGGTTCAATGTACGGTTTTGCTCTTCAGTTAGATTTTGTAACATAACAATATGATTAGAATAACTATCAACCTTGGCATTTTGCGCTAAAAGAAGTTGATTGAGTTTTTCTATTTCATCACTTTTGAGCTTTAACGTGTTATTTGAGATAATAAGATTTTCTTTAGTAGTTTGTAGACTCTCTTCTCTTTGAGCTAAAAGATTTTTTAGTTTGGTAATTTCGTTATCTTTTATAAGTAGAGTGTTTGATTGTTCTAAAAGTGTTTGACTCTGTTCATTTAATACACTGTCTTTTTTAGTTATAGCACTTTTTAAAATGGTTGATTTGACCATGATAGCACCAATAAGTAAAATAAAAACAAAAAGTAAACCAGCCATTAAGTCAGCATATGAAATCCAAAAGTTGGCATTTTCGTTGTTATTGTTTCTCTTTTTATTAAACATTATTGTTTCACTATATGACTTGAAATCTGATTATGATATTTAGTTATAGTATCTTGTAATATAGCATTTTGTTGGCTGGTGCTGTTTGCAAAATTTGCAAGTTTGACTATAATATTACTTAACTCATCATCTATCTTATGGAAAGTTAATGTAAGAGAGTTTTCTAAACTGCTATCAAATTTATTGAGTGTTTGATTTAACTCTTGGGTTGTTTTAGTAAACTCTCGAATATTTTTTTCAATATTTTCACTGGCAGAAAGGGATGCTTGGGAGTGTTGCATCTTCTCTAAGGTCTCTCTTAAGTCCGTTGAGACCATCTGCATGTGGTCAGTAATACCTGCAAAACTTTTGTTGGTTTCTGACATAATGGTATGAAAATTCTCTAAGTGTTTTTCATTTAATGTTTTTATAAAGTCTAAGTTAAAAGTCTCTTTGAGTGTCTGCATCATTTTTTTATCACGCATTTCATGTTGCATATGTTCATGACGTTTTAGTTCACTCTCATTCCAAATATAACTTTTATAAACTTCAGATAACTGATGTGCATCATGGTCAACTTTGGAGAGACCTCTTTTCTCAAAAAAGTTCCAAAGAATAGAGAGAAAAATACCATAAATAGAAGCGTAAAATGCCGTACCTATACCTGAAAGTAGAAGTGAAATGTCATGGTCAAGTGCTTCTGTATCGCTAATAGAGAAGTTTGGCATAGAGATAGCAATGGCAGTAAAGGTACCTAAAATTCCTAACATCGGAAAGAATGAAGGGGCAATAGAAGCAAAGTTATCATTTCTAAATGTCTTATAATAATCTGCTATAAAGTCAGCAATATTAATGGTTGATTTGGTTTTATCAAAAATAGTAAGTGAATTGTCTTTTATAGCTACTTGTAAATCTTTTTGTAGTTGTACATACTCTTTACGCATTTTACAGACTACAAAGTTTGCATTGTGTTGAATAAATAATAGATAAATAAAATAGATAATACCAATAATAATAATAGAGTGTAATTCAACTTTTAGTGAAACTATATTTAGATAACCTAAGAGTACCCCTACAAAGAATAGTGTTGGAAGCAGAAGAAGTATAAAATAGTTTAGATAACAAGGGGTGTTTGAACTGTTTAGATTATTTGTCATTTAGATTCCTTATATGTATAAGTGATAACAATATCATAATTTAATTAATAGAGTATTAATCTGTGATATTGCCATCTTGTTCTAGTTTTAGTTTTGTAATGTTAACCTCTTCAGGTTGATGTAAAACTTCTTTAACTAAATAAAAGAAATTTGGATGTAAAACATCAGCATAGGTCTTAATTATAGCAGTTTTATAGGTGCTTTTTGTAATAATTTTAGTAATTACTCCTACAGGAATATTTGGTAGAAAAATATTATCTAGTCCCGAAGTTACTACTTTGTCTCCAATAACAATTTTAGACCATTTTGGTATAAAGTTAATTTCCATATTTTGGGCATCAATCCCCTTTGCAATACCTGGTGTATTCTCTTTTCCTATAAATGTTGAAAATTGACACTCGGGATTGGAAAGCAATACACCTTTAAGTGGACCTTCATTTTTAATAGCAATTCCTGAAGCAACATTTTTTTGGATTAAACCATAAATTTTATCTTTACCCAGTTTATCTCCCTTTGTAAGATAAATTTGCGAAAAATCATTAAGTTTTTTATAGGAGATGGTTTGAACACGTATAATATTTTCATGTAAATCAAATTTACGTTGAGAAAATCCATTAAGTTGTTCAAGCTGAATAATACTCATTTTCTGTTGATAAAGAAATTTTCTTAGAAGAATATTTTCTTCTTGCAACGTTTCTATTGATTTGGATTGGTTTGAAAATCTATCAATGGTGTTATGCATATCATTACTGAGATTAAGGTAGCTCTCTTTAATTGGCAGAGTTATAAGTGCAAATTTATCTTGAAAAATTTCCTCTTTTTTTAAGAGGAGTAGTGTACTTATAACAAGTAGGATAATTACAATAGATTTTCTATTCATCATAAACAGTTTGTTGTAATAAGTCTATCTCTTCTAGTGCTTTACCTGTTCCTTTTGCAACAGCAAGTAGTGGGTCTTCTGCTACATACACAGGGAGTTTTATAATATTAGAGAGGTATTTGTCTAACCCTCTAATTAATGCACCACCACCTGTTAATACAATACCATTTTCAACAATATCACCAGCCAAGTCAGGAGGAGTCTGTTCTAAAACAAGTTTCAACGCTTCACCAATCTCTTTTAATGGCTCTTTCATCGCGTCTCTTAAGTGTTCAGAATTAATCTCTATAGAGGTTAAGAGTCCAGTTACTTGGTCCCGACCTTTTACTTGCATGGTGAGTTCTTCATCTAGTTGAATGGCTGTACCAATATTGATTTTAATCTCTTCAGCAACTCTGTCTCCAATAAGTAGATTAAAGTTTTTTCTCATATAATCAATAATCGAAGTATCCAACTTGTCTCCAGCTGTACGGATAGATTTAGAGACAACCAAACCTCCAAGAGAGATAACACCAATTTCTGTTGTACCTCCACCAATATCAACAACCAAGTTCCCATTAGGCTCTTTTACAGGAATTCCCGAACCAATTGCAGCAGCCATAGGCTCTTCTATAAGGTAGACTTCTCTTGCCCCTGCAGACATAGCAGCTTCTTTAACAGCCTTACGCTCAACTTGTGTTAAGCCAAATGGAACACAGATAATTATTCTAGGAGAAAAAAGACCTTTTCTATTATGAACTTTTTCAATGAAGTATCTAATCATCATCTCTGTAACATTGAAGTCAGCTATAACTCCATCCCTCATAGGTCTAATGGCTTTGATATTTCCTGGTGTTTTACCTACCATATCTTTTGCTTCTTGACCTACAGCTAAAATTCGCTCTCTACCATGTTTGTCATATTGAATAGCAACGACTGATGGTTCATCAATACAAATACCTTTTCCTTTGACCAATACTAATGTATTGGCTGTTCCTAAATCTATTGCTAAATCGTTTGAAAATATTCCTAATAATTTTTTAAACATATATTATCTCCCCTATGTGCAGTTATGCTGTTTTTGAATTTTTTATATAAATTGGTTTACTACCACTGTTGATTACATCTTCTGTTATGATTACTTCGTAACCTCCAAGCTCAGGAAGTTCATACATAATATCTAACAGACACGCTTCCATAATTGAACGTAATCCTCTAGCACCAGTTTTTCTTTTAATGGCTTTTTGAGCTATAGCTTTTAATGCATTCTCTTCAAAGGTTAGAAGGGCATTGTCAATTTCAAAAAGTTTTTGATACTGTTTAATGATTGAGTTTTTAGGTTCAACTAAAATACGTACCATGTCTTCTAGTGTAATTGGTTCTAGCGTAGCTGTAACATGGAGTCGACCGATTAGTTCTGGAATAATTCCAAATTGAACCAAATCATCAGACTCTACAAGGTGCATTACAGATTCATTCTCTTTACTACTTCGTTTTATCTGTCCAAAACCAAGCTGGTTTGCACCCAATCTTCTTTGAATAATCTCTTCAACCCCATCAAATGCTCCACCACAAATAAAGAGTATATTTGATGTATCAATTTGAAGAAAGTCTTGATTTGGATGTTTACGTCCACCTTTTGGTGGAATGTTAACAATTGAACCCTCAATGATTTTTAAAAGAGCTTGTTGCACCCCTTCACCAGACACATCTCTTGTAATTGAACGATTTTCACCCATACGGGCTATTTTATCCATCTCATCAATAAAAATAATACCTCTTTGTGCCTTCTCAATATCATCATCAGCAGCTTGAAGTAGTTTGGTTAAAATGTTTTCTACATCTTCACCTACATAACCAGCTTCGGTTAAGTTGGTAGCATCAGAAATAGCAATAGGCACATCTAAAAATCTTGCAATTGTTTGAGCGAGAAGTGTTTTACCTGAACCTGTAGGACCAATAAGTAAAATATTTGACTTGTCAATACTTGTATCATCCTCATGCATATTTTTAAAAATTCTCTTATAGTGATTGTAGACAGCTACAGAGAGGGTCTTTTTTGCTTGGTCTTGACCAATAACATAATCATTTAATAGTCTATGAATCTCTTTTGGAATTAAAAGTGTTTGAGGTTCACTAATTTGTGTAGATATGTGGTCATCATCTTCTCCAAAGAGAATTTTATAGGCTGAAGTAACACAATTAGAACAGATATATACACTGTTTCCTGCTATAAATGGATTGTTCTCTTTTTCTGTTGTGTTACAAAAGCTACATACTTTTTTAGACATTACTATTTTTCCTTATAAATGGAATACCACGTTTTGATTGTGTGATAAACTCTGCTAATTTTTTTACATTTTCAGATGAACTTTTTTGAAGTCGTTCTTCTGCAGTTTCTTGAAGTGCTTTACCACTTTCAAAAAGTTCTTTATATGCTACTTTTAAAGCATTGATTTCATCTCGTTCTAAAGCTCTTCTAAGTCCTGTTAAGTTAAGACCTCTTAGTGTTGCTCTGTTACCTTCGGCCATACAAAAAGGAGGTATATCTTGACTAAGTGCTGATGCTCCTGCTATCATAGCAAAATCACCTATTTTAACAAATTGATGTATAGGGGTTAACCCACCTACAACAACATTGTCTCCCAATTCAACATGACCAGCCAAAGTCGCTCCATTGGCTAAGATACAATTGTTTCCCATTATAACATCATGACCTAAATGTACATAGCCCATAAGTAAGTTATTGTTACCAATTTTAGTAATGCTTCCACCACCTATGGTTCCTGGGTTAATGAGTGTAAATTCTCGTATCTTATTGTTATCACCAATAATAAGTGCAACATCTTCTCCGTCAAACTTTAAATCTTGGGGAATAGAGCCTACAACAGCATGTGAAAAAATATGATTACCATTTCCAATAGTTGTTCTACCAGCAATATGTGCATGGGCATCAACAATATTATTATCTCCTATAATGGTTTTAGAGGAGATTGTAACAAATGGACCAATGGTTACATTGTTACCTATGGTAGCACCATCTTCTATAATTGCTGTTGGGTGTATGTTTGACATATTAATTATTGCTCTACTTTTTATTTATCTACTATCATGGCTTTTAATTCGGCCTCTGCTACTAATTTATCACCAACATACGCTTTTGCATCAAGTTGCCAAATGGAACCTCTTTGCTTTATAACTGTTAGCTTATAGATTAATTGGTCCCCTGGTGTTACTGGTGAGCGAAATTTAGCTTTATCGATACTCATAAAATATACAACTTTATTTGACATATCTTCTTGTGCTTCTTCACTAGAACTTTTAAAAGCAAGTACTCCACCAGCTTGTGCCATACCTTCAATAATCATTACACCTGGATAAATTGGATGGTCTGGAAAGTGTCCTTGAAATACTGGTTCAGAGATCGATACATTTTTATATCCCTCTATACTTACACCTTTTTCAAGTTTTGTAACACGGTCAAGTAGTAAGAATGGATACCTATGTGGTAATATCTTCTGAATTTCAACTACGTCATATAACATTGTACTAGCCCTTTTATAAAAACTTTTTAATCATTTTATCTAAAAACAATTAAAAATATATCAAATCTTTAACAGAACCTCTTTTACATCTTCATAAAGATGGCTTTTATAAACAATTTCAATTTTTTGTGTTGGAATCTTAACAACAACCAATAGAGATGATAAATCATAGTTAGAAATTAATTGTTCTCTAATTTTTAGTTCTTCTTCAAAAAGAGGGCTACTATAGATAAGCTCCTCAATGGTTTGATAGTTAAAATTACCCAGTTTATTATAGGTCTCTAGTGTTATGAATTTTACTTCATCTCGGTTCATATAATGTATGTCACCTACTTGAACATCTATTTTTCCTCTTGAATATTCACTTTTAAGTGTGGAGTAGGGTAAGAAGTGTGCTGGTATGGTCTCTTTTTTTATTTTTAAGTGACCCTGTATCTGTCGCCAGTTCAAAAAACGCTCTTTGACTATTTTATACTCTATATTATTCTCTTCATACTCTAAACGTTTTTCATAAAGTTTTATGCGTGCCTCTATTGACTCAGGTTGTATCTGTTTTGAAATTGGAGAAAATAGTTCATCTGCTAATTTTTGTTGTTGTTCTCGTTGCATGGTAAGTCCAAAGAGACAACCACAATAGTCTTGACGATAGAGTGCATCTTCTTTGGCAAGTATGTTTTGTTCTTGTGTTCCTGATGCTTTACGATAATCAGGAGCAATAAACGTTATGTCATATTTCTCACCCAAAATATCACCAGCATGTTTAAGTTGCTTAAGTGATTTTTTCGGACTGGTAAGTAGGGTAGAGGTAAATTTTTTTTCACCAAGTTCTTGGGCTTTTTGGGCTGTGACTTCAAATCGTTTATCAAAGCAGATAGCACATCTGGCACCTTTTTCTGGTTCTTTTTCAAAACCACGAACAGCCTCTAACCAATTTTGTGTGTCGTATTCACCTTCAAGTAGTTCAATACCCAGCATTTTACAAGAGCGTTTTACATCAAGTAGCCTTAAATAGTACTCACTATAGGGGTGAATATTTGGGTCGTAAAAGAAGCCGACCAGTTTTTCTTGGGGGTAACTCTCTTGGAGCTTTTTTAAAAAATAGTGGCTGTCTACAGCACAACAGATGTGAACTAAAATAGTGTCTCCTTATATTTTTTGTCTATATTTTTCAGCTTCCCAATGGGATAAATAGAACAACTCTTCTATTGTTAAGAAATTATTTTGAGAATGTTTGTTTTTAGATAAAACCATAATATGACTTTTAAACACCTCTTCTATTTCTTTACTCTTTTTAACATTCTCAGCTATAAAAAAAAGTTTATTTTCAAATATAATTACTTTTGGAAGAGTATGAAATTGTTCTTTATAGGATAATAATGATTGACTATCAATTAGACTATGAATCTTAACAGCACTTATACCACAATAAACCAAACTATCGGGACAGAAAGGTTTACTAAAAAATAGTTCTTCATTACTTTTTAATTGTTCATTTAAAAAAGTGTCTTCAGAAAGATAAGATACATTAGAGTTTATATCTATCGTATTTAAAAGTTCAGTAATTTTATTGGTAAATTTATATTTTCCCATATCAATTTTTAAATATTTTTCTATTCTTTCTAAAACATACTCTGTAAGCTTTTTAATATCTTGTTTATTATTTGACGTGATAATTAAACCATGATTTTGTAAAAAAATGATATTAGGAGTAGCGTTAAACTTACTAAGTTCTTTATTTAAAACAAGGGCTAATTCTATTCCTGGAGTTTGATATTCAACCAAAAGTATACTCTCATCTTTAAATATTTCTTTTAAAATAGTTCTCCACTCTTCTCTAATGACTATCATATTTACAACTATTGGATGCGTATGAAGTGTGTACTTTAAAAGCAGAGAATGTAAAAGAGTTTCTATTGATGGGCGATTGTTTTTATCCATTGTTGATATCTCTACCAATTTTTTTGTTATAGATTCTCTTTCTCTTTTATCTTTTGAGGTGATAATTTCTTCATTTTTAACTATATTTGTAATTTGATTGGTCAATACTTTTGAATAGCCATGATTTTCATTTACCTCACTAAGTAAAAATCCTGATGCTTTAATAATCATCTCTCCCGAATCAAACTTAATTGAACTATTGCCCCCACCAACTTGAGTTAAGTCAAATCGCTCACCTGCATATTTAGAGATATTTATTAAATCTTTTACTTTATTTATATATTTCAATATTTTCCCCATATTTTAGAATTTTTAATTGTACTACTTATTTTTTAAATATTAATAATAGAATGTAAGAAATGTAAAATTTTTAATTAGAATAGAAGAAATATAATTTTTCATCATATTTTATATATTGATTGTATCAGTACGATTGAAAGCAAACCAGCTATTTATTCGTTAAGGCATAGAAAAAGATTTAGATAGTTAGAGAAATTGAAAAGAGATAAAAGTAGTTGCCTCACCTAACAAGGTGAGACAAGATGTTCTATAAGTAATTATATCCCATCAATAATACCATTCAAAGTAGCCGAAGGACGCATAGCCTTCTCAGCCAACTCATCGTTAGGGTGGTAGTACCCACCAATATCTTGAGCTTTACCCTCAACAGAAAGTAACTCTTCAATAATCTTAGCTTCGTTATCTTTAAGAGCTTGTGCAACAGGTGCAAACTTCTCTGCTAGTTCAGCGTTTGAACCGTTTGCAAGAGCTTCTGCCCAGTATTGAGCTACGAAGAAGTGAGATGCTTTGTTGTCAGGCTCTCCTGCTTTTCTGCTTGGAGCTTTGTTATTGTCAAGGTAACCATCGTTTGCAAGATCAAGTGCTTCTGTAAGAGCTTGAAGTTTTTCATCTGAGTGTTTTCTTCCGATAAATCTTAATGACTCAGCCAATGCCAAGAACTCACCAAGTGAATCCCATCTTAAGTGACCCTCTTTTAAAAATTGGTCAACGTGTTTTGGAGCAGAACCACCAGCACCAGTTTCGTAAAGACCACCACCTGCAAGTAATGGAACAATAGATAGCATTTTAGCAGATGTTCCAAGCTCTAGGATTGGGTACATATCTGTAAGATAATCTCTAAGTACGTTACCAGTTACGGCGATAGTGTTTTTACCTTCTCTTACTCTTGCATTGGTAAATCTAGTTGCTGCTGCTACGTCCATAATTTGAATGTCTAAACCATCCGTGTCGTGGTCAGCTAAGTAAGTGTTTACTTTTTTAATCATCTGGGCATCGTGAGCTCTGTTGCTGTCTAACCAGAAGATTGTAGGAACTTTTTCAATACTTGCTCTCTCAACTGCTAGTCTTACCCAGTCTTTGATAGGAATATCTTTAGCTCTACTCATTCTCCAAATATCACCAGCTTCAACGTCAAATGACATTAACTCTGTTCCATCTTCAGCAGTTACAGTTACTTTTCCAGCTTCTGCCATCTCGAAAGTTGTTGGGTGAGAACCGTACTCTTCTGCTTTTTGAGCCATAAGACCCACGTTTGCTACAGAACCCATAGTAGATACATCATATTGACCATTAGCAACACAATCTTTTACCATCTCTTCGTAGAAAAGACCATAAGAGGCATCAGGGATAACAGCAACACACTCTTTAGCATCGCCATTTCTGTTCCACTGTTTACCACCTTCACGAACAACAACAGGCATAGAAGCATCGATAATTACATCGTTAGATGCGTTAAAGTTTGTTTGACCTTTGTCTGAGTCTACCATGGCAATCTCTGGAGCATCACTCTCTACAACAGCTTGGAATGCTGATTTGATTTCTGCTTCTAACGCATGACCTGCAATTTTTAGTTCGAGGTCACTCATACCTTGGTTAGGGTTAACGTGAAGCTCTGCAAATGTATCTGCATATTTTGTAAATACATCTTGGAAGAATACGGTAAACGCATGACCAAACATAATTGGGTCAGATACTTTCATCATGGTTGCTTTTAGGTGAAGTGACCATAAAACATCGTTTGCTTTTGCATCTTCGATTGTTTTTGCAATAAATGTTTTAAGTTTAGCCACAGACATATATGTACCATCTAAAACTTCGCCATCAAGTGCATCAATTGTTTTTAACTCAGTCCCATTTAAAGCAATAGTTACTTTTTGAGCGTTGTCAATAACTACAGATTTTTCATTGGCATAAAAGTCACCATCTCCATTCATGTGAGCAACATACGCTTTTGAGTTTTCAGAAAAAGCTCTTAGTCTATGTGGGTTATTTTGTGCAAATCTTTTTACAGCTACGGCTGCTCTTCTGTCTGAGTTACCTTCTCTTAGAACTGGGTTAACGGCACTTCCAAGACAAGTACTATACTTAGCTTGAATAGCCTCTTCGTCTGCATTAGCAGGATTTTCAGGATAATCAGGAATCTCAAAACCTTGACCTTGAAGCTCTGCAATACACTCTTTAAGTTGACCAACAGAAGCTGAAATATTTGGAAGCTTAATGATGTTTCCATCTGCTTCTTGTACAACATTTCCAAGCTCTGCAAGATTATTTTCTGCTTTTCCCATTGCTGAAAGAACTCTTCCTGCCAATGAAATATCAGAAGTTACAACTGAAACTCCTGCTGCTTTTGTAAACGCGTTTACGATTGGTAACAACGAATAAGTAGCTAGTGCTGGTGCTTCATCAATTTTTGACCAGATAATTTTTGGTAATGACATTTTTGTTCCTTGTGTGTAGTTTAATAGCATGAGTTTAGCAATATTTTTTAAATAGGAGAATTAAAGTCGGGTTTGAGAAAAATTATCTCTATTGGTTGTTTCTTTCTTACACAAAGAGGTAGATTATGGTTAAAAAAGTGTTACCTATATATAGAGAAAAATAGGGAGATATTTGACTCATTTATATAGATATAACTTTCTACACTATCTTTTTAATAGTATTGGGTTTAGGACTATTTTCTTGTTGTATTGATTCCTGGATTTTCAGGAGTTCCTACATAGTCACTTGGTGTAGAGAAGCTAAACTTTACAAAACCATAAACGGCACTTAGCACAAGCAAACCTATAATAATGTTTCTTATCAATCTTCTCTTTTCTGGAGTCTCTTTTCCCTCATAATCATCTATCTGACCTAATGATGGTTCGCCTTTTAGTTTCATAATATAATCCTTTATTATTAATTTTATAAGTTTATACTATACTAAATATAAAAATAAACTTATTGATATGATTTTATTATAACGAAATAAAGTAGTAAGGTTGTGTTTTGAAAGTTTGAAAAAGAGGGAAAGGTTACCAAGTTAGGTAACCTTTTTTAATTTATAGAGAAGAACTAGTCTGAAGTCTCTCCTGCAGCACCTTGTTCTATCATTCCAACCATTGCTTTTTTTACATCATTTGCATATTTAAGCAATTCATCTGGAAGTGTGTGACCACCATGAATCATCAAGTCTAAGTCCATAGTATATAGCCAAATATCACCATTTTCATCTTCTACGATTCCAACTCTACAAGGCATAAAACCTACAAATTCACCTGAAAATTTCAAGAAAATATCAGCAATTGATGGAGAACAGTATGAACGAATGTGTGTATATTTCCCACCATCTTTCATAAACTTACCATCTCTAGGCATAGTCTTTTCATCAACTTTTGCGAGTCCATAACCTTCAGCTACTTCATCCATAACTTCAATAGCATTTTGAATAGCTTCTTCTTTAGAAGTACCCTCTTCAATAACCAGTTTTCTTTTAATAACCATACCTTTTGCAGGGTCACCAGTTGTTAATACTTTGTCTGCCATATTCATGTATAGACCTAAAGCTTGAGAATCCATTTTAGTTAAGCTTGAACCATATTTAACACCTATTAGAATAGCAGCAATAACTACTATAAAACCTACTAAAGTAAAAATACCTTTGATAAAACTCATTTTATTCCTTTTTTCCATAATGGAAGAATTCGTAATTAAAATAGTTTTTACACTATTCAATAATCTATTATAATAAATTATTATTAAATAAAGGTTATCTATAGAATCTATTTTCATTGGAGTTACCTATACGTATAGTATAGAAGCTCTTTTTATAGACTCATTATTGTTTATCTATTAATTTAAGTTTCATAAACTATACTTAATTTTAGAATTAATAAATATAGAAGGAATAATATATGAAGAAGAGAAGAGGTATTATTTTAAGTAGCTTAATCTTATTATTATTGACTGCATGTACAAATAAAGAAAAGTTAAAACCATCTATTCCTACAGCTTATAACTTTAAAATAGAATATCTAAATGCAATTAATAGAGCAAGAAGTAACAATCAAACATGTGGAAGTAAAGGGTTCTTTAAAGCTACAGAGCCACTTATTTGGAACGATAAACTCTATAATTCTGCTTATGAACATAGTTATGATATGGCGACAAGTAATACATTTTCTCATAAAGGTTCAGGTCAAATATCGGATAAGACAGGTTTTCTAAAAAGAGCTGCTAGTTCTGGAAGAGAGAGAATAGAAAGCTATGGATATAGTTGGAGAATTTATGCTGAAAATATTGGAGCTGGTTCCAACATAACTACTGCAGAGAAAGCTGTTCAAGGTTTGTTAAATAGTGCTGGTCACTGTGCTAATATTATGAACCCTTCTCTTAAAGAAGTAGGTATGGCAATGGTTAAGAACCTTAATTCAAAATATACATACTATTGGACACAAGATTTTGGAACCCCTTTAAATTAGTAGCTTATGATGTAGCTACTAATTTCTCTTCTTCGTAAACACCTATCTTTTTTGCATCTATTAAAATAGAACGGCTAACTTTCATTTTGGACTCAATAATTACATCTGATAATTTGGATTTGATGGCAAGTTGAAGAGGGTGCCTTCCTGGATACTTTTGGGCTAAACAAAATAGCTCTTCTATCATCTTTTCATCTGGAAGCAGACTCATGGCTAGTATAACTGGGTCAGCAATAGGTTCGGGTGTATGCTTCTCCTCTTTTTTTACTTTAACTTTCTCTTTTTTAGCATCTTTGAGTGACTCTATTTTTAAAATATTCATTCTTGTAAAGTCACCATCTTTGGTAATCTTAACTTTAAAGGCAATAGGCTTGTTTAAGTCAAAATCTTCATCTAACTCTTGTAATCTGTTCTCAAAAAGCATAAGCTCAATGTTTCCATGTAAGTCCATGATGTTTGCGATTCCAAACTTATTTCCTTTTTTAGAAATACGGGTATTTATCTCCTCTATTTTACCAATAAATAGGGCTTGTGAACCATCTGCTAGGTCATCAATTTCTGAACTTAATGTGTAGTTTATCTCATCTAGTTGTTCACGATATTTGTCCAGTGGGTGACCCGAAACGTAAAAACCTAAAGATTCTTTTTCAATGGCTAGAATATCTAGTAGTTCATATTCTGGCATATCTTTTATGTCTACTGTAACAGAGGTCATCTCTTCACCACCACCAAAGAGTGAACCTACAGCTTGTTTTTTTGCCAGCATGGCTTTTCCAGCTGCTTCAGTTATGGCTTCTACTTGGTTAATTAAGGCACAACGGGTATGACCAAAGTCATCAAATGCACCTGCCTTTGAGAGTGTTTCTATGACACGTTTGTTGACTTTTGAGGCATCTATTCGTGAAACAAAGTCATTCATGTCTTTAAACTCACCACCTTCGTCACGTGTAGCAATAATAGAGTTAATCGCCACATCCCCAGCCCCCTTTAAAGCACCCATTCCAAAGAATACTATCTTCTCTCCATCTATCTCATCGGCTTGGAAAACCAAATCTGAACGGTTGATGTGTGGTGGACGTAAGCTAATACCCAAGCTTTTAAGCTCATCAACATATTTTACAACTTTGTCTGTATTGTTTTTTTCTAAAGTCAAAATCGCAGCCATAAACTCGGTAGGGTAGTAGTACTTTAAATAGGAAGTATAAAAGGTTACCATGGCATAGGCTGCCGAGTGGGACTTGTTAAAACCATACCCTGCAAACTTAACGATAAGGTCAAA
The DNA here is from genome assembly GCA_027038295.1 of Campylobacteraceae bacterium. Classification (GTDB taxonomy): domain Bacteria; phylum Campylobacterota; class Campylobacteria; order Campylobacterales; family Sulfurovaceae; genus UBA1140. Next base: position 40,816 of record JALVXD010000043.1, read on the forward strand.
CAGCTCTCTGGCTGTATCCATGTTGTGACCTTTCTCTCCTGCACCTATGGCAAACTCCTCTTTAAGTTTGTCCATCTCCTCTTTAATTTTTTTACCCATGGCACGACGAACCAAGTCGGCACCACCAAGGCTAAATCCACCAATGGTCTGAACAATCTGCATAACTTGCTCTTGGTAGACAATCACCCCATAGGTAGGCTTTAAGATGGGTTCTAGTTCTGCAAACATGTAGGTAATTTCAGCCCGTCCATGTTTACGCTCTACGAAGTCGTCGAGCATTCCAGACTCCATAGGTCCAGGTCGGTAGAGTGCCAACATCGCAATAATATCTTCAAATCCACTTGGTTTAAGCTTTTTGGCAAGGTCTTGCATTCCTACTGATTCTATCTGGAAGAGTCCTAATGTGTCACCTGAAGATATATATTCATAAACAGCAGGGTCGTTAATATCTTCTTCAATAAAGTTAATACGTTTTCCATGACGTTTTTCTACCAGTTGTAAAGCCTCTTCTATCACCGTTAGGGTCTTAAGACCTAAGAAGTCAAACTTAATAAGGTCAACATCTTCAACATATTTACCGTTATATTGGGTTGCTAGGGTGTCTTGTCCAGTGGGTTTAAAGATAGGAGTCTTTTTCCAAAGAGGCTCATTGGAGATAACCACCCCAGCTGCGTGAGTTCCTGCATTTCGGTTTAGACCTTCTAATGCTAGGGCATAATCCCAAGTTCTTTTAGCTAGAGGATTTGTGGCACAGAGTTCAGAAATTTTTGGTTCTTTAGCATAAGAATCAGTAAGGTTAATTCCCAACTCATCAGGAATAAGCTTTGCCATGGCATCGGCTTGAGAGTAGGGCATGTCAAGAACACGTGCAACATCACGTATGACCCCTTTGGCTTGTAGCTTACCAAAGGTGATAATTTGGGCAACGTTTACACGACCATATTTGTCAATAACATAGTCTAAAATCTCTTGACGACGTGCTTGACAGAAATCCATATCAATATCGGGCATGGATACACGTTCAGGGTTCAAAAAACGCTCAAAAAGTAGACCATAAGGCATGGGGTCAATGTCGGTAATTTCTAAAGAGAAAGCAACCAGTGACCCAGCAGCAGAACCACGCCCTGGCCCAACTGGGATTTTCATCTGTTTGGCTGCATCAACAAACTCCCAAACAATGAGCATGTAGCCAGGGAATTTCATGGAGTTAATAATGTCCATCTCTACTTGTAATCGGTCACGGTACTCTTGGTGTTTCTCTTCAGGGACTATTTTTAGACGTTTTTCAAGACCTTTTTTCGAAAGATGATTAAATAAAACAATATCATTTTCAAGTGAATACTCATCAGCAGCTGGGAGTTCTAAACCTTCTTCTTTCGAAACTTGTTGAGTAAATTTAAAGTTTGGTGGGGTAGGGTCACCCAGTTTTATCTCTAAGTTACACTTATCGGCTATTTCTTGGGTATTGGTTACGGCTTCTGGGATGTCGGCAAACAGTTCAGCCATTTGCTCAGGTGATTTGACATAAAACTCATGCACAGAGTGACGCATACGGTTGGGATCATCGTAGAGTTTGTTCATCGCGATACACATAAACGCTTCGTGTGCATCGGCATCTTTTTGTAGGGTATAGTGGGTGTCATTTGTAGCGATGATTTTTATGCCTGTTTCTTGGCTTATTTGAATAATCTGTTTGTCAATGTTGTATTGATGGTCAATCCCATGACGCATAATCTCCATGTAGAAGTCATCCCCAAAAACCTCTTTGTAACGAAGGGCTACTTTTTTGGCTTCATCGTAACCTAAGGCTCCATTCTTTACATTACGCTCACTAAGGTTTAGGTGCCAATTAATCTCACCTTGTAGACAAGCAGAAGAACAAACAAGCCCTTCGGCATTCTCTTTAAGCATGTTCCAATTAATTCGTGGGTAGTAGTAAAAACCATGCATAAATGCTTGTGAACTTAGGTACATAAGGTTTTTGTAGCCCACATCATTTTTGGCATAAAGACAGAGGTGAAAACGTTTTCTTGTCGATTTGTCACCTATTTCCTCTTCGTTATGAATGTACGCTTCCATTCCAATAATAGGCTTAATACCGTTTTTTTTCATCTCATTATAAAAGGTAATCGTTCCAAACATGTTCCCATGGTCAGTCATGGCAACGGAGTCCATTCCCATCTCTTTGATTTTTTGAGCAAGAACAGGTATTTTATTTGCACCATCAAGCATGGAGTATTCGGTGTGTAGATGTAGGTGGGTAAATTTTGGTATACTGTTATCAGGTTCTTGGGACATTTTTTGCCTTAAACTATATAATTTTTTATTTAAATAGATAACTCTATAAATGAATCTAATATAGCATCTTTTTTGTGAAGAGAGGATAAATTTATATATTTTTTATATTTCACTATATTTTCACAATTAATTATAGTATTATATAAACAATAGTTTAGGAAATAGAGGGGGACAAAAGTCATGGATTGGAGTAAGTTTAATAATCTTTCAATTTTAATTATTGATGATGACCAATTTACAAGAGAGTTGATTGAAACAATACTGAAACAAATACCCAGTATTACTATTTATCAAGCAACTGATGGCGTGGAAGCTTTAAGTATTGTTAATGATGTCTCTTTAGATATGGTTTTTCTTGATCTCTATATGCCAAATATGGATGGTAAAGAGTTTATGGATAGTTTAAGAGAACGTGATAAGCGTGAATCATTTCCTATAGTTCTTATAACGACAGATAGGTTAACACGTAGTGAACTTGATGAAATAGGTGCAAATTATTATTTAACTAAACCTTTTGACTTTAGTAGTTTTTTAGAAAGAACATATTCATTTTTAGAAGAATATAAATTAAATGAGACATAGTTTAATAAATACTTACTCTATAGAAGCATTAATTTCAGAGATTGATGAAACTATAAAAAATAGTTTTATGCCAACACTCGCATTTATTTATCTCTCTATTGACTATGATATAGAAGAACTTGTGATGGAACTCTCTAAATATCAATTTATAATTGTAGGTTCGAGTACAGCTGGTGAGATTTATGCTGATAGTAGAGTGGGTGTACATACAAAAGAAAAAAGTTTGGTCTGTATGTTAACAGATATGGATGCTTCTGCTTTGTCTATAAAACTTAAAAAAAATAGAAATAATGAGTTTTTTAAGTTAGGAAAAAAGATTGGAAAATGGGTAAATAAGAGCTTTGATAATGCATCACTTATGACAATAACTGCAGGGTTAGATTTTGATAATGAGAGTTATCTCAATGGGATTCAAGAGAAACATAAAGATATTTTTGGTGGTTTAGCAGCTGATGATAGAAAGTTTAAAGGTACCTATGTTTTTTCTCAAAAAAAGATAGTAAAAGATGGTTTGTTGGCTTTGGCTATAGATAAAGATAAGATAGATATCTGTTTATCACAAGGGTTTGGTTGGTCAGGTATAGGTGTTCAGCGTGTTGTTACAAAATCGGTTAAAAACACTGTGTATACTATTGATGACAAACCAGCTATTGAATTCTATACAGAATACTTAAATATAACAGTAGATGATATGCCCTGTATGGGAATAGACTTTCCTATGGAGGTAATATCACACAATGGAGAAGTTGTGAGTCGTGCTGTAATTGATATCAATAAAGATGGCTCTTTGGTTTGTGCAGGACATGTTAAAGAGGGTTCAAGAGTTAAAATATCTATTCCTATTGGACTAAAGGTAATAGATAATGTTGTAGAGAGTATTGCTAAGAAATCAGAAAACAACCATAGTAATAGTCCCGATTTAACTCTACTTTTTCCTTGTACAGCACATAAAGAGCTTTTAGGAACTTTAGGGGTTAATGAAATTGAAGCAGTGTTTAATACACTTAATCAAACGCCTCTTATAGGTTTTTATACGTATGGTGAGTTCTCTTCCTTTTGTACCTCTTCTGCATTTCATAATGAAACTTTTGTAACCATACAGATGAGAGAGAAGAGATGAAAAATCGTGAATTAAAAGAGAAAGTTAAAAAATTAGAAAAGTATATAAAATTATTAGAAGAGAAAAACTCTAAACTTCAACGGGATAAATTAACACTGTATCATTTGCTTCATAGTGTTAATAAAGAACTTGATGAGGTACTTGCAGATAAACAGACATTTATTGCGATGATGAGTCATGAGTTAAGAAGCCCCCTAAATCCTCTATTAGGTAACTGTGCACTGTTACTAAAAACAGATTTAACAGAGCAGCAGAAAAAATATTTAGCTCAACTAAATGAAAGTGCAGAGTTCTTAAAAGCATTGATATTTGATTTGTTGGATGTTTCAAAATTAAAAAAGAGAAAAGTGAAACTAAATATACAAGAGTTAAATTTAGATAAGCTTCTGCTCTATTGTGCTGAATTGGTAAAGTCTAAAATAGAAAAAGATGTTGAATTTATAGTTGATATTCCAAATCTTCCCTATTATGTATTGGCTGATAAAAAGCATTTGCAACAGATATTTGGAAATATCTTAATCAATGCTGCAAAATTTACAAAAAAAGGGAAAATTATTTTCTCTCTTTCTAAGATTACGGAGATAGATAAAAAATTAGAAATTACTGTAGATATTGAAGATACAGGTTTAGGAATCCCTCAGGATATAAAAGAGACAGTTTTTGAACCATTTTCCTCTACAGATTTAGAACAAGGTACAGGTCTAGGTCTTTATATTTCACATGAGTTAGTAACACTTATGGGAGGAAATATAACACTCCAATCAAAAGAGGGAAAAGGGAGTAAGTTTAGAGTTACCTTCTATTGTGAAAAATCAGTTGACAAATCAAAAGAGTTAATAGTTGATAAGTTAACCATTGAGGATAAGAGAGATTACTCCCATTTAAAAGTCTTAATAGTTGAGGATATTGATTTAAATAGAGCATTTCAAACAGAGTTGTTTAAAGTCTTTTTTTCTGTTACTGTAGATACAGCAGAAAATGGTAGAGTGGCTGTCGAAAAAGTTAGAAAGAACAGTTATGATATTGTTTTCATGGATATTAGAATGCCAGTTCTAAATGGCATAGAGGCTACTAGAGAGATTCGTACTTTTGATAAAGATGTTCATATTGTATGTATGTCAGCCAATGTCTATAGGGAAGATATGGATGCAGCCCAACTGGCTGGAATGAATGATTTTATAGAAAAACCTTTTGAACATAGAGATATAGGAGCAAGACTTGCACAGGTGAGTTCTGTTATTACTCGAGCATCATTTGAGAGTAATAGTAATTTACTACACCAGTTAGCAATGAAGCATTTTGAAGGGTATTTTGATGAAGAGACCAGTTTTAGACTGATTAATATTGCAGCTAAAGATTTAAAAAAGAGTATACTTACAATAGAAGAGAATATTTATAAGCAAAATTTGAAGCTTTTAAAAGATACTTTTCATGCAATGAAAGGGATTTTTTCTAATCTTGGGTTGATGGTATTGGCAAAACAAGCAGATGAGTTACAACAGTTTGCTAAAGAGGGAGATATATATAATATTGAAGAGAGGGTTGAAGACTTTTTGCTGGATGCTAAAGAGTTTTTTGAGTAGAAAAAGGGGCATTCAAGAAGTGTAGGGAGTGTAAGTTACTCCGTTAACTCAACTTCTTTGAATCGTTTTAAACGTTTTAAGAAATAGATATCTACAAGTTTTGCTAAGTCTGATTGCTTCTTTTCAAACTCTGTTTTATTTTTATAGTCTATCTTATTAATATGGTAATGTACTCTAAATTGGTCTTTTGAAATGGTGTAGTGGTAAATATTTTCATCATGTTCATCGGTATGGTCAAACTTTAAAACAAAAGAGTAGACAATGTAAAGCGTTAGCATAAGCTCTTCGTTTACACTTTTATGTGGTTCTAAGTTTTTAATAGCCTCAGAAATAATAAAGTCATCATTACTTTCAATGCTCAAATATTTTTCATACTCTTGCATAAAGTCGTCATCTTTGAGATAATCTAAAAAGTTTTTAAGTGTTAACTCATTAATTTTATATCGGTACATTATTTTAGTAGCGACTCTATCATTACCTGATATACGATAATTTTCACGATAAATATGACTTTTACTATTATCAATAGGTACATCACGTAAAAGTTCAGGAAACATTTGAAACTGGAAAATTTCAAAGTCACTCTTATGCACCAATTGTACATGTTTTAGTTTATCTATCAATGTATAAGAGGAGACCAAATTGTTATAGCTGATAGGGATTTTTTCATACTTCTCTATCTCTTTGTTATATTTATACAAAGAACGATTTGAGCGATGTTCATGTTTGTCATAATCGGTATCTTCAAAGGTATGCACATGAAGCTTATCTTCTTTATTAAATGGTTGTTTTATACTACTCCATAAAGAAGAGAAAAACTTTTTTTTATTTTTATTTTCTTCTGTTGTAAACCACGACTTTACAAACATAAGCATGGTCAAATAGATTGTAAAGTTAACTAAGATTTCTGAAAAATTTAATCCCATGTTTGCAAAGATTTTTATTGCATCTTCTGCTTTCATATCTTTAATCCACGATACAACACCAAAATCTAAAAGAGGTGCCTCTCCTGCTAAGGTAACAATAGCAATAAAAAAGAGTATTTTTTTAGAACTTTCATCTAAAGCAAAAGCTTTATTTTTCTTGAGTTCGCGTATGTCTTCAATGTCGGCTTGATAGTTTGCATTGTAGCTAATGTCTTCTAGTTCTCGCAAGGTTTTGTTTTGATGGAACATTGCTAAAGACTCTTTTGCTTTATTGGCTGTGTCTATACAAAAATCAATAGATGCTTTCCACTTTCTATAATAGAAGGTATTAAGAATGGTCTCTTCTTTTTTTATATTTAAATTGGTAGTTGTATTTCCTACTTTTATGTAGTACGCCTCTTGAATTTTACTGTCCATCATGTGAAATTTTGGTATTACTTGAAGAAGGTTTTGTATAAAAATTTCACTTGCTGATTCATCATCTAAATCTTTTGTTTTTTTAGTGTTGTCTTTTTTATCTCTTTTGATATCTTCAAGTAAATAAGAGTTTAATTTTTTAAGTGTATCATTGTTTATAGCTATCTCATTGATAATTTTACTTAAATAGTTCACTTTTGTTTCATGTAAAAAATTTAATATAATACGTTCTTCAATGGTGTCTTGAATAATTTTTTCAACCACTCTTTCAACAAGTTTAGGTTCCTCTTGAATTTTTTCCTTATTTATCTGTAGTTCAAGTTTAGGAAGATGCTTTTCAAGGTTTTTATAGATGTTTTTAGTTACAGAGAGTTGATAGAGTTCTCCTTTTTCTAAGTGCAGTCCATGAGTAAAAAAGATACCTTTTTTTATTAGGTTCTCAAAGTTTCGATTTAAAATCGTATGAAATCTTATATTATTGTTCTCTTCGGTCTTTTCAATAGAAAACTTCATCTTATCTTCGCTGAATAACTCTTGTTCATTAAGTGATAAATTAAAATCAATATATTCAAATTTTATAGCATTATCAAGGTCCTTAAATGAAGTAGTAACATTTTTTAGAAACTCAACCAAAAGTGCATCTTGCTTTCTTAATCCTATATTGTCTATGTACCCAATGCTTTTGTTTAAAAAAGTTTGCGTTATATTTTTTATGCTTTTTTTATTTAAAATTTTGACCAAAATGAGAAAGAGTTCATGCACTATGTTTTCTTGCTTTACTTCATCAATAAATATAAAGCCTAAAGAGTCCATGGTAATGGTGGAATTTTTATATTTAAACGTTATCCAAGACCAATTGCTGTTAAATAAAGGTTCAGAGCTTTGTAGACTCTCTTCGTTTTCAATATTGCTACAGAGTTCATGAAAATCAGTAAGTGGTAACCAAAGTGCGTATAGGTTTGTTTTCTCTGTTTGTATATTCATTTTCTCCCCTTTGCTATATTTATAATAACATAAAAAAATAAATGAACAATAAATGACTTAGATTAATAAAAGTTTGATTTTTAGATTATGAAGTGGTGGGTCGGGGGAGACTCGAACTCCCGACCACTCGGTTATGAGCCGAGTGCTCTAACCAACTGAGCTACCGACCCGTTAGAGCAAAAGCAACAAATCTAAGGGTTATTTCCTTATCATCGTTAATTTTGAGTCCGAATTATACATAAAATAAAAACGAAAAGCAAGTAAATTCTCTAAAATACCAAAAAGAAGTGCAAAAATAATAAATGAAGTTCCTCCGTGGCTAAACATTGGCAGTGGGAGACCTACAACAGGAGCTAGTCCGATGGTCATTAAAATGTTGACAGTCATATAGATAAAGAAGAGAAAAGCAATGCCTGAGGAGACAACCCGTACATAATAGTCTTTTGGATTTTTAATGGCAATATACATAAGGTGCAGTATAAGGGCGATATAGAGACCAATCGTTAATATCATACCTTTAAAACCAAGACGTTCGCCTAAATAAGCAAAAATAAAATCGGTTGATGATACAGGTAAGAATTTTAATTGTGTTTGGGTTGCTTCTTCTTGGTCTTGTCCATCCATGCCTCCTGAACCAATAGCAATCATAGATTGCTGAACATGATAACTGGGTTCACCCATAAAGTTGGCAATACGTTGTTTTTGGTAAGGTTTCAGACCATGAGTGTAGAGAATGGGTGCTGTAAGACCTAAAATTAAAATTAATATAACCCAAATACGAGCTTGAATACCTATAGTAAATAGAATACCGTAACCTGTAAGAAGTAGTACAAGACCTGTTCCTAAGTCTGGCTCTTTTGCTATAAGTATGAAAGGAGTAAGAATATAAAAAGAGAGCTTGGCAAACATTCCCCATGAGTATCCATGTTTAGGAGGAGGATTGCGAGATATAATATACCCAAGCATGAGTATAACAGTGATTTTAATAAACTCTGAGGGTTGAATGGTCATATGTATAACGGGTATCTCTATCCAACGTTGAGCTCCAAGAATTTTTTTACCAAAAAGTTCAACACTTAGAAGTAGAAGAAGGTTAACCCAATAGGCTAGGGGTATAAGCCATTGAAATTTACGCCATGGAATTAAAAAAGCTATAAAAAATGCAACAGCAGAAATACCATAGTAAATCATTTGACTGTCAAAGGAGTGCTCTGAAATTTCAAATACAAGAAATGATGATAGTATAAATATTGGTATAAGTTGTAGTATAAGTAGAAAATTTATCTGTTGAAGAATACGTCTGTCAAATTGGAACCAGTTCATTAAGTGTCTTTTTTAATTGTATTATATCGAAGAGAGAATTAATCTTAAGTAGTGATGAGACGAGTTTCAAGTATTTTTAGGGAGGAAATACTTAAGGGATTTTCTATCAATTTAAAAGGAGGAATGAATGTAAACTCAATCAACTACTTAAGATATGTTCAAATTATACCTAATTCGGATAAAATTACTCTTAATTAGATAAAATTTTATATTAATATTTGTTAACATTAAAAATGACGTTTATTTGATGGGCTTTTACGACCTGATTTTTTTCCTTTATCATTAGAAATATCAGATATTTTTTTATTTCCCATCATTTTTTCAGCCAACTCTTTAGCTTTTTTAAGTTTTTGAGCCTGTTTTTTATTTTCATTGCTCTCTTTTTGTTTTATTTTTTTAGAACTAAGCTGTACATGCTTCTCATAAGTAAAACCTTCTGTCTCTATAGTCTCTAAAGTTTTATTAATAAGTTTTTCTATCTCATTCAGTTGTTCTACCTCTTTTTGGCAAATAAGTGAAAGTGCCTCACCATTTTGTTTAGCACGACCTGTTCTACCGATTCGGTGAATATAGTCTTCATTTTTAGTAGGAAGTTCAAAGTTTATAACATGGGGCAAATTAATAATGTCTATTCCTCTAGCAGCAACATCGGTTGCCACTAAAACACGTAATTTTTTATCTTTAAATGCGTGGAGAGCTTCTACTCTTTGTCCTTGACTTTTGTCACCATGAATGGCTTTTGCATCTATATTCTTTTCATTGAGATGTTCTACTATTTTGTCTGCTTGTAGCTTTGTATTGGTAAAAACTAAAACTTGGTGCCAGTTATGAGAGCCAATAAGGGTAGAGAGTAGGGGCATTTTCTCCTCTTCGTTAACATAGTTTATGACTTGCTTTACCTGTTTTGTTGAAAGGTTCTCTCTGTCTACCTCTATAGTGATAGGGTTTTTTAAAAATGATTTTGCCAAACTTTTAATAGTTGAAGGAAAGGTTGCTGAGAACATAAGTGAGTGTCGTTTTTTTAGTGTTCCATCATCTTGTAGGGTATTGATAGGGAGTTTTGATAGAATAAAACGTATATCTTTTATAAATCCCATCTCTAACATTTTGTCTGCTTCATCTAGCACTACCATTTCTACCTCGCAAAGGTCAATGGTTTTGTTTTTCATATGGTCTATGAGTCTTCCTGTTGTGGCAATGGCAATGTTCGCACCAGAGCGAATCTGGGTGGTTTGTCCTCCTAGTTTTACACCACCATAAAGTGCTACCGATTTATGGCTAAACGCTTTTCCATACTCTTCTATTTTGGTATGAACTTGTAGAGCCAGTTCTCGTGTGGGTACTAAAACAAGAGCTTTTATTTTGTATCGGTCATCACCTGTTTTTTTTATGCTACTCTCTTCTAAGTTTTCTAACATAGGTAAGACAAAAGCAGCTGTCTTTCCTGTGCCTGTTTGAGAGGTGGCGAGGAGGTCTTTACGCTCAAGTAGTAGAGGTATGGCTTTTGTTTGAATCTCTGTTGGATTGGTATAACCAAGTTCTTTTATAGTATTTAATAGTTTATCTGAAAGTTTTAGCTCTTTAAATGACAATCTTTTTTCCTTATCACTGGTGATATTATTTTGGTATTATATTATAGTTTCGATATAATCTATCCAATAATAAATATAGGACTCCCACAGATGCAATTTCAAGAATTTAAGATAGAAAATTTAGAACAGTTTCCAAAAGATTTAGGAAAGATGTTAGAAGAACAGTTGACTACTATAGAAAACATTACACAAAGTGATGACTTTACCTATGCAGGGGTCTTAAAACCTATGCAAGATTTAGATGAAGAGCTAGAGAACTTTTTTACACCTCTTGCTCATTTGAACTCTGTAGAAAACTCTGAAGCGACACAAAAAGCGTATGAATCGTCTCTTCCTTTACTCTCAAAGTTCTCTAGCCAAATTGCACAAAATGAAGCTCTTTTTGAGAAGATAAAAAAGATATCATCAGATGAGTTAGAACCCAAAAAAGTAATAGAAGATAATATAAAAAGCTTTGTCCTCTCTGGTGCAGAGCTTCCTTTGGAGCAAAAAAAAGAGCTAGAAGCCATAAATTTAAAACTTTCAGAGTTAGGAAATAATTTTTCTCAAAACCTTTTAGATGCTACTAATGCATATGAGTTGATAATTGAAAATGAGAGTGATGTAGAGGGAATCCCTGAAGGTGACCTAGCTTTGGCAAAAACAGAGATAGATGGAAAAACTGTCTATAAATTTACTTTACAAATTCCAAGTTATTTAGCCTATATGACTTATGGACCAAATAGAGAGTATAGAGAGGAGTTGGCTAGAGCATACGCTTCACGAGCACCTAAAAATGCAGAGGTGATAGATGAACTTATGGAGTTACGACAGAAAAAAGCCAAACTTTTAGGCTTTGACTCTTATGCTGAGTATTCATTGGCAACTAAAGATGCACCCTCAACCGATGCAGTAATAGCATTTTTAGAAAAGTTAGCAGATGAGGCATTGCCTCAAGCACAAGTAGAGCTAGAGGAGTTAAAAACGTATGCACGAGAGGTAGATAATGTCTTCTCATTACAATCATTTGATGTAGCATACTACTCTGAAAAGTTGAAAAAAGAGAAGTTTGACTTTGATAACAGCATGACAAAACCTTATTTTGAAAAGCAACGCGTACTTAGAGGTCTGTTAGATGTAGTCTCTGAACTCTTCTCTGTAGAGTTTAAAGAGGTAGAGGTAACGGTATGGAATGAAAAAGTTAAAACCTATGACATATATAAAAACAGTAAGCTCTCAGGGCGTGTCTATTTTGACTTAGAATCAAGAAAAGAGAAGCGTGGTGGAGCGTGGATGCATAACTGGGAGACACACTTTGTAGATGCACAAGGGGAGAAGCACCTGCCTTCTGTTTTTATAGTTTGTAACTTCTCTCCATCTACCGAAGATAGCCCAAGCCTTTTAAGACATGATGATGTAGTAACTCTATTTCATGAAATGGGTCATGGTATACATCATCTATTTGGAACTTGTACGGAACATTCGGTTTCAGGTGTTAATGGTGTAGCATGGGATGTTATAGAGTTTCCATCACAATTTTTAGAAGCTTTTGCCTATGAAAAACCAATTTTAAAACGTTTTGCTTTTCATCATGAGACAGGTGAGCCGATGAGTGATGAACTTTTAGAGAAAATCAATAGTACAAAAAATTATCAAGCTGCCATGGGTATATTGAGACAGGTTGAGTTTTCACTTTTTGATTTTAAGTTGCACCTAAAACTTCACAAAGGTGATGAGGTTCAAGAGCTTTTAGATGATGTTCGTAAAAAAACAGCTCTCTTAGAAGTACCAGAGTACAACAAATTTCAAAATGGTTTTGCTCATATATTTGCTGGTGGGTATGCAGCTGGTTACTACTCGTATAAGTGGGCAGAAGTGCTAAGTGCAGATGCTTTTTTTGCATGTACTGATGAGAGTGGATTTAACCAAGAAAAAGCAGATGGTTACTTAAAGTATATTTTAAGTAGAGGTGGTTCTGTTGATATGAACATACTCTATAAGGAGTGGTTAGGAAGAGATGCAGAAATTACTTCTTTATTAAAATTGTATGGAATAGAGGCATAAAAGATATAAACTAAAATTAAATTTAAAATTTTATCTTAAATAATAAACTATTAATTTTTTTTAAACTATACTTATATAAATCAATATAAGGAGATAGGATGAAGAAAATAGTAGGGAGTATGTTGCTTGTTGCATCAACAACATTTGTTGTAGCTGATGAAGTAAAAGTAGCAGAAGATACAAATGTAACTGTAACAAAGAAAGCGTCAAAAGTAGAGAGTTCAGATACTCAAAGAGCATTTAATACAGCTCTTAAATTGGGGACATTAGGTTTAGGGCTTGATGTATCTACGCCTATTAATAATAAGTTGTCGGCTAGATTTAACCTAAATGGGGCAAGTTATACCGATACAGACACGCAAGATGGTAATGATTATGAAGGGACTTTAGATTTATTAACAGCAGGTGTTTTACTTGACTACTATCCTTTTGAAAATAACTTTAGATTAAGTGGTGGAGCATACTACAATGGTAATGGATTTAAAGGAAATGTAAAACCCTCTGCGACTACAACGGTAGAGATTAATGGTCAAGAGTATAATGTAGGTGATATAGGAAGTTTAGACAGTAAGCTTTCATTTAACAAGGTAGCACCTTATATAGGTTTAGGTTGGGGTAACGATGCTCACGATAAAGGTTGGGGATTTACTTTTGATTTAGGGGTTATGTACCATGGAAAGGGAGAAGCAACTTTAACACCTAAAGATGTTTCACCTTTGTTAGACAGAGCTGAACTTGATAGTAACGTTAAAAATGAAGAGAAAGATATTAACGATGATTTAAGTGATTATCAATTTTACCCTGTCGTTGCACTTGGTGTGAACTACAGTTTTTAAGAGTAAAGGCAGAAGCTTTTTTACAGTTTTTCAAGGGAGTTTTTTCTGAAGTGTTTATCTCTCTTTTTTTTCAAGGCTTTGTTATATAATTTAAATGATAGCCTTTACTCATAAATAAAAACTGTAATAATGCCAAAATCATATTAATTGGTGTTTTATTGATTGGTAAAAATGGTCTAGGTGTTAAATTTAACATATGTTTATGTGATAATTGTTTATTACCTTTACCATATCTATCAAATCTTTTAATAAAACCTTTTATTCCATCATCAAAGTTATGTAAAACAGTACTATTCCATTGATAAGCTATACTTCCTATGGACAACAATCTAAATCCTAAATCAATATCTTCCCCACCAGCTTGTTTAAATTTTTCGTCAAATCCTTTGATAGAGTTAAAGGCATTTTTATAAACTAAACAATTTGCTGTTACAAGGTAATCAGGTCGAATTATTTCATTCTCAATAGTTTCTGGAGGTATTAATATTTCTTGAGTTTCATAATATTTTGATAGTTTATTGCTTGAAGTAGTTTTAATATTGCCTGCATAAGCAACATGAGAATTATTATTTGACAAATAACCTAATATTGTATTTTTAGTTGGTATACAATCGCTATCTAAAAAAAGTATCCATTTCCCAGTTGAAAATGATACTCCTTTATTTCTTGCAGCTGCTGGACCAGGAATATTACATGTTATTAATTGAATATTGAAATTATATTTTTTATAAATTTTTATTGGACTTTTAGACAAATTATCAACAATAATAACTTCTTTAATGTTTGTATCCTGTGTTAAAATAGTTTCAAATATATTGAAAAAATTTGTAATTCCATTCTGATTATCCTTTACAGGTATTACTATTGAAATATCTTTTGCTGTTATTTCTTTTGGTACAGAGATTGTCTCTTTTTTAATAGGTTTAAAGCCTAGTCTGCTTATTAATGACACTTTAGTCCTTGGTTTATGCTTTTTTCCATAATGGTTGAATAGAAAATCAGAGTAAAGGCAGAAGCCTTTCTCTTAAACATTAAACCTAAAGTGCATCACATCTCCATCTTGTACGATGTATTCTTTACCTTCAAGACGGTTTTTACCAGCTTCTTTAGCTTTTGCTTCACCACCAAACTCTATAAAGTCTTCATAAGAGATAACCTCTGCACGAATGAAACCTTTTTCAAAGTCATTGTGAATAACAGCAGCAGCTTTAGGGGCAGTAGTGTTTTGACCTATAGTCCATGCACGAACTTCTTTTACACCAGCCGTGAAGTATGACATTAGACCGAGTTTAGTGAACCCTTTATGGATGATTTGTTCTAGTCCACTCTCTTCAATTCCTAAGTCTTTAAGCATCTCTTCACGCTCTTCATCGTCAAAATCTACCATCTCCTCTTCCATTTTGGCACAGAGCTTAATGACCTCAGAGTTTCTCTCACTTGCATAGGCTTTTAGTTTTGTTACAAACTCATTGTCTTCTTCAAGGCTATCTTCATCGACATTTGCACCATACATAATCTCTTTAGAGGTTAAGAGGCGTAAATCTTTGTTCATTTCAAGAAACTCATCACTTTCAACATCTGCAAAGGTAGAGACAGGATTGTTTTCTGAAATATGTTCTAAAAGTGCTTCTGCTATAACAAGTTGAGCTTTTGCATCTTTGTCGTTTCCTCTTGCTTTTTTGTCAAGCAGTTTAATCCGTTTTTCAACGGCATCAAGGTCAGCAAAAAGAAGCTCTTGTTCAATAATCTCAACATCACGAAGGGGGTCAATACTCCCTTCAACATGTACCACATTTGGGTCTTCAAAACATCTTACGATATGTAAAATAACTTCTGTCTCACGAATATTACTTAGAAATTTATTTCCTAAACCTTCACCTTTAGAAGCACCCTTAACAAGACCAGCAATGTCTACAAAGTCTAAAGTAGAGTATTGGATTTTTTCAGGGTTAACAATTTTTGACAATTCTTCTAGTCTGTTGTCAGGTACAGGTACAACTGCTTTGTTTGGTTCTATAGTACAGAAAGGGTAGTTGGCACTTTCTGCGTTTTGTGCTTTGGTTAGGGCGTTAAATGTGGTTGATTTACCTACGTTTGGTAATCCTACAAGTCCGATGCTTAATCCCATAAATATCCTTAGTTTAAATAATTATGGAAGTTTAGCTAAAAGTTGGTGAAGAGGGGGTTAGTCTTTTCTTTTTCGTTTTAATTCTCTAAGATATAGTAAAAGAGAGTAGGTGAGTTGAAAAAATAAAATTCCAACCAAGTCAGCAAGTACATCTGCTGCTGATACTTCTCTGTAGCCTGTAAATGATTGAAGTATCTCAATAAGTATTCCAAATGCAAGTAGAGAGATTATGTTTCTAATACGTTTAGCAATACTGGATGAAGCACGATTTAGTAAAAAAGAGAGTACAAAAAAAGCTGAAGCATGCAGAACTTTATCTGCATGTTCAAAATTTAAAAAATGGTTTCCATCATCTGGAGTAAGTGCTTTATAAAGTACAAATATTACAGTGATAAAAAAAAGTATTTTAAACTGATTTCTATTGAGTATATGTAAAAATTTTGTCATATTTATTTTGCCAGTTTCTCTAAAAACCTTAGCGTGGTACGAACTCCAGCTCCTGATGCACCATGAGGGTTTTCTCCCCATGCATGTTCAACAAAGGCAGGACCTGCTATGTCTATGTGAGCCCATTTATCTTTATGTTCATCATCTATAAACTCTTCTAGAAACTGACCAGCTGTTATGGCTCCACCATAACGGGTGTTTGAAATGTTACAAATGTCTGCTATTTCACTCTTTAGTGATTTTTTCAAGTAACGGTTAAAATCTAATTTTGTTGCAAACTCTCCAGAAATTCTTGCTGCTGATATATAAGCATCTTTTGGGTCGTTACTATTTCCCATTACACTTGAAGTATAGTGACCTACACCTACTACAGATGCACCTGTTAAAGTTGCAAAGTCAAAAAGGTAGTCAGCTTGAACTTCTTGTTGTGCGTAACATAAAGTATCGGCTAAGACCAAGCGACCTTCTGCATCTGTATTTCTTATCTCAATGGTTTTACCATTTTTTGCGACCAAAACATCATCTGGTTTATAGGCATCTCCACCTATCATATTTTCAACAGCCCCTACAAAACCGTGAACCTCTATAGGTAAGTTCATCTCGGCTACAGCTTTCATGATTCCTAAAACTGCAGAACCACCACTTTTGTCAGACTTCATGGTTACCATGTAGTCACCTGGTTTGAGGCTGAGTCCACCCGAATCATAAGTTAAACCTTTTCCAACCAAAGAGACAACAGCCTTTGGATTTTTTGGTTTATGTGTCAAATGAATAACACGTGGTTTATGACGAGAAGCACGAGCAACAGCAAGAAGTGTCTCCATTTTCTCTTCTCTCAACTGTTTAGGTTTTAAGATTTTACATTTTAAACCATTGTTCTTTGCCAGTTCTTTAGCAATGTTTGCCATAGTGTCAGGGAAACAGTCATCAGGTGTGGTATTGACAATGTCACGTGTAAAGTTGGTGGCTTCTGCTGTTATTTCACCATTGTTTAGTGCTATCACACACTTCTCTATGTCAAGTTCATACTCATTATAATCTTCTAAAGAGATAATAATCTTTTCAATAGGCTGTTTTGCTTTTTCACTTTTATATTTGTCAAAGCTATAAGCTCCTAGTTTAAAGCCCTCTACCATGGCTCTAATAACAGCTGTACATTTAGGGTGGTTCATGTAGGAAGCTATTTTTACTGTTTTGTACTTGGTGGTTGACAAGCTTTTAATAGCTATAGCAACTGCTGTTCGTACATTCACACTTGAAATTTTATCAATCCCAACATAGAGTCTATTTTTGTCTATAAGTAGATAGTTTTCATCCTGTTCAGCTGAATAACCAGCTTTTTTGAGAAGCTTGTTATCTTGAAGAAAACGATGTTTAAAATTTTTATCTACTATTATTATAAGCTCTACATCAGCTTCTATTTCATTGATTGGGTTGTTTGTTACTTCAAAATTCATTGGGTTCCTTTGGTAGGGTGTAGACCCCGTCTACACCGTATTATTTATATTTAATATTTAAATCTGTAATTCTTTATTTAACGGTGTAGTCGGGGACTACACCCTACGGTTATCTAAATTGCTCGGCTAAAATATCTTGTGCTTGTATCATATCTTTGTCACCACGTCCAGAGAGGTTTACTAAAATGGTCTTACCCTTTATATCCTCTTTTTTCATTTTTTTCAAGTAGGCAATGGCATGAGAGCTCTCAAAAGCAGGAATGATTCCTTCAGCTTGTGATAGCCATACAAAGGCATCTATCGCTTCATCATCAGTTATGTGGTTATAGGTTACGATGTTGTTGTCTTTAAAATAGGCATGTTCAGGTCCAATCCCTGGGTAGTCTAAACCTGCAGAGATGGAATGTGCCTCTTGAATCTGTCCATCTTCATCTTGGAGTAGGTAGCTAAGTTGTCCATGTAGCACCCCTGGGCTTCCTTTTTCTAAAGAACAGCCATGTTTTGAGTCCAGTCCTAAACCACCAGCTTCTATACCGATACACTCAACTGAGTCGTCTTGTAAAAAGTGGTTGAAAATTCCAAGAGCATTTGAGCCACCACCAATACAAGCGATAATTTTGTCAGGTAGACAACCCTCAACCACGTCGAGTTGAGCTTTGGCTTCCCAACCGATAATAGACTGAATATCTCGTATCATCATAGGGTAGGGGTGTGGCCCTGCTACAGTTCCTATAATATAGTAAGTATCACGAGCATTGGTCACCCAGTGTCTTATGGCATCGTTCATGGCATCTTTTAGACTCCTGCTTCCAGACTCGACAGCATGAACTTTTGCACCAAGAAGCTTCATTCTAAAGACATTTAGCTCTTGACGTTTTACATCTTTAGCACCCATAAAAACCTCACACTCTAAACCAAAAAGAGCAGCCACCGTAGCTGTAGCTACACCATGTTGACCTGCACCTGTTTCTGCGATAACCTTCTTTTTACCTAAACGTTTAGCAAGAACAGCTTGTGCAACACAGTGGTTAATTTTATGTGCCCCTGTATGGTTAAGGTCTTCACGTTTTAAATAAATTTTGGCATTCAACTCTTTTGAGAGGTTTTCAGCAAAGTAAAGAGCAGAAGGACGACCGACATAGTTTTTATAGTAGTAGTCTACCTCAGCCCAAAAATCTTTGTCAAAGCGTACAGATTCATAGTCAAGGCGTAGTTGTTCAAGGGTAGGCATTAAAGTTTCTGGAACGAAGCGTCCACCATATCTATGTTCATCATCTTGTGAACCAAAGTGACCATTATTGTCAGGGTCATGAGGGCTTGGTTTTGGAATATAAATAGTTTTTTCTGTCATTAATTTTCTCGATTTTTTGATAAGTATTGGATTATAGCGAAATAACATTTATTTTGTTTGTAATTATTAATTTGAAAAAATAAAAAGTATTATTCTATAATGTAAGTATAATAATATTTTTTGTGATTTTTTGTATTTTATTTAACATTTATGGTATTTTTATGTTTATTAAAGTTTAAATCTATTATAATTGTGTCTCAACGGCATATAGGTGACGGTCTAGCTCTCCCCTATTTCCTGAATTAGTATGGTTTGCTTGTAAGAGTAGATTGTCTATTAAGTCTAGATTTGTCATGTATATTTATTTTATTATAAGTATGCCGTTGAACTCCCTAAGATTGCATAAGGGTTATTATTTTGAATTTATTCGAAATATCCTTTTTCTTTGTTTTTTATAACACTTATGTAATCTTTAATTACTCCATTCATTGAGATATAAACACCATTTTTATTTATAGCATTTATATAACCATAAGCAGAAGCAAAGTTGGCTGTAGCCTCTATGGGGTCAATAGAGTAGGGAACCATAGCTCCTGTGAGGATTATCTCTTTTTTTAAATTAGCCTCATCTAAAAGTTTTGCACTTTTATTTATGGTGTCTGTTCCATGAATTATTATAATGGTTTGTTCAGAATGTGCCTTAATAGTTTGGACTAGAGTCTCTCTGTCATTATCATCTATATCTAAACTGTCTTTACCTATTATATTTATAATGTTAAAGTCTCTTAACCAATGTTTGGCAATAGCCTTTAGTGCATTAGCTTTTGGTTCTATATCTAAATTTCCTGTTAGAGAATTATAGACTTTGTTAAAGGTTCCACCTGTATTAATAATTAATATTTTTTTCATTTTTATCCTACATTATATGTTTAATTTATATTCTACCTCAATCGTGATAAAATGCGACAATAATTTACTATTGGAGAGAATGATATGATAATGAAGGGCAAAAAAGGAATTATCCTTGGAATTGCAAATAAGAAGTCTATAGCTTATGGAATAGCACAAGCATGTAAAGAGCAGGGTGCTGAGATGGCAATCACATTTTTAAATGAGAGATTTGAGCGAAAACTTGCACCCATCGCAGAAGATTTGAAGTGTGGTGCTAAATTTTACCCTTGTGATGTAAGCAAACCAGAAGAGATAAAAGCACTTAAAGAGTCTATTGAAAAAGATATGGGGAAGATAGACTTTATTGTTCACTCTATTGCTTTTGCTCCTAAAGAGGGGCTTGGTGGACGATTTATAGATATTCCTAAAGATGCTTTTGACATTGCAATGGACATTTCAGTCTACTCATTAATCGAGATAACAAGAGAGTTAAAACCTGTACTATCAGATAACTCTTCTGTATTGACACTGAGCTACTTTGGTGGTGTTAAGTATGTACCAAATTATAATTTGATGGGTGTTGCAAAAGCAGCACTAGAAATGACAGTTAGATACATGGCTGAAGACTTGGGTAAAGATGGTATTCGAGTCAATGCTATTTCAGCAGGACCAATAAAAACACTTGCAGCAGCAGGAATTGGTGACTTTTCATTTTTGTTAAAGTGGAATTCAGCTCATGCACCTTTAAAAAAGAATGTTACCATTGAAGAGGTAGGTAACTCTGGTATGTATTTACTTTCAGATTTAAGCTCGGCTGTAACAGGTGAGGTTCACTACGTAGATAATGGATACAATATTATGGGGCTTCCTGCAGTTGATTTTGATGAAAAAGGCAAAGCAACCATTGCATGGAATGGTACAGATAAACGTTAGTGGAAGATTCAAAAGAGTATTTAGCAAAAAAATCTTTTTTTGCTAAGATAATAACTATTTATGGACGTAACGCAGTTTTAGAAGTTTTGGAAGATGATACCATTACCATTCATAAACTTCATTTTGCAGACTCTAATAAGTCTGTAACACAGTTAGATAGAATGGTAAGCATAGCCAAAAGTAGAAATATAGAGATAGCTTATCATGATAAAAAGGCTTTATCTCGTATTTCTAAAAATGCAAAACAAGACCAAGGGGTGGC
>JALVXD010000044.1 GCA_027038295.1 Campylobacteraceae bacterium
TAACCATTGATTGTAAAAAGAAGTAAATAATTGTTAAGCTCTATTGGTACTATAAGTAAAAAGAGCTTTTTCTTTTTGCTTATATTCCTCCCATTTATTTTATTTGGAGAAAGTATTCAGAAAGAAGTACTAAAAAAAGCAGACAATTTAAAATTGTATAACTCCTATGTATGGAAAAACCTACTTCATACAAAAGAAAATAATCCTTCTATTAATCATCCTAGTTTTTTACTCTCATTTGGAAACTTTACTCTTAAAAATGAACTTACTATGACAATAGAGTCTTTTTTTAATAGTAAAAAGAAAGGGGACAATCATCCTATTTGTAAGTATCCTGCAAGATATTTATGGATAAAAAAACAATTAAACTTAACAGATAATAAATTTCCCAATGTTGAGTGTAAAGCTTTTAATACATATTTGAAAAAAACAAGTTCAGATAATATAAAATTAGTATTTGTATCTGAAAATATTACAAACCCTTCAAGCATGATGGGACATGTTTTTTTTAAAATATCAGGAAAAGATATAGAAAAGAAAGAACGTGAACATGCCGTCTCTTTCTTTACCGTTATAGATACAATAAATATACCATCCCTTTTAATAAAAAGTACAATAACAGGGATGAAAGGTTTTTTTGTTTTAAGACCATATAAGGAACAGTTAAATAGATATTTAAAAGAGGAAAATCGAAATATATGGGAATATGATTTAAATCTTTCTGAAGAGGATAAGCAACTATTATATTACCATTTCTGGGAATTAAAAGATGTAAAAATTAAATATCTTTTTACAGGTTTTAATTGTGCTACAATAGTATATGATATGTTGTCTATGAATTCTAAGGAGCTAAATAAAAACAATCATTTATGGTTAACGCCCAAAGATGTCATTAAAGATGCTAAAAAAAATAAAATAATAGGTAATGTTTCTCTAAAAGCTTCAGATCATTGGACAATAAAAATGTTACTAGACCAATTAGAGTGGACTGATTCAAATTATTTAAAAATGGCAAATTATAAGAATATAGAAGCGTTTGATACTTATATATTTTCATCTAATCAAAAAACGAGATTATTAGAAGAAAAGTTAATGAGTACCTATATCCAGTATCGCCAAAATAAGAACACTTTAGAAAAAAAAGCTCTAAAGAGTTTGAAACTTAAAAAAGCTAATGTTGGTTTAGATATGAGTAATTATAAAAATCCATTAAATACCTTTAATGATACTCAAGCAAGTCTCTCTTTTTTACAAAAAAATAATAAAGAAAATTTTAAAGTAACATTTCTTCCTGCTTCGCATACTTTATATGATGACAATCGTGAATATTTTGGGGAAAGTGATTTACGTATTATGGAATTAGAAGTTTTATTTAATAAAGAGCAAATTGATATAGATACATTTAATCTCTATTCAATGAAGTCTTTATTACCAAGAGATACATTTACAGGAGGTATCTCTACTTCTTTTGAATTAAACTATGAATCTCATTATACTAAAGAGTTAACGGAATATAAAGCATATAACTTATCAGGAGGTATGGGATACACTTTTGCACTTCATGATGATATATTTTTATATACTTTAATAAATGCAGGGCTATCTTATGGAGATTCTAAAGGTTATGCTTATATTTATCCTGAAAGTGGTTTGATTATATATGAACTATTTAACATGAAAACTGTTGTAGAATATAAATACATATATAACCAACATAATTCAAAAGAGGGTTATCATGATGTATCACTAAATCAATCACTTTTTTTAGATAAAGATATACGTCTAGGAGTGGAAGTAAATCATAAATATATAGATACAAAAGAGAATACAAACTTTGGATTCTCTATAAATTATTTTTTTTAGTAGAGTTTTAGATAATTAGAGAGACCGTAAAATAAACTGTATAAAAATTAGGCTGTGTAAAGAATTTTGTTCAATTAGATAAAATAAAAAAATTATACGCCCCACTCCCTCCCTATTTTTATAACTCATCACTATAGATATATAGAAACCTCTTCTCTAAAACAGTTCACTCTCCCCATCAATCTTCCGATAATCACTTCGGTACTCATCTAAGGTTACTTCATTGATAAAAAGTTTAAACACATCTTTGTTGTCTCTTATAGGGTCGGCTAAGACAAAGTCTCTCTCATCACCTAAATGTATAAAGAAAAAATCTAAACTGTTTACTTTATGAATGATTTTTTCTTTTTCAACCACTTTAACCTCGATATTATGCTCTTTTATCTCCTGAAGAAGCTCTTTACAGGGTTTTGATAAAAGACTAAATTCTTCTACAATAAAGATAATAGTAGGCTTTACACCATAAGTAGAGAGATTAAAAAATCTATTTTTTAATTCAAACTCTTTATCACTGTTTGCAAAAAATAGATTCTCTTCATTTAATTCCATTACAATAAACAAAGGTATATCTTTAATAAATTCAACAGTTTTTATGGCTTCAAAAAAAGCCCTTTGATAATCTAAAATATAATAGGTCTCTTTTTTTGAAAAGTGTTCAAAGAGTCTATAAAAGGCATAAAACTCTCTAAATGCCAAACGATAGTAAAAGTATTGATGGTACTTTTTACGAATGAGACGATTAAAAAGATTATGATACCTTCTAAATTTATTGGCATATTTTACAAAATGATTTATTTTTAGCTCTTTACTATGTAAGTTAAGTCTATTTTCTATGGCAGAGATGGTCTCTGTTTCATTCAAGATAAAAGTTAACTCTATCTCCTTTGTGTCCAATTTTTCTTTAGAAAAAACCACTTTTTGAGAAATTGGTACTTTATTATCTTGGGCATGATAGCCCATGCTTGTACCCACAATATACCTAGAACTACTATCATGATTATCATGAAAAAGCAGATAGAGCGTTGTTCTCTCTATTTTCATACTTATAAAAATATTAGAATCCTCACGCAAAGAGAAGGTTCCTTTATAAAAAGTACTATCTTTTTCTAAGGTAATAACAACCTCCTCTCCTTGACCCTTTTCCCATTTAACAATACTATACAAAAGTATCTCTTTTTTTTCAATACAAAAAATATAGATATGTTTATACTCTTTGTTGACATAAACTTCCTGCTTGTATTGTAAATAGTAGTCTATTTTCTCTTCAAATGCTTCTAAATGGTTGTTACTCTGTCTAAAATCATCTAAAGAAAAAAGGGCTGTTCCATGAAATTGATAACGAGAGATTTTATAGTTGTTAAAACTTTTTTGAAAATCGCTTGTACATTTTATCTCTTTGTTGAGCCATCGTCTCAATACTGTTTTACGATTTAGAACAAACTCTTTACGACTCTGTTCACCCTTTTTAAATTTATTATTATCCATAAACTCTTCGGTAAACTTGTCCATATCTTCATGAAACAATTTTGTATAAATAAGCCTTAATTTTTGCGTAAAGCCATCCATAAGCTTCCTTTTTAAAAGTTTTAAAAGTTCTACTATCAATTATACAGAATAAAAGTTAATTGTTAATATAATTTTTTTAAAATAGTACCCATTAAAAAGCCCATAATTAAACGCTTTTATATAGAAACTATTAAAGTTTTTAAAAGTTGTGAAAAGTTTTATTGTAAAATTTTTTTTATTAGTCTAAACTTTTACTGTCACATTAACTACACGATTATTCTAAGGAGAATATGTATGAAACATTTTAAAAGTTCGTTTATCATCGCTGTTTTGGGTTTACTTTTAGCTATTTACATGGGGGGGATTCATGCTCTCTATATCGTGGCTCTTTTAGCTGTATTAGAGATATCACTCTCATTTGACAATGCAGTGGTCAATGCTAAAGTGTTAGAGACCATGGAGCCTAAATGGCAAGAACGTTTTATTACTTGGGGGATTCCCATTGCTGTTTTGGGAATGCGATTTATTTTTCCAATTATTATTGTCGCCATCGCTAGTGGTTTAGGTATAGGGGAAACCTTTATACTCGCAATAAATGAACCACATGAGTATCATAAAACATTGGTTTCAGTCGAAAAACTTATCTTCGCTTTTGGTGGGTCTTTTTTACTTATGGTCTTTTTAAGCTTTATCTTTGATACAGATAGAGAAGAGAAGTGGATAAGTATCATAGAAAATAGCAAATTACTTGAGAAAATGGGAAGAGTATCAAGTTCAAATATGATCATTGCAACAACTGTAGGATTAATTATAACCTCAATTACTATGAGCTATGAAATTTCTCTTGCATATTTTGCAGGTGTTTTACTCTACTCTCTTATTGCGTCA
>JALVXD010000045.1 GCA_027038295.1 Campylobacteraceae bacterium
TTTGGACACTTGGCTGACCCAAAGGTCGATGAGAAAATTTCTCTGGCTCTTTACACCCGAGCTGATGATGTTTTTGATGAGGATTGTGTAGCACAAGCTGTTGAGGTTGAATCAGAAGTAACTGTTAGTGAACACAGTAACCGTATAGACTTAACCCATTTAGACTTCTGTACCATTGACCCTGTGACTGCAAAAGATTTTGATGATGCCATCTACTTTGATATGAAAGAACATACGCTTTATGTGGCTATTGCCGATGTAAGTCACTATGTGGACTACTTTAGCCCCATAGATACCGAAGCTAAACGACGTGGTTTTACGACTTATTTTCCTCATAAATCTTTTCCTATGTTGCCACGTGAATTGAGTGAAAATATCTGTTCGCTCAAACCACATACTCCAAGACTGGCATTTGTAGCAAAAATAAAACTAAACGAAAGTACTCTATTGCCTGAAAAAGAGGAGTTTTTTGAAGCCATTATTCACTCAAAAAGACGTTTTAACTATGATGAGATAGACAGAATTATAGAGAGTGATGGAAAGTATGTCGAAGCTGAAAATGAGAAGAGTATTTTAGAGTACCTATTGCCTCTACAAAAAATCACTCAAAGATTAAGAAAAGCCCGTTTGGGTCATGGTTTTGACTTTAGAAGTGAAGAGATAAAACTAAGTATCGACGCTGGTCATGAACTAAAAAGTACCCAAGTAGAGACAGGAACTCCTTCTCACTCACTCATAGAAGAGTGTATGCTTTTAGCCAACCAAGCCTCTGCAAAACGTTTTGAGTATGGTATCTTTAGGGTTCACCTTCCACCACAACTTTCTAAACTTGAAGAGCTATTAGAGGAGTTAAGTGCCATTGGTCTCTTTGTTACTGACTATGATGATGCCCCATCACTCATAAGAGCCATTCAAAAAGAGGCTGACAGTATGGGAATAGCATCAGAAGTTGATGGTATGATTATCAAATCACTCAAACAAGCTACTTATGCAGCCAATAATGAGGGTCACTTTGGGCTAGGCTTTAGCCACTATAGCCACTTTACCTCCCCTATTCGTCGTTACTCTGACCTTATTTTACACCGACTCATAAAGTCACAATTAAAAGAGGACAAAGAGCAAAATGACTACTTGCTACGAAACATAGAGCCTCTCTGTCAACGAGTTTCAGAACTGGAGCGTGAGTCTACCAAAGCCGAGTGGGATTTCCGTGACCGTAAGTTGGCACGTTGGGCAGAGAAACGTATTGGTCAAGAGTTTAAAGCTCATGTGGTAGAGGTAGGAGAAAATGCAAAAGCTGTTCTTGAGTGTGAAGTCGAAGGTGTAACGGTAAACATTCATGGTGACAATGTTATGCTCTTTGACAATATCATTTTACGCATAGAGAGTGTTAGCCTAGCTATGGCTAAGATTCAAGGTGAGTTTATAGCCAAGCGTGAAAAAGAGGTGATGGAGTTATAACTTCATCATTTCGATTATTAACTTAACGTTTCTTTTAATTTTCTATATTTAACTCATATTAAAAAAATATCAAATATTAAATATATCACTTTATATTTTCACAATTACTGTTACTTTGTATTATATTTTGTATATAATTGCACTTTAAATATTATTATACGATTTTTAAAATAGGCTTATTCAAGAAGCCTAATATAGAAGATAACAACTATAGGAAAAAAAATGATATACAATAACAGCAGTAAAGAATTTGATGTACAATCACTTCTTAAAATATTTTCTAATTATAAATGGCTCATTATTAGTACAATGTTAATATTTTTTATTTCAATGATGACCTATCTTTTTTTCAAACCTTCTCTCTACATTTCAGAGGCTATTATGGAAGTTAAAATACCTCAAGAGAAGCAAAGAAGTAGCGATGACCCTCTTAAAGATATTTTTCATCACAGTTTACTAAAAGTTGAAAAAGAGATAGAGATATTAAAAACGTACAAAATTAATAAAAATGTTATTCAATTCACAAATCTCCAAACACAATTTTTTATCAAAAAAAGATACAAATATCGAGAGCTTTATAAAAAAGATATTCCTTTAAAGCTAACATATACAAATGTTAGTGAGACATTAATCAATAAAATGATTAAACTTACTCCAAATGGAGAGACGTTCAAACTAGAGATACAATATTCATTACAAGAGAGATTAAAAAGTAAACTAAATAATAGAGTGCTTTTTCAATTTGATAATAAAACCTTATTTAATTTTGGAGAACATATCAGAACCAATTTAATGGAAATAATGATTGAGAAAAATAAAACAATAACTGAACCTATTTATCTTAGATTTACAGGTAGCATGCATGATATATATAGCAATATGGTTAATAAAAATTTAAATATTGAACAACTAAAAATCAATACGCCTCTCATTAAAGTCTCGTATGTAGATACTATTCCAGAAAGAGCCACGGAATATGTTAATGAACTACTTAAAACATTTCTTCAAAACAATATTAATAACAAAGTAAAAACAAACAATAGTGTTTTAGATTTTATTCAGACACAAATAGATAAAACACAAAAAAAATTCTCTGTATCAGAAAAATCTTTGGAAGAGTATAAAATAAAGAAAGAACTCCTTAACCCCTCTCTTCAATCGAATATTACCATTAAACAACTTAGTGATATAGAAGTAAAGATTTTTGAGAATGGTCTAAAGAAGAGATTAATCAATAATGCATTAAAGATGTTAAATAAAGGAGAAAGTATTTCATCTATTGGACCAGCTTTGGTTGAATTAAACGACAAGGCTACCATCTCTCTCGTAGAGACACTAAACCAATTAGAGCTAAAAGAAAATAGATTATCACAAGAGTATACTGAAGAGTTCCATGAACTTCGTCAAACACGCATAGACATTAGTAATATTCAAAGAAAAATTAAATTAAATATAAAAAGCTTAAGTACTTCTATTTATAATCAAGAACGTACTTTAAAGAAAATGAAGAAAAGTTATGAAAAGAGTCTAAAATCACTTCCTAAAGAGGAGACAAAGCTGGTTAACCTTAAAAGAGACCATGATGTTTATTCCAAAATGTTTGCCTATTTATTGGAAAAAAAAGCTGAAAACAACATGTTAAAAGTTGCAAACATTTCAGATTATACAATTATCGAAAAAGCTTATATCCCCTCCTCTCCTTTTAAACCAAAACGAGGTCTATTACTTACTATTGCAACAATTTTAGGACTTTTATCAGGTCTATTTATAGCGATACTTCATCATAAAATACATAAAAAAATGACCTCTATTGATGATATTCAAACCTTTGATGGACTAAATATTTATGGACAACTCCCCTCTCTAAAAAAAGGAATAAAAGGTTTTGAAGTTTTAAGAA
This sequence comes from Campylobacteraceae bacterium, assembly GCA_027038295.1. GTDB lineage: Bacteria > Campylobacterota > Campylobacteria > Campylobacterales > Sulfurovaceae > UBA1140. The sequence goes on from JALVXD010000045.1 coordinate 3,362, forward strand.
ACCCCAACTCTTTATATAATAGATGCTTAAAAAAAATTCATAGAGATTTAGAACTACTTCATTCTAATAAAAAATCTAAAATAGTTTTAATTACTTCTATGGAAAAGCAAGAAGGGAAAAGTACTATTGTTATCAATTTAGGAGGCATACTTCAGCAAACTCAATCTAAAAGTATTTTAATTGATTTTAATTTCAAAAATCCCTCTTTGCATAATTATTTTAGACTTTCCTCAAAACAAGGACTACAACCATACTTATGTGGAGAAGAAACTTTAGAAAACAGCATAGCATCAACAAAATTCCTAAACTTAGACATTCTTCCTGCAGGTACCCCCTCAAATAGCTTTTCTGAATCATTACACTCAGAAGCAAAACTAGATAAACTTTTTATAGAATTAAAAAAAGTGTATGACTATATAATTATTGATTCTAACTCTATTCAGGAGGCTTCTGAAACCATACTGCTCATGAAAAATGCTGATTTAAACCTTGTTGTATTAAGAAAAAACCACTCAAAACGTACTGTTACAACTATTGTAAAAGATCTTATCAATAAGTACCACATAAACGATACTGGACTGATTCTTAATGAATTCAATATTGATGATAATTGTATTTAAAAGTAAGAGGAGCAGAGCATGTATATTGGAATAATAACGTACTATCTTGATATAGGAGGTGTTGAGGTTGTTATTGAGATGCTCTCCAAACATTTGATAGAACAAGGGCATCAAGTAGAAATTATTGAAACCCTCTCAAAAGGAAGAGAGTCTGATACATTTAAAAGTAAAGGATTTTCAGTTAAAACCATTACTATTCATTCTTTAGAGAGTCAAAACCATTTTGCCAAAAGAT
>JALVXD010000046.1 GCA_027038295.1 Campylobacteraceae bacterium
ATTACGTCTAAAGGCTGCTGTTAATTCATCATAGACTTTTTGCATTTTTTATAAACTTACTCACCTTTTCATAATCTTTTCTACCTTTTATCTTCTCTACACCTGAACTTACGTCAACACCATAGAAACCATAAGATTTAAGCTCCTGTAAATTCTCAGGAGTTAATCCACCTGCTAAAATTATCTTAGAACAGTCAACACCTTTAAACCACTCTAAGTTTAAACGTTTACCTGACCCACCATACTCTTCACAGTAAGCATCTACTAGACGATATCTATCTTTATATTGTAACACATCTTTTGCCTCTTTGGCACGAATAACAGGCATTGCTTTTGAACCTATCATATCTAAAGCTTCTTCATCTACTTCAAAATGAATTTGACAGAGTGTCAAATCACAATATTTAGAGATGGTATCAATGGTATCAATACCTTCATTGACAAACAACCCTACTCTACCTATAAAAGGAGGTAATTTCTCAATAATTTTTTTAGCATCAGCTGGTCTAATATACCTTGGTGACTCTCTATAAAAAACAAAGCCTAAAGCATCTGCTCCAGCATCTATGGCGTGAATGGCATCTTGAAAATTGGTAATACCACATATTTTAACTCGCATCTAAACTTCCCTCAAAGTAATAATAATAAAAATTATATCTTTAAAGAGTCAATAGCATGCTTATAACCCTTCTCATTTCCAAAAACATAAGAACCAGCGACCACAATATCTACACCTGCCTCTTTAAGCTCTTCAATATTTTTATCATTTACTCCACCATCTACCTCTATAAGACAAGCTGGATTATGTTTTTCTATTAAAACTTTCAAACGTTTTGCTCTCTCTAAAACAGAACCTATAAACTTCTGACCACCAAAACCAGGATTCACCGACATAAGTAGAACCATATCCACATCTGCCAACAAAAATTCAATAGCTTCAGGTGGAGTATGAGGGTTAAGTGTAATAGCAGGTTTAATTCCTAAAGAGCGTATATACTGAACTAAGCGATGGGGATGTTTCTCCTCTTCTATATGAAAAGAGATATACTCAGGCTTTAAAGGAGCAAACAAATCTACAAAAAAAGTATTATTTTCTACCATTAAGTGAATATCTAGTGGTTTAGTTGCAGCTTTAGCCACAGCAGAGACCACTACTGGACCTATGGTTAAGTTAGGAACAAAATGTCCATCCATTACATCAACATGAACCAAATCACAACCATCATCACAAATGGCTTTAACATCACGAGCTAAGTTACCAAAATCAGCAGAGAGAATACTTGGAGCTACTAACATTTCAAATCCTAAGGGGTAATTTTTTCGTATTATAGCTAACTTTTTTCTTATACTTGCTACCATTTAAGCAACTTTCTACTATAATCGCAAAACTTTTTATGAGTGCTATTTAAGTAACTCATATGACACTATTTATTACAAAGGTATTTATCATGGCAAGAAGATGTGATGTAACAGGAAAAGGTCCATTAACAGGAAATAATGTATCTCATGCAAACAACAAGACAAAGAGAAGACAACTTCCAAACTTAAGATCAGTAAAGATTACTTTAGAAGATGGTACAACTAAAAAAATTAAAGTTGCTGCGTCTACACTTAGAACAATGAAGAAAAAAGCTGCTGAGGCTACTGCTTCTGCTGAAACAGTTGAAGCGTAATTCAAAGTCTTTATCAATTAGACTTTAACTATTTTGGCAACACAAAATAGACTCAAAAAGTTTCTCAATTGGCGAGAACCTTCAAAACCACATATAACTCTCAACGATGAGTTATATGTACACCTATCACCATTTAGACTTCCCCTTATTTTAACGGTTTTGACCATGATGTTTGGAACATTTGGTTATATTATTATTGATGACATGTCCCTTTTTGATGCACTTTATCAAACAGGAATCACTTTTACTACCGTTGGTTTTGGTGAGATGGCTCCCATTTCAGATTTGGGACGACTTTTTACCATCTGTCTTATTATCTTTGGCTTCTTAGTTTTTTCAGTTGCTATCGGTATTATTGTAGATGTTTTAAATAGAGGTGAGCTAATAGAAATTATAAAGGAGAGAAGAATGCTTTATAATGTTGCACGACTAAAACAGCATTTTGTTATCTGTTACCACAATGAATTTACCATTCAGGTAACAAAACACCTACGTGAAAGTCACATTCCTTTTGTGGTTATAGACCCAAGAGAAGACTTTGAAGAGATTGCCATAAAATACAACTATCCCTATTTTGTAACAGCTGAACCACATACAGAAGAGGCAATTTTAAAATCACACCTCTCTTCTGCAAAAGGCATTATTACCTTAGCAGACAACATTGCAGACAACATTGCTACCATAGCATCGGTTCGCCTTTATGAAAAAGAGATTAAAAGACGGCGACCATTTTTGGTTATATCTAACGCACATACCATCAGTGATGAGACAAAACTTTTAAAACTGGGTGCTGACAAAGTCGTAACACCAACCAATATTATGGCTCAACGTATTAATGCCATGGCAATACGCCCAGATATGGAAAACTTGTTACAAGAGTTTCTATATAAACAAGATACACCTCTTGACATGGAAGAGGCAAGAATTACCAAAACATCATGGTTAACCCTAAGAAAAATCAGAGATGCCTCTTTTAGAGAGATAGCCAATGTAACGATTATTGGTATACGTCATAAAAGTGGTGAGTTTGTCCCCATGCCAAAAGGAGATACAATCATCACTGCAGGAGCAAAACTTTTGCTTATAGGTCCTAGTGAAGGTATCAAAAAAGCTAAAAAATTAATTAGAAAAACCATAAAACCAGAGGAGATGTAAAATGTTTAATCTATTTTCACTAAAAGGTGGACTCAACAATGTAGAAGGATTCTTCTGCGACGGTGTCAATGTGGGCATGAAGGTAAATGATAAAGGCGATGGTGACGTTGCCTTTATTCGTTCAGATGTACCCTGTGACATTACAGCACGTTTTACATCTAACAAGTTTCAAGCTGCACCTATTAAGCACTATCAAAACTACCCTAAAGATTTTAAAACCAATTTTATTTTGATGAATGCAAAAAATGCCAATGCCATGACAGGAGAGCAAGGGGTTAAAGATATTGAGAGTATCTTCGATGAGCTTAAAAAACATCATAAAGTTCAAAACCCTATTATGTCCTCAACGGGGGTCATTGGTTACCGTCTAAATCAAGAAAAAATCTGCTCTGCTTTTGAAAAATTTGACTATAATGCTCAAAACTCTGATAATACAGCTCGTGCCATTATGACAACAGATAGCTTTAAAAAAGAGTTAGCATTTAAAATAGAGCTCGATGACGGATCATCATTTACCATAGCAGCCATCTGTAAAGGTGCAGGTATGATTAACCCTGCCATGGCTACCATGCTCTGCTTTGTGACTACTGATGCCGACATTCCAAAAGCTGACATGGAAGAGCTATTAAGTGAAGCAACAGAGGGTTCATTTAACCGAATATCAGTCGATGGTGACACCTCTACTAACGATACAATTATGCTTTTAGCCAATGGTATCTCTAAGTCTTATAATAAAGATGCTTTTAGAGAAGCATTAAATAAGATTACCTTTGAACTTGCTATGATGATTTTAAAAGATGGTGAGGGAGCCAATAAACTGGTAGCATTTGAAGTCAATGGAGCTATCTCAGAAGAAGAGGCACGAAAAGCCTCTATTGCACTCTCTAACTCGCTTCTTGTAAAAACAGCCCTCTTTGGAGAAGACCCAAACTGGGGACGAATTGCTTCAACCATAGGTGCATCTGGTGTGGAGTGTGATGATACAAAACTAACCATTCACTACGATAACCTACTCATCTACTCAAATGAACAACGAGAGCTAGACCAAGAACGAGAAGAGAAAGCCTATAAGGTTATGAAAAACTCTTCTTTTAAAGTAACCTGTAATCTTGGCTTAGGAGATGGCTCATACACCTCTTATGGTTGTGACCTCTCTTATGATTATGTTAAGATAAATGCAGAGTATAGAACCTAATTTCATAACCCCTTTAAAAAACATTAAGGGGTTGCTACTCTTCTACAGCTATTACATACCGTACATTACGCCCTGCACTACCCTCTACCTGTTCAATAAGTCCATAATCGACCAACTGAGTAATATCTCTCTTTGCCGTAGCAATAGAAGTGCTCACCATGTTTGCATACTTTTTAGTACTTAATCCACCC
>JALVXD010000047.1 GCA_027038295.1 Campylobacteraceae bacterium
TATTGGGTACTTTATCATCTCTTCCTATGAGTAAAATATCAGGATATTTGTTGTCAAGTTCAGGTTGAGAGTCTATAAAGTAAAAATCTGCAAAACTCAAAAGTGCCAAAGTAATGACATGAAAATGTTTCTCTGTAAATCCATAGTGGTCACGGTTTGAGAGAGTTTTTATTGCCTCATTGAGTTGTTTATTAAATGGGTCAAGATTCCCCATAGCTAAATCTCTTAAAATAACTTTTATATCTGTATCCATTTTCAAATTGTTTCTCTTTTTTAACTCAATAGCAAAGTAGTTAAAGTAAAGTATTTTAATCACATAGTTAGGAATTTGAAAATAGAACTCTCCTCCAAAGCTCTCCTCTTTAATGGTAATAAACCCCATAGAATAGATAAGGGTAATAAAATCATCTCTAGTAAACTCTTGGTTTAGGTCGTATCTGTCTTTTATCTCTCCTACGATTTGATTGTTCTCTATGAGTTCTTCTAAAACTTTATAATTTCTGTCACTGTCGCCTATGTTAAAGAGTTTCATAATGGCTTTGTAGTCAGAAGCTACATTACTGTCTAACATCTTTTTAGGCATAGTACACTTGTCGAAATTGTACTCACTAATAAAATAATTTACCAATGTAGCATTATAGATTCTATTTTTAGCTTCCTCATTAAAGAGATAGCCGTTATACCAAATTTTTAACTTCTCTTCTAAGGCTTCTTTATTTATGTTTTTACATATTTTAAAGATAGATTGCTCTAGTGAGTAGTTTACTTCCTCTTGTGTAAACCCTGCTAGTGCATTAAATTTTTTATTATAGGTAATATGTTTTACAATATTAAATCCACTACTTAGACTATCTAGCGTAATTGGAGTTACTCCTGTAATGAACATCTTTTGAATTACATTCGAGAGTGTAGCTGTTTTAAGCACTTCATAAAAGCTTCGTACAAATCCCCCTTTGCCAACTATTTGTAAAAAGTCTTGCATACTATGGGCGAGTATGGCATTGGCAAATTGGTCATACTCATCTATCAGCACATAGACTTTGTCATTTTCTATAACGTCAAAAAAGTATTTTATAAGTCCTGTTGGTGTTGGTATGTTATTTAGGCTCTCTCTTGTAATATCATAACCATACTCTCTAAAGTATCTATAGATAGCCGATTTAATATTATCTTTAAAGCCTTCATAGATTATTTCTACTCCACCATCGGTATTAATACCAGAAAATTCAAAAAATAAAATACGAAAGCTATTTTTTAGAGGAGTAGGATTTTTTCCAATATAGGTGTCATTAAACATAGCATCAAACTCATCAGCCGTGTTTTCATCATAATAGTACTGCAAAGTAGAGAGAAAAAGAGACTTTCCAAAGCGTCTAGGGCGTAAAAAGATTAAAAAGCTCTCATTGGTCTTTTCTAGTTTTTCTATATACTCTGTTTTATCAATGTAGAGGTAGTCATTGTTTATCTTTACTTTTTTAAAGTTACTTTCACCATAGATTATCTTTTTCATTCTTGCTCTTTTATAATTACTCTTATTTTTTAGTTTGATTATAGCATAAATTAAAAGTGTCTTGAATGGGTTAGCATTTTTGATTTGCTATCATAAATATGAGGGTAGAGACATCAGTCATGTTTTAGTAAAGATTAAAGAGTTGACCCCCCCTTGAATTTTAATATAAAAATCCAAATAAATACAGGGGAATCTTATTAGCACTACCTATCTCAATATCATCGGCAACGACAAAACTACTGTCAATATCTTTTATCTGCTTAAATCCTTTGCCTTTACCACCAACCTCTACAACATATTTCTCTTCTATTAAAAAGTCACCTTGCTTGGGTATAAAAAGAGTATAGCCCTCTAACATAGATGCAAAGAATACCTCTCTTAATGTACCTATCTCTTTATTATCACAATATGCAAAATGTAGATTTGGATTGTTGAGGTAAATTTTCTCTGGTTTTGTTAAAATAGCCTCCTTTTTATTTGCACTTCTACTTAATCTTAAAATTTTTGCTTTTTGTAAATAGTCCAAATAGACATAAAGCTCTGAGTACTCATTTTTATGCATATCCATTGTAGCTAAAAGGGTTTGCATATTTGGTGTATATGGGCTACTACTACAGATAAACTCTATTAGTTTTTTAAACTTTCTAATAGTGGTGTATTTTATATTGGCAATAGCTGGAATATCAACCTCAAGAACTACATTGATAGTCTCTTTTAACTTTAAAAGATATGATGAGCTATCTCTATTTTGAAAATAAAAAGGATAATATCCATTTGCTAAAAACTCTTTGAAATCAGGCAAAATAGAGGGTTTGTCAATTTTTTCTAAAATCTCATAAGATAGGTCGATATGATTTTTAAAAATATCATCCAAACCGATGATTGGCAAAGATATGTTATATTTAAACTCAAGAAACTCTCTAAAAGATAGCCCTTTTACCTCTTTTTTTAATAACCTTCTACTTAAATCTGCTTTTGCATGATTTATAGACAATGCACTACTCCCACTTATAATAACTCTCAAATCAAAAATATCATAAATATTTTTTAGCTCTTTTTCAAAACTTGGATATTTATGAATCTCATCAATTATGAGCAGTTTTCCCTCATGTTTATAAAACTCTTCGGCTATCTCAAATATACTTTCACTATCAAACCAATCAATACTAACATAGAGTTTTTTTGAATTTGGAAGTTCATGTTTTTTTAGATATTGTAAAAGTGTTGTTGTCTTACCTACACCTCTTGCTCCTACTATGGCTAAGAGTTTTTCATTGTTTAATAATTCATCATAAAAATATCTTGTATGATTTGTATCTAAAGTTTTTAGCAAGGCATTTTGAAATTGTCTAAATTTATTTAACATATTTTTCCTTTTATAGTTTTAACTATAAAAAATTATATCATAGTTATAGTTAAAACTATAATTTTTATTTTCTTAAAATTGCTTTAGAAAACCAAAGGGGTCAAGTCTTTACTATTTACTTTTAATTAGAAGTTTGAGAATAGATTTAATCGTTCCTCAACCTTTGGTTGGGAATGCCTATGAACTCCATATACAAAAACAGTTGAATAACCAAACAGACTCATCTGTATTCCCAATCTCAGATTGAGGAACGAATAAAAATTGATATTTATGATGCCAATCTGTGGGTAGACACATTGGTCTACCCCTACTCCCCAAACAGAACCCCAAAAGGAATACACCAAAAAGTATATCCATCTTTAGAGATTGGTAAAACTTCATCTCCTCCATAAAAAATATACCCTTCTAAAAAATTCTCTTTTGCATTTTTAGCCAACTTGACAAGCCCTCTTGTATATTCTGTTTTAATGGTTGCTGATGATTTTATCTCTATGGCGACTATTTTACTATTTTTCTGCTCTAAGACCAAATCAACCTCATAGTCTCCATCTCTATAATGATAAATTTTAGTTGATTTTTTGGCATAGGTACTGTGCTTTAGAAACTCTGCATAGATAAAATTTTCAACCAAATTTCCTAACATCTCACGCTCTTTTAAAATGAGTGTCTCTGCGTCTACATCAACCAAGTGAGCCACTAACCCTGTATCTATAAATTGGATTTTTGGAGCTTTAATCTCTCGTTTTCCTCGGTTGGTAAAGTAAGGATTTAGCCTTTTGACTAAAAATAGAGCTTCGAGTATCTCTATGTCTGATTTGACCGTCATATCTTTAATGTTTAGATGTTTAGCCAAAGAGCTGTACTTTAAAAGGTTAGAGGTCATAGAAGCTAAGATTCGTAAAAGTTTATTAATCTCTGATTTGTTCTCTTGACTTATTTTTTTGACTAACGACAAATCTTTCTCTATTCGTGCTTCGATGTAACTCTCAAACCAACTCTCTTGTGAACGGGCAGATTTTCCTTGAACAGAGGGGAAGCCACCTGTGGTTATCTGCTCTATCATCTTCTCATAACTCATTTTTTTAAAGTTAAATGATTGTATATCTCCATTAAAAAGCATATCAATAACATTTTCACTACTACCATTAAGCTCAAAATAGGAGAGAGGAAAGAGTGAAATGGAGACCATTCTTCCTGCTAAAGACTCTTTTATGGAGGACATCTTAAAAAGGTCAGCACTTCCTGTAAGTAGAAACATTCCTGATTGATTTTTTTCATCTACAGAGATTTTTAAAGCACTTATTATCTCTGGAACCATCTGAAT
>JALVXD010000048.1 GCA_027038295.1 Campylobacteraceae bacterium
CTATGTAAGTTTTCTCCTACTTTAGGTACAACGGTAACTACTGCACTTGTTTCATTCGTTTCAGCATTACTATCATGAAGTGATGCATTTTCACCATCTGCAATATTTGCACTTGTTAAATATAAATCTTTTAAACCCTCTTGTTGTTCTGAACCTGTAGCATTTGATATACGAAGTTGATAACTGCTATTGGCTACCAATTCATTTAAATTATAGATATGACTTGGGCTTTCAACTTCTGATGTTGCACTTGAAAAAAGATAAGCCCCATCTTTGTCAGTTACAGCAGAAGCTATAATATTGTTCTCTTTAAGCAACTCAATGGTAATACCTGATATTCCCACTTCATACGCATCTTGTTTACCATTTTTATCTCCATCTCGCCATACATAGTCTCCTATTTCAACGGGTGCAGATTCGTTAAGCAGTTCAATATCACCTAAACCTACTCCTTTTCCTCTAAATGGTCGTTCACTGGCTAAAAGGTGTGCATACCAATTATTAATAGAACCATCAACAGTACTAAATGTTTCTACACCTGTTAAATCCCAATACTCTTTTCCATATTCACCTGCTGGATGAGGACTATTGACAGTAGAGAGAAGCTCCTGTGTTCCAGGAATAAGAGCTAATGCTCCACCATTTGAGTTGGCATTTGTATCTCCACCATTATCATCAAAAAAGTCAACATCACCATTATCTCCTCTAGCAATACCTTTCGAACAACTACCAGTTCCTTCTAACTCCAATTTACCATTACTATTACATGCTTTAAATATTTCACCAAAAGCTTCAATGTTTTCACTCACAATATCAGGTGGATACTTAGATGCAGGATAGTTTTGATATCCAATTTGAAGAGCATATCTATCCGTAAAAGCCAAGTAGGCATTACCCTGTGCATCGAACTCAATATCTGTTAATATAGGTTGGTTATAATCATCCCAAAAATAATCTTTTACATAACTAATGGTCTGATGTACCTCATCACTCCAAGGAAAGAAATATTGGTTGCTTTGTTCTCCGTCGGCATTTGTTTTTCTATCATAGTCCATATTAATAGCCAATTCAGTTTTTAGACCATTTTCAGGATGTTCCAAATCAAAACTTGAAAGATAGGCTTTTAAATCTTCTCTTTTTTGTGAAACAGAAGCATCACAAATCATTCCAACATAACCTTTACCAGCATTAATAGCTAAAGCCCATGGTCGTAAAACTCCACCACTACAAACAGGCACACCACTTAAATCAGCCAGTTTATACTGCTGTGCAGATGAAGCAATCTCTTCTAAATTATCTGAAGAAGCATCCATTTTAATAATGGCTTGTTGAAACAGATTGACAACCCATAGAGTTTGACTCTTCTCATCAAAATCCAAATCTCCATAAGAGTACTTTCCAACTTTTACATAAGCATCAACATCAACATTAGGTTCAAGTGGCCCAGTTGATAACTCATGCACCATATTACCACTACGATTTACATCTCCTAATTGAATACCATTAATACCCTCAAGGTTCATTTTTCCAATAATTTTTTCACTATTTTTTGTATAATCTGCTACAAAAACAAGACCTAACTTATTTTCAATATTAGCAACATGTCTCCAAAGAGATGATGCTAGAAACATTCGTTTTTTAGAAGCTTGATACCCTGCTCCCCAAACTGTACCTATTTCAGAGGCTTTAGCATCAACAACATAAGATGGTCCCTCTCCTTGAGTGCCAAGAAGATTTTGAAACGCTCCATTTAACCCTTTATCTGCATAGTAGTTAGTTAGCAAAGCAGGTACCGTGCTATTATTTACATCTCCATTACCAATAATCGTTGTAGAAAATGAAGGATTTGCTGTTGTAAAATAGCTGTTAACATCATATAGACCAAATGTGATATTGTTATCACCATTTTTTACAAACTGTACAGCACTGTTTTTCCCATCTGCACTTTTAGTACTTTCTGTTAGGTACTTAGACCACTTTGAAAACTCTACTCTAAAGTTTTCTTCATTACTTATAAAGCTCCAAGAACCATTATCATTCGTAGTTGTAGTAAACTCTTTACCACTCTTGGTTTGAATCGTAACTTTAACTCCTTTAATACCTAACTCATTTGTATCTTTAACTCCATAACTATTAACTATTGTTTCATTAAGAGGTAAGTCTTTATAAACAACCCCTCCTATATCTCCATATGATAAAGTTGTTATAAAAGTAACAACTAAAATTCTCCAATTCATAATATACCTTTAAATAATTTAAAAAACAATATTTTACAATATTAACCTTTTAAAACAATTGAAAACTTTTTTAAACATTATTAACTGAATTTTGTTTTGTATATAAATCTTCTATTAAACATAAAATGTTAAAATATGTTCATTAATCTATAGAGGAGACTATTTTAAATCATGATTCATCTTTTTAACACAGTTAAGTATTTAAAGTCTAAGCAGATTCGCTATAGACTCTATTACTTTGCTCGAAAACGATTTAGAAGAGGACTTGGAAAAAATTATACTTTTTCTAAAAGTGCTAATACTCAAACGTTAAAATTTCAAAAGAGTATTCATATTAGTGATGCCTACTTTCAAAATCAGCAATTTAATTTTTTAAATTTAAATAAAAAATTTGAAAATAGCATTGATTGGAACTATTCTAAATATGGTAAATTGTGGACTTATAATTTAACTTATTTTGACTATTTATCTCAAGAAGATGAAGTCAAAAAACTTTTTTTAATTGAATCATTTATAGATAATATTAAGAATATAAAAGATGGATTAGAGCCTTTTCCTATCTCTTTACGAGGAATTAATTGGATTAAATACCTCTCTTTTCAAAAAATTAAAAATCAAAAAATAGACAATTCTCTTTATGCTCAATATTATATATTATTGGATAATTTAGAGTATCATCTGCTCGGAAATCATCTACTAGAAAATGGCTTTTCATTGCTCTTTGGTGCATACTATTTTCAAGATGAAGTTTTATATAAAAAATCTAAAGAGATTTTAGAACAAGAGTTAGAAGAACAAATTTTAAAAGATGGTGCCCATTTTGAGCTTAGTCCAATGTATCATCAGATTATGCTTTTTCGTCTTTTAGATTGTATTAACTTACTTCAAAATAATAGTTGGAAAGAGGATAATTTATTAGAATTTTTCATTTTAAAAGCACAATCAATGCTAGGTTGGCTAGACGAGATAAGTTATAACAATGGTGATATTCCTCTTTTAAATGACAGTAGCCATAAAATTGCACCCACAACAACTCAACTATTTGAATATGCTCAACGATTAAATGTCAATAAAAAAAATCAAAAACTCAAAGAGAGTGGCTATCGAAAAATATCTAAAAGCGATTATGAGTGTATTGTTGATGTAGGAGAGATAGGAGCCAGTTATATTCCAGGTCATGCACATGCTGATACTTTTAATTTTGAACTCTATATTAAAGATAAACCCTTTATAGTAGATATGGGCTTAAGTACTTATGAAACCAATCATAGACGAACTATTGAACGCTCTACTTCTTCTCACAATACAGTAGAAGTCAATGGTCAAAACCAAAGTCAAGTTTGGGGTGGTTTTAGAGTGGGAAATAGAGCTAAAATAGTTTCATTAAAAGAAAATGACAATTTAATTGAAGCAATTCATGATGGCTATAAACAAATAGGTGTTTTGCATACAAGAAAGTGGATATTTGAAGATGCTCAAATTATTATAGAAGACAATTTAAGTATAAAAACAAAATCAATTGCAAAATTTCATTTTCATCCTTCTATTTCTAAAAAAGAGATATTAGAAAGAATAATATTTAAAAATAAAAACTTTATTATCAATACATATCAATACTCACCAGAATTTAATATACACGTAGAAGCATATGTATTAGAGATTACATTTGAAAAGAAATTAGAAATTAAAATTTTAACATTTTATCATTAAATATAATTATTAATATAACAACATATGTTATTTTTAATTATTTTTCAACATAAAATAATAACATAAATGATAAAATACAACTATATAAGTTTTTACATCTTAAGGATCAAAATGAAAATTCTTTTCATCACCGATAACTTTCCACCAGAAATTAATGCACCAGCGACCAGAACATATGAACATTGTAAAGAGTGGATTGATAAAGGTGCAGAAGTTACTGTTATTACTTGTGCTCCAAATTTTCCAAGAGGAGAAATCTATAAGGGTTATAAAAATAAATTTTATCAAAAAGAGATAATTGACCAAATAGAAGTTATTCGTGTATGGAGTTATGTTTCGTCAAACAAAGGTTTTGCTAAAAGAGTCTTGGACTACTTCTCTTTTGCTTGTACTTCATTTGTTGTTGGTCTATTTCAAAAGTTTGATATTGTTATTGCAACATCTCCACAATTTTTTACGACATGGTCTGCCTCAGCATTAAGTTTTTTTAAACAAAAACCATGGATTTTTGAACTAAGAGATTTATGGCCTGAATCTATTGAGAGTATAGGTGCTATTAAACATAAAAAAATTATTAATATCTTAGAAAAAATTGAACTCTTCCTCTATAGAGATGCCAATAGAGTTATTCCTGTAACCGATGCATTTAAAAAAAATCTTATATTACGGGGTATTAACTCAACTAAAATCAAGGTGATTACAAATGGTTCTAATCTGGAACTTTTTCAAGAGCAAAAAAAAGACTCTACTCTTTTAAAAGAGCTTGGATTAACCGATAAATTTGTTGTAGGATATATAGGAACGCATGGTTTAGCACATAGCTTAGATTTTATTATTCAAAGTATTTCTAACATAAAAGATGATTCTATCCACTTTTTATTTGTAGGAGATGGAGCAGAAAAAGAAAAAATCATGAAACTGGCTAATGAACTAAAATTAGACAATATTACATTTTTAGCTCCGATCAAAAAAGAGCTCGTTCCTAAATACCTCTCTATTATAGATGTATCACTGGCTCCACTTAAAAAGTCAGATACCTTTAAATCGGTTATTCCATCAAAAATTTTTGAAGCTGCTGCCATGAAAAAACCAACGCTACTTGGGGTAGAAGGTCAAGCACAAGAGATTATAGAGCGCTTTAATGCAGGTATCTGCTTTGAACCAGAAAATCAAAATGATTTCATAGAAAAATTAATGTTACTACGTGATGAAAATTTTTATCGCTCTTTACAGATGGGGGCTGTTCGTTTATCTAAAAGCTTTGATAGAAAAAAACTTGCATTACAGATGTTAGAGATTATTCAAGATACTATTCAACCGAATGAAATTAAAGAGTTTAATAGGAAAAAACCTACTTTCTCTTAGACTCTTTAACTATCAGTAAATAGGAAGTTATAGACTTAACATCTTCTCTATTTGCTCATGAATAGCAATAAAGTTTGATTTCTCATACATGACTCGGGTATACTTATTTATATCATCATCAGATAAAATACTCTCTTCACCCATTAGAAAAAGTGTTGGAATTTTACTACTTACTATCTCATTCATTAACACTTCATCCTCTCTATTGGCACTATTCTTATCTAACAAAAAGAGTTTATACTTTCTATTTTTCATCTTATAATAGAACTCTTCTCTACTCTTAGCCAAATCTATACTATAGTCAAGCCCTGTTAGTAGATTGGTCAAAACTTTTGCTTCTGTTGGTACTTTTTTATAGAGTAAAATATCTTTAGACTCCTGATTTACTTCTTTAGTTGACTTATTTTTAGGTGCATAGAATTGTTTTATTACAGAGACAAACTTATTAGCAGATATAGGTTTTGCTATATACTCATCCATACCCGATTTCAGATACAACTCCCTATCACCTTTTAGAGCATTGGTTGTTACTGCTACAATAGGTGTATGGTCTAAGTTATATTTTTTTTCATATTCTAAAATATGCTTAGTTGCCATTACCCCATTCATAACTGGCATTTGGATATCCATAAAGACCATATCATATCTATTGTTTTTAAACATTTCTACCCCAAGCTCACCATTTTCAGCTAAATCTGATGTTATACCTAAACCTTTAAGTGTATGGGCAATAACCTTCTGATTAATCAGATTATCTTCTACAATTAAAACATTTAAAGAAAAATTATCTTCTGCTACAGAAGGAATTTCCTTTTTATGACTAAGTGATGATTCTACTTTTGGTAATGTTATCGGTTCATATATTACTTGAGTAAAAATAGGTGCAATATCTAATATCTGTTCTCTATTTGAAACTTTTGTCAATAAGACTATATCTTTTTCTGAACTATAAAGAGCCACTATTCTTTTTAACTCTTCACTATTTATTTCATCATAATAGATATAAAGAGTATCAAAAGAGTCCAGTTGGGCATCTTTACACTCAACAAAGTTTTTAAAACAGGTGACACTATTCTTTTTATTTGAAGAAATATATGCAACTAAATGCTTATAGGCTATCTTCTCATATAAATAATCAGGAGCATATATTGCTATAGAAGCTATATTTTTATCATTTTTTCTACTATTTTTTCTATAATCAATATCTAAAGTAAATGAAAATGTTGTACCCTCTCCAAGTTCACTCTCTAGGTTTAATATTCCACCTAATAATTTTACTAAGCTATTGGCAATGGTTAAGCCTAACCCTACACCTTTATAGGCTCTTGTATTTGAATTATCTGCTTGATTAAATAATCTAAATACCATTTTTTTATGCTCTTCATCAATACCAATACCACTATCTTTGACTAAAAATTCAATCTCTACTCTACTGTTTTCAAAATTGGCTTTTTTATTAATTTTTTTAGTAATAGCGAGTTCTATATCCCCTCCCTTATCAGTAAATTTAATAGCATTAGATATTAAGTTCAGGGTCTATCCAAACATGAAAATTAATCTCTTTTTCTATAGCCTCAAAGGAGTAAAGATTTATAAGTTTTTCAAACTCTTCTATAATATTAAACTCTCTATTTATTAACTTCATATCACCATTCTCTAAATGAGAAATATCTAATATATTATCAACAAGCGTCAATAAATCTTCTGAACTTTTTCTAATGGTATTAACAAACTCCTTCTGTTCACTATCAAGTTTACTAGAATTTAAAAAGTTGATAAACCCTACAATTCCAGTAATAGGTGTACGAATTTCATGTGACATATTTGATAAAAAGAGTGTTTTAGTTTTATTTGCCTCTTCTGTGGCCTTTTTACTCTCTTGAAGTTCGGTAATCATATTTGAAATTAGCATATAAATCTCTGTATGATTTTTCTCTTTGAGCATCAGCTTAAACTGTTCATTTTTTCTCTTATCAGATGAGTATTTAATCTCTTCTAAAAGGTTTCTAAGTCCCTTAGTATCTCGTTTCTCTTCAACAAAGAAATAACCTCTTTTACTATAGACTATCAAGAGTAATAGAAATAAAATAACTACGGATATTATCATCATAATTTAGTAAATAAAAGCTTTACTCTCTTCTCCAGAAGAGATAAAAACTATATAATTGGTATAAGAATTATAAAAAAACAGTAATGATGTTAACAACAATATAAAAAAAATACCTAATGTAATAATCTCTAAACGTTTTTCTTTCCATTTACTATTCATACTCACCCCTTTATATTTAATATTATACTATCAATTTTTATTAATATTTTTGATTAATAATTAATTTATATTTTCACAGTTATTACATAATTCACCAATATAGTTTTTGTTTAAATCTGCTATAATTATTAGAAATATTTATTAACAAAAAAGGGTGAAAAACTATGTACCAAAGAGAGTTTGAAAACCTATTACGACATACGCCTCCTAGAGCCATGCTCTTTTATGGTGAAAATTCTTACTTAATCGCTTCATATATTCAATACTACATCAACATAACCAATGCTGCAGACTCTCTTTTAAATCTCTATTTTGACGAGTATAGTTTTGACAGAGCAAAAGCTTACCTTTCACAAAGTTCACTTTTTGGTGGAACCAATCTTCTTATAGTAAAACGAGATAAAAAAATACCTAAAAAAGAGTTAGATATACTCATTGAATTGGTAGGTAAAAACAGCGATAATTACTTTTTATTTGAGTATCAAGGAAAAGCCAGTGATGCAAAGAGCCTACAAAATGCATTTACTCCTAAAAAAGGAGCCAATTGGCTTCGACTTTTTGAACCAAATATTAGAGAGAGTATAGCTATACTACAAAGAAAAGCCAAAGCTATTGGACTAAATATAGACCACTATGCACTACAACATCTTATGTTACTACTTAACAATAATTTAGCACTTTGTGCCAACGAACTCAATAAACTGGCTATTTTAGAAGGAGAAGTAACATCAAAAGATATTGATAGATTTGTTTATTCTACTGCTCCTCTTGCTGTAGAACAGTTACTTATAGAGCTATTTGAGAAAAAACCTATAGTTGAGACCATGAACAGACTATTAGAGATAGGAGAAGATGAATTTTCTATTTTACGTTCAACACAATTTTTTGTTAACCAAATTTTCCTCTTTAATACCTACATGAAACTACATGGGCATATAGACTCAAAAGCTATTTTAGGTTATAAACTACCTAAAAACATAGAAGAGCAAAAAGCCACTCTTGCTTTAAAAGTTAAAAGCCCTAGTATACTTAAAATATTTGAACACCTTTTAGAGGCAGAACTACAAATCAAAAATACCCCAGCAACCAACCGAGAGTTGTTGCTTTATGGAGTATTTATTAAGTTGCAAAGTTATCTATGATGCTTGAGCTACACCAATCATCTTATCTACTTTCTCTTTAATACTTATATAGTCTGCTAACTTATCTGTAATAAAAGTATAGTTCTCTTTATCGCTTGGAGTCACATTAAATTTTGCATCTGTAAAGAGTAGACTTGGAGTATTTGTCTCCTTAAGATATTCAGTTAAACTCTTATGAGAACTATCGGAACGAACTCTGTCTAAAAGTACACATTTGTAACTCTCTACATCCATAACTCTTTTTAACTCATCAATATTTTCTACCACATCTACAGAGTAGTCCAATTTATTTAAAATAGCAGATATTATTTTTGCTTCCATTGTGGTCTCTTTATAGAGCAGTATATCTTTTGTATTGTTACTTGGCACTTTTGATTTTATACTTTTCAGAGGAAAAAACTTCTCTAAAGATTCTATAAACCTCTCTAAATTTATAGGCTTAGAGACATACTCATCCATCCCTTCAGCCATAAATTTCTCTCTATCACCCTTTAAAGCGTTGGCTGTAACTGCAATAATAGGTGTATGTGTAATATTTTTACTCTTTTCATAGTTTATTATCTCTTGAGCTGCTTCTATACCATTCATCACGGGCATTTGTATGTCCATAAAAATAACATCATATTGACTATTTGAGATATATCTGTTTAAACCTTCTTCTCCATTATTAGCACAGTCTGAAGTTATGCCCATATTTTTCAGTGTATGTTGTATCATTTTTTGATTAATAGGGTTGTCTTCAACAACAAGAGCATGAAGATTTGAAAATTGTTTATAACTATTTTTTTCTTTTTTAGGTATACCCAAAGGTTTTTTCTTTTGTTTGTGAGATACATAGTTAAAAGACTTTTCAACTTTTGAAAAAGTTATAGGTTCGTATATAACATGAGAAAATTTATCACTTATTACTTGTACCTCATTACGTCTATTTAATGTTGTGACAAACATTATATTTGTAGATGATTTATAATATTCAACAATTTTATGCAATTCGTCTCTGTTTATTTTATCATCATGAATATAGAGTACATCAATATCTGTTGCTAAACTCTCCAAGCACTCTTTCAAACTTTTAAACCGTTGTACTGATAGTTCTTTATACGATAAAAGATACTCTTCTAAATACTTATTTGAATTTTTACTTTTAACTTCAGATGGAGCATAAATAGCAATATTCATAGATTGAATACTATTGTTTCGTTTTACCTCTTTAGATGGCACTTTTATAGTAAAAGTAAACTCAGTACCCTCTCCTAAAGTACTATTTAATTCTAAAGAACCACCCAAAATATTGACCAATGCAGAAGAGATAGTTAAACCTAAACCTGTCCCTCCATATTTTCTACTTGTACTAATATCTGCTTGAGTAAATGCTTCAAATACTTTCTCTTTTTGCTCTTCACTTATACCTACTCCCGTATCTTTAACTGTAAATTTTAAAGAGACATTATCTTTATCCTCTTCTGAAACCTTTTCAATATTAACATCTATGGTTCCTTTTTTATCAGTAAATTTTACAGCATTAGAAATTAGATTAATAAGTACCTGTTTTATTTTACCTGGATCAGAACGTAAAAGGAGTGAAGATAAATTAGGGTCTATCCATAATCCAAAATCAATATCTTTCTTAGAAGCATTAGCAGCATAGGTCTCAATAACATTCTCAAACTCTTCTATAGGATTAAAGAAAATCTCTTCCAACTCAACATGTCCATTCTCTATCTTTGAGATATCAAGAATATCATTAATAATAGAGAGTAAATCTTCAGAACTTTTTCTAATAATATCAACAAAATCATCTTGTTCTTTATCTAAATTGGTTGACTTTAAAAACTTTGTAAAACCTACAATACCATTGAGTGGGGTACGAATCTCATGAGACATATTGGCTAGAAAAAGACTCTTAGTTTTGTTTGCTTCATCTGCATTATTCTTACTCTCTTCTAATTCATATATCATATCTGACATTAAAGCGTAAATTTCTGCCCTGTTTTTATCTTTAATCATATTTTGAAACTCTTCGAGTCTATCTTCATAGGAGTATGATTTTAAATCTTCTAAAAGAAGTGTCAAATTTTGTTTTTCAACTTCTAAATATTTAAAAAAATAGGCTCTTCTTATAAACATAAAAATAGAAAGCACGAGTACAAGTAAAGATGTCATCATAATAATTTTCTGTTCATTTACTCTTAATTGAGTATCTTTAATTAAAATCTTCTCTTTAATTCCATCAATACGCTTAACTTTATCTATAAATGTACTATACTCAGTTGAACTACTTAAATAATCATATTGCGTATAACTGTTTATAAAAATATAACTAGCACCTAATACCAATAGAGCGTAAACTACTAAAAAAATAATTTTTGAACTTTTTATAAAAAAATTTATTGTTGTTTTTGGGGACTCTTTTTTCATTCTAAATCTACCTTAAAAAAATATTAATTTTAATTATAGTATATAATATATTTAATTAAGTTTATTTTTATAGAAGACTACGCTTACCTATGAAATAATTATAATATATTTGATATGTTTAGTAAAAATAAATAGTTATTATGGTACTATACTGCTTCCAAAATTCTTGCTCGTTTTTTGGATAGTCACTTGACTACGTTTAAACGGGCTATAAAACCAAAAGGAATACAATGAACAACTACGAAACACTGTATGTACTTAAACCTACACTTACAGATGAAGAGACAGCAGCAAACATTGCAAAAATCGAAGAGATTCTTGTACGTGAAGGTGCTGAGATTCTTGCTACCAATAAAATGGGAATGAGAAGACTTGCTTACCCTGTTGAAAAAAATGAGCGTGGTGTATACACTATTGTTTATTTCAAAGCAGAAGGTACCGTTATTGCTGAACTTGAGCGAAACTTAAAGTTTAACGAAGAAGTAATTAAATACTTAACAGTTAAATACACAAAGAAAAAAGAAGTAGCTCAATTTGAAAAGCTTGTAAAAGCTGCGTCTGTTGTAAAAGAAGAAGCACCAAAAGCTGAAGAAGCTCCTGTTACAACTGAAGAGACAGTAACAGAAGAAGCACCTGCAACAACTGAAGCAACACCTGCTGAAGTAAAAACAGAAGCATAAGACCTTAGGAGAAACCCCATGTATAACAAAGTAGTATTGGTAGGAAACCTTACAAGAGATGTTGAGATAAGATATTCACAAAGTGGCTCAGCTATTGGTAATGTTGGTATTGCAACAAGCCGAAAGTGGAAAAGTCAGACTGGTGAACAGAAAGATGAAGTTATGTTTATCGACTTGACATTTTTTGGGCGTACAGCTGAAATAGCAAACCAATACCTTCGTAAGGGGAGCAAAGTTTTAGTAGATGGACGACTTGTTTTTCAACAATGGACTGCACAAGATGGAAGTAAAAGAAGTAAACATGCTGTAACTGTAGAGAACCTACAGATGTTAGATTCTAAGGCTGATAGCCAAAACCCTAACAATACAAACAGTAATGGATATGGTAACCAACCAAGCCAAAACAACTATGGTGGTCAACAAAACCAAAGTAATAGTAATTATGGACAACCACAACAAAATAGTGGTGGCTATGGTCAACCTCAAGCTTCACAACAACCATCACAACCAGCTCCACAGCAACAACAAGCGTCTGTACCAGAAATCGACATCGATGATGACGAGATACCATTTTAGGAGATAACCCATGGCAGAAAGAAGAAAGTTTAAAAAAAGATTTTGTAAATATTGTGAGATGAAAGTAGAATTCATTGACTATAAAGATTTAGGATTATTAAAGTTCTCATTAAGTGAGAGATTTAAAATCATGCCTAGAAGACTTACAGGTAACTGTAAACGTCACCAAGAGCTTGTAACAGTTTCTATTAAAAGAGCTAGACAAACAGCACTTATTCCATACATTGTAGATAGAAAAAATGTAGTGGAAAATCCATTTGAGTTTGTTAGATAGATTTTAACAAGCAGTTTAGGAACTTGGACTTTAGTCCAAGTTCTCAGAGACTAAAGTCTCTGCTCCTATATCTCACCCTCTTCTATTAAATCATCTGACTTATTTGCTTTTATACTATAACGATGTAATATATCAGGCTCAACAGCCAATGCTTTTTCTCTATCTATTACGACTTTAGCTCCATCTTCATCTTCAAACACAACATACTTCTCTTTAGAGTCCATTACCAATTTATAAAACTCTTTAAAGTCTTTAAACTTCTTTCCATTAACCTTTTCTATATGCCACATGCTAATACCATAATCTCCACGACTATGTTCTGCTGCAAGTACCTTTAGCAAAACAACCAACTCTTGTTCATCTTTAGTAGGAAATTTAGTCGCTTTTGCACGTAGTGATAAAACGGGGCTTCCTGAACTGTTTAAAAGATTTTGAGTAATAGGAGAAAAGACATAACCACCCAACATAAAATAACTTGGCATTTTGTCATACTCCAACTTAGCATAGGTTGCATGTTCAGAACTCGAAGTATCAGGAAGCTTAACTTTTAGTACCATTTTTTTACCATTACGTAATATATCTAAGGTAACATTATCACCATATTGATGTACATCTATAAAATACTTAAAATGGGTATACTGTTTAGATCTAAACTCAACGGTTCCATCATTTTCTATTTTATGTCCATCTATGGCTGTAATAATATCATCTCGTTTTAACACATCTTTTAAAATAGAGTTATAGACGATATCAACAACAAGAATTCCACCTTCATCTTCTCCAAGTTTATAATATTCTTTCAGTGTCGGATTTTCTATTTTATCTGTCATAATTCCAAGTTTAGGGAATCCATCACGTTTACCATCAGATACATCTTTTAAAAAGTGCTGAATAATATCTACGGGAACCATATAACCAATATTTTGAGACATGGTAATGCCTTGCATCACAACACCTACTATTCTTCCATTTGAGATAGCTGGACCACCTGAGTTTCCAGGGTTAATAGCAGCATCAATCTGAATAGATAAAAAACTTTTACCACTGTGTGCATAACGGTTATGCTCTATACGAGAGACTATTCCTGTACTTACAGAGATGGTATGTCCACCCATCGGATAGCCATATACGGTAACTTTATCTTGTATTTTAGGTAAATCACCAAACTCTAATGCTTCGGTGTCTTTAAAAAAGTCTTTATCTTTTACTTCTAAAAGTGCCAAGTCTGTATCGTGAGAAACCTCTAAAACTTTTGCTTGATAGCGTTTGGTATCTCCATATTTTTTAACTTCAACAAATGTCTCATTGGCAACCACATGGGCATTGGTCAAGATACGATTACCTGAAATAATGCTTCCTGAACCACTTGAACGTTGAACTGATGAGTTCCATGGTTCCATATAATTTGTAAGTTTAGATACTGTATATATTTTGACAATAGAAGCATCAATACTCTTTGCTTGTACTATTATAAATGTCATAGATAAAAGAGCTAACACTTTTAATATTTTTTTCATTTAATACCTTTTCTTTAATTTTTTATAAGTCTACCATTATATTGTAAACTAAACATTAATGTAAAGTGAACCTTGGATATAATCACAAAAAAGTTTAGGAGTTGACAAATGGCAACAATTTCAATGGGAGACCTTAAAAAAGGTGTTAGATTAGAACTGGATGGAAATCCATACAAAGTAGTGGACTTTCAACATGTTAAACCAGGTAAAGGTGCAGCTTTTGTACGTTGTAAAATTAAAAACTTATCAACAGGTAAAGTAATTGATAAAACGGTTCATGCAGGTGATAAATTTGAAGTTCCTGATTTAGAGGAAACAACCATGCAATACCTATATGATGATGGTGAAATGTTGCAGTTTATGGACACAACGACCTATGACCAATTAGGTTTAACACATGAACAAGTGGGGAAAGAGACGTTTAACTTTATGATAGACGGTATGGAAGCAGATATTCTTTTTTATAATGGTAAAGCAATTTCAGTTGAGATTCCAATAACAGCAACCTATACAGTAGTAGAAACGCCTCCAAACTTCAAAGGTGATTCACAAGGTGGTAAAAAACCAGCAACACTTGATTCTGGAGCTGTTGTACAAGTTCCATTTTTTATTTTAGAAGGTCAAAAGATAGTGGTGGACACTATTGAGGGTAAATATTTAGAAAAAGCAAAGTAGTTATAAAGTTATTTCTTGTTAAAATATAAATATATTAACACAAAGGATTTATCATGAAAAATAGTAATCTATCACTTTTAGCTGTGACAATTGTTTCAGTTAGTTTACTTCAAGGTTGTACACCAAAAACTGCAGGTCAAGACTCTGCTTATTTAAATAAAAACAGAGGTGCAGATGGTGCACAGATTACTCGTGATGAAGCTAGACAATATAGACGACAACAAGCATTAACAGCAGATGAAATTCGTTTAGAAAATATGAAACGTCATCAAACTACTGATTCTATCCAAGAAAATGCAGGTGCAGCAAGAAGTGCTGTTGGTGCAATTCAAAGTGTTAAAGGTCTTTTTGGTTGGTAGCCATTAATATATAAATTTTAGAAAGGATATATAAATGAAAAGTTTTTACTTTACTATATTTATTGCGTTCCTGTTTTCTGGATGTGCAAATAACTACCCAACCAACTATGTTCCAGAAAAAACAACCCATGTGGAAGAGGAAAAACCAGATAAATATCCTCATCCTCCAGAGGACTTAAGGTCAGTTGTAGGGCATGAAGGTTGGTATCACTATGGTGGATACTATTATCCTAGTAGATACTATTATGATAGATATTCTGATTACTATAGATATAACTACTAAAACAAAGAAAAAGAGAAGATATAACTTCTCTCTTTCTTCTCCTATATATTACCTTAAAATATTTTAATAATACATATTATATATTTATATATTAACGTGTTTATGATACATTGCGTCTTCAATCAGAAAGGGGCATTATGAATATTTATAAAATAGTATTACTTGCTATATTTACACTATTAATGGCAAGTTGTGATAGTTTTACATCTGCAAATAATCAAGACATAAACAACAGTAGTATTGTTGAAGATTCCAATACAACCATCGTTGAGGATTCTAATACAACCATTGTTGAAGATCCACACAGAAGAATTATTGTAGATGTAAACACAACTAATATAGCTACCATCTATGAAGATGCAGAGAATCAAAAAACAAATAATTGGACAATACTTTCAAATTATTCTCATGAAGCTAATATTACAAATACCTACGATGATGAAAGAAACAGTAGAGTC
The DNA here is from genome assembly GCA_027038295.1 of Campylobacteraceae bacterium. Lineage (GTDB taxonomy): Bacteria > Campylobacterota > Campylobacteria > Campylobacterales > Sulfurovaceae > UBA1140. The sequence continues at coordinate 15,964 of JALVXD010000048.1, forward strand.
ATCTATTTCGATGCTAAAGTTACAAACAATAATCCATACAGTTATGATACCTTTAAATTTAATGGTATCAATAGTAAAAAAAATAATCAATTTATACAATGGAGCATGAAATTTAATCAACAATTTCAAATTGGTATCAATATAAATACTAAGGATGGTGGACGTTGGTTATATTACATAGCAAAAGATACAGGAGCTGGTATAGATAGTAACTATCCTGATTCTATTGTACAGGGTATAGGTTCAGATAAAACCAATAACAAATGGCATACCATTACAAGAGATTTACAACGAGACTTAAAAAGGTATGAACCAGATAATGAGTTTATTCAAATAAACTATATGACAATAAGAGGAGGAGGATATATAGACAATATTATCTCTTACGCTTCAGAAGATAATTTAGATGTAAATAAACCTGTAATCATAAGTCAACCAGGCATTGTCCTAACCTTTGATGATACTTTAGTTAAAAGCTGGAATAAAATGCGAGAGACCTTTAAAGAAAAAGGAGCAGTAGCAACATTTTTTTGTAATAGATGGGCTGACTATAGTCAAAATTGGGATGTTAAACCAGAGGAAGAAGCCATACTAAAATCATTTCAAGACGATGGACATGAAATTGGCTTTCATACGGTAGGACATTTAAGTACAAGAGATAAAAAATATGACAATGAACCCAATAAAGCACAAGCCTATTTTGATGAACAAATTGCTCCTGGTATTGCAAACATGAGAGAGAGAGGGTTTGAACCTACAAGTTTTTCCTATCCTTATATCTCAAGTCAACCAGCACACGATGCACTTATTCGTCAGGAGCTTCCACATATACGAGCTTTTTTTGCTCATGTAACCCTTATTGATAACCCAGCACATATATCATTAGAGACCATTAGAAAACACCTTGAAAAGATAAAAAAAGATAAAGACATTGAAGTCTTTCTAAGTCATTGGATTTCAGAAGATCAAGAT
>JALVXD010000049.1 GCA_027038295.1 Campylobacteraceae bacterium
ATCCTTCTATTGTTGGTGGCCAATCATTGGCATTTATTTTTGATGTCCAAATCAAAAAGTCTGATAAGTTATCAACCTCTGCTGGTGTTAAATGAAACTGTGGCATCTTTCTTCTGTTTGGTATAGCTAGTGGCTGTGCAGCCATCCACCCTTGCATATAGGCTTTAAATGCTGTTACATCACTACCACCTCTTCGTTGAAATACATTCATAAGCTCTGGTGCATAGTATGCTCCTTCACCTACAATAGTATGACAACCGACACAGTCGTTTTTCTCCCAAAGTTTTTTTCCAGCTACGACACTCTCGGTCATATTCTGCTGATTGGAGCGTTTTGGAATTTGATGTACGGTATCAAAAGTTAGGGCAATAAATATCATAAGTGCAAAGGTTCCACCACCATAATAGATATTTTTTGCCATACTTTTCGTTATACGTTCAGTCATAAAATTATCCTCGTTTTAAATTCTACCTTTGAGTAGTAATTAGAATTTTAGCAAAATAAAATTAATTCTACCTTTAAGTAGTATTTATATTTTTTTTGTATAATATGGTATATCAATGCGAAAAGGTCTCCTATGCAGTTGAGTAACAGTTCCCAATATGCGATAAGAATTTTAGCCTATATGGCAGATAATAAAGATTCTAAACTTCTAAATGCTACCGAGTTGGCTAAAACACTATATATCCCCTATAAATTTTTGACTAAGATTATGACAGAGTTAGTAAAGTCTGGGTTAGTTGTTTCCATACGAGGAAGAGATGGTGGATATAAATTTGAAAAAAAGACATCTGAAATTATGGTTAGTGATATTTTAGCTATTTTTAATGATTCCATAAAAAATGAGCAGTGTGTTTTAGGAATAGGCTTTTGTAATGGACTATGCAAATGTGCTTTGCATGACCAATGGATAGAACCTAAACACCTTTTACAAAAGATGTTTCAAGAATCCAGTTTAGAAGATATCGCTGGTAAGGGGTGTAAGATATAATAGAATAAGAAGCATTAGATAGCTTCCCCATTAATATAAACCCTCTCTACCTCTTTTGTATGTAAAATAGTTTGAAGTGCAATGCTTTGAGTACTTTGTGCTTCATCGGGTAGGGTGATAAGTGCAAAGTCTGCATCTTTTCCTACTTTTATCTCTCCAGAGTTTAGGTTGAAAATCTCTGCTGGAGTTGATGTGATATTTTTTATGAGTAAATTAGCAAGATTTTCAAGAGGTCCTAAATGGTGCATCATCAGTGCTGCACGAAGCTCATCAAATATATTTAAAGAGTTGTTTGAACTTAGACCATCGGTGGCTATGGTAAAAGGCATATTTAGTTCAATTAACTCTTCAATAGGCAATCTTCCACAACCAAGCAGTCTGTTTGAACGAGGACAATGGGCAATAGAGTGACCATGTTTTGCAAGGTAAGTTAACTCCTCTTTGGTTGCTTGAACAGCATGGGTGAAGTGGGTAGGAACATCATCAAAACTCTGCATAAATTCATCTATAGTGGTTACAGCTATAGAAGTAGAGAAGAACTTTTGAAAAAACTCTAAAAAGTCACCTTTGCTATCTTCTAACCATTCTCGTTCTGCTTGTGATTCTAAAAAGTGTGCTGAGATAGGGAGTTTTTCACTTTTTGCAACCTCCACAGCACGTTTAAGTACTATTGGGTGAACAGAGTAGGGTGAGTGTATGGCAATGGCAGGAATTACCCCATGACCACACTTTTTAGAAGCATCAAGACGTTCTAAAAAATCTCCATACAACATATCAGCAGTTGCTGCATTGGAACCTATAAGCTCATTGAAAAAAAGTACCTTTTGAGGAGTCTCCATACAGACCTCTAGCTCTGTGCCAAAACTAGAAATAGCACCAAAAGTAGTGATACCTGAACGCATCATTGCTTTACATTCGTTCATCATCATGGCATTGTCACATTTTCCTACAAGTTCTTCACGGTTTGCTATAACCGAGTCGAGCCAAGGCATAAACTCTCCATATTGCAGAGTAGTCTTGTTAGCAGAGAACTCTAAGTGTACATGAGTGTTAATAAAACCAGGGTAGAGTACAGAGTTTTTCTCTCCATTTTCAATAGTTGCATTTGGATATTTTTCTTTAAGATTTTCAAGGCTATCTATGGCTTCTATTTTATCAGAAAAAGCTACGGCTAGGTTTTCTTGAAAATGGTTATCTATATAAATGTATTGGGGATTAATTATGGTCATATTCTATTCCTATAGTTTTTAACTGATATGATTTTTGTCGAATTATAGCTTATTTTAAATTTTTTTCTATATCCTTGTGAAAATACTATTTCGGCATATACTAAAAAATGTTATATTAAATGAATTATAAACCTTATTATAATATAATACTTAATGATTTATCAAGAACAAAAAATGTATAAAATAATTAATTTTAAATTGGCATATCATAAAAACAATTCATAAAAAAATATTAAATAAAGATTTATCTAAATGGAAAAAACTAATTTATTACCTAAAATATCAATTATTACAATAACATATAATGCAGAAAGTTATATTGAAAGAACTCTAAAAAGTGTAATTGAACAAGATTATAATAATATTGAGTATATTATTATTGATGGAAATTCTACTGACAAAACCATGTCAGTAGTTGAAAAATATAAAGAAAATATAGATGTTATAGTTTCAGAAAAAGATAAAGGCATTTATGATGCTATGAATAAAGGTCTTTTGGCTGCATCAGGCGATTGGATAAACTTTCTTAATGCTGGGGATACTTTTATTAATGATAATGTCTTATCAAATGTTATTAGCCCATTGAGTAGTAAGTATAGTATTATTTACGGTGATTGGATAAATGTAAATGATAATGGTATTTATAATTATATGACTGCTCATCCTAAATTAAATTTAAAAATATTAAAGCATAACTTTTTAATATGTCATCAATCGTTATTTATTAAAAATATAAATCTTCCTTTATACGACACTTCATATAAGATAAAAGCTGATTATCAATGGGTAGTAGATATTGTGAAGAAAACTAATGAATTAGAAATACAATATATAAATGAACCATTAGTACACTACGATATAGATGGATTATCTGCAACAAAACTTCTTTTAAATGTAAAGGAATATATAAAACTGACATATACAAACTTTGGAATAGTACATGTTATATTAAATATACCAATATATAGTAAGTATGTAATAAAAGATATGATTATAAAAATATTGACATTAAAAGGAAAGTTATGAAAATCCTATTTTTGTCACCACAATTACCATTTCCAGCCAATACTGGGGGAACAATTAAGAGTTATAAACTTATTGAATATTTAGCTAAAAATCATGAATTAACTTTATGCACATTATTGAAAAATGATGATCTTAATCATAAAAAGCAATTTCAAGAAAAGGTTGAATTGGTAGATTATTCTAGTTTAAGTATTAATGTACCTCGTAATATAGTTAACTTTATGCTAAGTATTATACATTTAACACCATTAAATATATTTCGTAATTACAATAAAATATTTCTTTCAATTGTCAAAAATAAATCCAAAGGGCAGGATGTTATTTTTATTGATCATTATTTAATGTATCAATATGTACCTGAAGGCTTTAGTGGAAAGGTTGTATTGCATCAACATAATACTGAGTTTATAATGTGGAAACGATTTGCAGAGATTGAACCAAATCTTATAAGAAAAACTATATTATATTTTGAGGCATTAAGAATTAAAAAATATGAAAAAAAAATATGTAACTCTTCTAATCAAATCTTGGCTGCTCCTAATGATATAGAATTATTAACTTCATTGGGAATTGATAAAAGAAAATTTGCTTTAACCTATCATTTAGGAAATGAAGATTACTCTAATATGCCTAATCTTAAATTTGACAGTTCTCAAAATGCAATAATGTATGTTGGTACATTAAGTTGGGAGGCTAATATTGATGGACTAGAATGGTTTCTCAATAAAGGATGGAGTATTTTAAAAAAACAAATACCTGACTTAAAAATTTATATAATTGGAAAAAATCCTGATACACGCATAATAGAAGCTGCTAAAAATAAGGAAGGCATTATTTTTACAGGTTTTGTAGATGATTTGGAAGAGTATTTTAATAAATGTAAAGTATTTATTGCTCCATTACGTTTTGGAAGTGGGATGAAAGTCAAAGTTATAAGTGCAATGAGTAGAGGAATACCTACGGTAACAACAACTGTTGGAGCCGAAGGAATTGATGTGAAACATATGCATCATTTGGCAGTCTGTGATGATATTCAATTGTTTACTGATAGTATTGTGTCACTAATAAAAAATAAAGAACAGTGGGAAATATTGTCAGTAAATTCTAAACAACTTATCCAAAAACAATATACATGGAATAATGTATTTAAAAATGTTGAACTCGCAATTAGTTAACTCTCTACAAAGAGCCAGTATTGATAATGCTTGTTTAAGCTTTTATTTTGCATTGGCATAAGCTGGGTCAGTCCAATAGACAATCACTTTTCTTTTTCCCCAGTTTAGTGCTTTTTGTCGGTCATTACCCATGTAAATATCTATCTTGTTTTTCCATTTTTTATTCATTTTATCTAAAACTAAAAATTCACCTTTAAAACCTTTTATACGCACTTTCATACCATTGGTGAGACCAATATCAAGTAGGTCTCTTGAGACAGCGATAGAGGGTACTGTTGGGTTCAGTTTATTTCTCCATGCTGCTAAGTATGGGTCTGCATCAGTTTCAATAGTTGATGAGGTATAGGCTGTAGCTTTTACCTTTATGAAATCAGTATAGAAAAAATTTTCTTTAGAGGTAACTGTCGTTGTCAATAGTGCCAATATGGCTGTTATGGTATATATATTATTCATGTTACCATTCTAACAAAAATTAATTAAGATTTTTTAAGTTTTAACGATTTTTTACATATTTCTTCTAAAAATGTTGTTGCATAGGCACCTTTTGGCAAATAAAAATCAATGGTTAATTGTTCTGAATGTTCATTATAGATAAAAGATAAATCTTCAGGAAAAATCCAAGCATAACGTCGGTCACCTTTAAGTGCATAGAGTTCATCGTCATCAAAAGGTTCTTCTAAATGCCTTGCATCGGACATGGCTCTTTTTACTTTTGAACCTACAAGCAGACCTGTAGGGCTAGATTTATGGGCTATAAACTCTTTTGTGCCTTTGTTAAAGTCTTGTAAAAAGTAAGACTTTCCATAAGGGTAACTCTGCATGTCATCACCTATAAAAAGTTTAAAAAACTGTGGCTGTTTGGCTAAAACTTCCACCAACTCTTTTGGGTATTCAAGTATGGTTGAAGCATTCTCAATAGTGTTGGAACTAATCGTTTTAGATATATTAATACGCTCCGAGAGCCAATTGTTATAAAGATAACTCTGATAAGCCGAGACCAAAAGTTTCTCTTTTGCCCCTTTAAGCTTTTTACCTGAATGGGCTATCTCTTTCCCTTGCATATAAGAACGAGCATCTTCACCAAATCGTTGGTAACCATAGTAGTTAGGAATTCCTTTTTCAAGCATCTCATAAGCTACTTTTTCTATGTTCTCTTTTGCTTCTGTCGTTACGTTATGAAGAACAATAGAAAACCTGTTTCCTTTGAGTTGTCCTACTTTTATAGGAAACTTACTATAGTGTTTTTCAAGTATCTCTATCTTTTCAGTAGTTAGATTTTTAATAACATCTTTTTCATACTGCTTAGGAATAGAGATATATTGTATGGTGGTTGCATTTTTATCTTTAAGCCCAGCATAGCCAATATCACGATGTTCAAGCTGTGTTGCTTTTGCTATAACGGTTATGAGTTTAAAGGTACTCATGTCCGATTTTCTAATTTTTAAAATAAGGTTGGAACCCTTGTCTGCAAATTTAAAAAGAGGAATTTCCTCAACAAAAAAACGTTCTATAGTTTGAGAAAAGTTAAAAGGGATAGGTTTATGGTTATATGCGTAAGTTTTATTCATGTGGGATTATAGCGTATTTTTTATGATTGAATTTTAAAATCCCATAGGGTGCATTTTTATTGAAATGTATCCTTTAGGGCAATGCACCATCAATCTTACAGCTTAAATTATTTGACGTAAATATATTAATCATCTCAGCCTTTGGTTTTGGCGTGTGACATGGTCACACCTACGGTTGAGATGAAAGGTAAAACTCATCCCCAAGTTCTAATATTGAATAAAGAATTAGGAGCTTCATTAGCAGTAAAATTTTCATTTTGTATGCCCTAAACTAAATATCTGCTATAATAAAATTATGAATTTCCAAAAACTAGACAACTTAAAAGCCAAACTCAATAGCCATAGACCATTAACACCTAATATAGTGGAGAATCTAAGAGAAGATTTGATTGTAAGATGGACTTACAACTCCAATGCTATTGAGGGCAATACTCTAACGCTCAATGAAACAAAAGTAGCCTTAGAGGGTATTACTATTGGGGGTAAGAGTTTAAGAGAACATTTTGAAGCTGTTAACCATAAAGAGGCAATTTTATTTGTTGAGTCTTTGGTAGCAAAAAATGAGGTGTTAAGTGAACATACCATTAAGTCATTACATGCACTTATTTTAAAAAATATAGACGATAGCAGTGCAGGGTGCTATCGGAGTATAAATGTATTGATTTCAGGTGCGACACATCGTCCTCCTAGTCACTTTGAAGTGGCAAGTAAGATGGAAGATTTTATAACATGGTACAAAATCAAAGCTCAAACCCTACACCCCATAGAGAGAGCTTGTCGTGTGCATGTTGACTTTGTGGGAATACACCCTTTTACAGATGGAAACGGAAGAACCTCACGACTTTTAATGAATTTTGAGTTAATGAAAAATGGATTTCCTCCTGTGGTATTAAAAGTAGAAAATCGTTTAGCTTATTATGAAGCTTTAGATAAAGCCCATACTCTAAAAGATTATAAACCTTTTATCTCTTTGGTCTCGTCTTTGGTTGAAGAGAGTTTTGAGCCTTATTGGTTTGTTTTGGGAGTGTAAGGGACTAAGCGAATTCATGTCATTTTGGTTTTGACGGTGTAGTCGGGGACTACACCCTACTTGTGCCAAATATTTTATGTTATAAGGAAAAACAGCATGTGGATTAAAAAAGCATTCTTCATTTTAATAGTACGCCCCATCGTTCTCATAGTCTCAGGAGTGAGTCTTCATGGGAAAGAGAACCTTCTTACAAAAGGTCCAGCTGTGCTTGTTGCTAACCATAACAGTCACCTAGACACCATGGTGCTTATGAGCCTTTTTTCTTTAAAAACTTTAGAAAAAGTACGACCCATAGGGGCAGAAGATTATTTTTGTAACAAGCCTTATAAAAAGTGGCTTTCTAAAAAACTTATAGACATTATTCCTCTGAAACGACGACCAAGTAAAGCAGATGGTCATCCTTTTAGTGAGATTTATAAAGCCTTAGACAATGACGAAATAGTCCTACTATTTCCCGAAGGAAGTAGGGGAGACCCAGAGGTAATGAAACCTTTTAAAGGAGGCATCGCTCACATAGCTGAAGCCTATCCTAAAGTACCTGTTGTTCCTATTGCTATTCGTGGGGCAGGTAAGGTATTGCCAAAGGGTGAGGCGTTGTTTGTTCCTTTGATTATAGATATTCATGTAGGTGAATCTGTCTTTTATGAACATGGGGATAAAGTGGCATATACTCACTATTTGGAAGATTGTGTGCGAGGGTTGGAAGGGTGATAATAATTTGTTTTTAGAAAATATATAAAAGCATAAAGTAACACTATACACTTTAAGAAAAAAATGATACAATTCTTAAAATAGACTTATAGGATTATATAAGAAGTCTAATAATAAGGATAAATTATGAAAACAACACAAAACAGATTTAAAAGCTTTGACAACCAAGAACTTTTTTACCGAACATGGGAACATGATGTTCCTTCTAATGGAAAGATAGTTATTTTACTTCATAGAGGGCATGAGCATTCTGAACGCTTAGAGAGCATTGCAGCTAAAAAAGCATTTGAGGGGTACAAGATTTACTCCTATGACAACCGTGGGCATGGTCAGACTAAAGTTGCACCTGCCTATGAGTTTATGGACTTGGTTCGTGACTTGGACAGTTTTGTGCATTTTGTTTGTGAGCTAGAGAGTAAAAAAGAAGAAGATATTTTTGTGGTAGCCAACTCTGTAGCAGGGGTTGTTGCTTCTACTTGGGTTCATGACTTTGCACCGAACATTCGTGGTATGGCTCTGGTTGCACCTGCCTTTAAAATCAAGCTCTATTTCCCATTTGCTAAAGAGTTTTTGAAGTTAGCCATTATGGCAAAACCTAAACTGAACATAAAGTCCTATGTGAAGTCTAAGTTTTTGACACACAATGTAGAAGAGCAAAAGAGGTACAATGAAGATGCGTTAATAACCCCAAATATTCCTGCTCGTCAACTTACTACCTTGTTGGACACAGCCCAAAGAGTAGTGGCTGATGCTTCGCTTATCTCTACGCCTACCTTAGTACTTTCGGCGACTAAAGACTATGTAGTTGATTCTGCCATTCAGGGGGACTTTTATGCAAAACTGTCATCAGCTAAGAAACGCTTTGTTAAGTTGGAAGGATTCTTTCATGGTGTATTGTATGAAGAGGAGCATCAAAAAGCTGTCGATGAGATAGCAGAGTTTATGGAAGAGTGTTTCTTTTCGGAGTCGGAGGCTTCAGCCCCGAACAAGGCGAGGCTAAAGCCATCGGTTCCTAATTCACTAATAGAAAAACACATAGATTTCACCCAAGCAGAAAAAGACAGAATTGCTTACGGTTCATTGCCAATGTGCAAAGAGGCTTTTTATGCTCTACAACGCTTCTCCATAAAGAGATTTGGCTTTATGTCAAAAGGTATGAGTATAGGAAACAAGTATGGTTTCGACTCAGGGGTAACGCTTGACCATGTCTATGCCAACAAGCCAGAGGGGAAAACCTTTATAGGAAAATTTATAGACAAAAACTACATTAACTCCATAGGCTGGAGAGGTATTCGCCAACGAAAAACAAACATGATATCTTCGATTCAAAAAAAGATAGAAGCCTTAGAAGCAGAGGGAAAAAAGGTTGTCATTTTAGACATTGCAGGAGGACCAGCACGTTACTTAGTAGAGATAGCAAAAGCAAACCCCAATGTAGAAGTGCATGTACGTGACTACCAAGAACAAAACGTGCAAGAGGGTGAAGCTTTGGCAAAAGAGCAGGGGGTAGAGAAGATCTCCTATGAGGTCTGTGATGCTTTTGATTTGGCTTCTTATGATGAGGTGGAGTTTACACCAAATATTGTCATCGTCTCAGGGGTATTTGAACTCTTTTCAGACAATGCACTCATAGCTAATGCCATGCAAGGCATAGCCAAACTCATAGAAAAAGAGGGCTACCTGCTCTACACAGGGCAACCATGGCACCCACAACTAGAACTCATAGCCAATGTTTTAGGAAACCACCAGCAAGAGAAGTGGATAATGCGTCGTAGAAGTCAATATGAGCTAGATACACTTTTTGCTGAACATGGTTTTGAAAAAGAGCAGATGCTCATAGATAATTGGGGTATATTTACCGTTTCATCGGCTCAATTTAAAGGGTAAAGATGTATAAATTTGACGTTGCACTAAGTGCCAAAACAGCCATGAAAGAACGAATAGTTTGGATGATATATTTGGGTATAGTCTTTTTTCTACTCTATGGTTCAGCCAATCAATTTGCTTTGTTGACGGCACCTCACCCTTCTTTTGTCTTTGAGTGGGAGAGGAACATACCCTTTGTGGAGCCTTTCATTGTCCCTTACATGGCATCTGACCTTATGTTTGTTTTGGCATTTTTACTTCCCTACACACGCTTAGAGCTTAGGGTTTTAGCGTTAAGGGTTTTTATCATCGTTGTTTTTTCGGTTTTAGTGTTTCTACTTTTCCCTTTAGCCTTTGCATTTGAAAAACCACAAGTTCAGAGTTTTACTTGGCTCTTTGGTGCCTTAAAAGCAGACCTACCTTTTAACCAAGCACCATCACTACATGTGAGTTTTGCCATTGTGCTTTGGTACTCTATGAGTGAAAAAATCAATAGTCTGTGGTTAAAAATAGTATTGGCTCTTTGGTTCGCTACTATTGCCCTTTCAACACTGTTTGTCTATCAGCACCATTTTATTGACCTACCTACAGGGGCATTGGTTGGTTTTTTGGCTGTTTGGCTTATCTCAAAAGAGAAAGAGAACCGACTGCTTCAAGCCTTTATGACTCCTAGACATCTAAAAATGGCTCTTTACTATCTGTTGGGTTCTGCTCTCTTTATGGTATTGGCTTTTCAAGTTTCTATTTTGTTTATCTATCTGTTTTTGTCACTCTTTTTAGTCTCTGTGGTTTATGCATTTGGGTTGAACGATGGTGTTTTTCCTAGAAGTTTAAAGAGTTATATTTTTAGCTATATTCTTTTTTATCCTTATATTTTGGGAAATAGAATCTCTTGGAATTACTATAGAGGCAAATTACCTTTGATGACAGAGGTAAAAGAGGGGGTCTATTTTGGAAGGCTGTATACTTTAGAAGAGTCTAAAATATTAAGAGAAAAAGGTTTAAAGCATATTATAAACCTTGCTTTAGAACATGAGCAGTTAAGAAAGTCGCTACATTACTCTTTTTATAACTTACCTTTTTTAGACCAAACCATACCAGACCCAAAACTACTGCACAAAGCCGTAGAGCTTATAGAAGAGCATAAAGAGCAAGGTGTTTATGTTCATTGTGCTTTGGGCTTGTCACGCTCTGTTTTGGTCATCTCTGCTTGGCTACTCTATACAGGTCATAGTCGTGAAGAGGTAGAGGAGCTAATGAAAGAAATCCGACCTAACTATGTCAAGTCAGCTTATATGGGGATTGCTTTGGATATTTATGATGGGTATCTCTCTTTATATTCTACTTAAATTTAAAAGCATTCCCACCATTCGCATAGACAGGAAAATTTTTAGGTATGACTAAAACATTGTTGTATTGCATATAGGTAAAATACTGATAAGGCTCTTCAAGTTTTTCTAAAATAGGCGATGCCAACTCTGGCATGGCAAAGAATATAAACTCACCCAAACCTAAGATGAGCCACTCTTCTATCTCTTTGCTAGAGTCTTCACTATAAGGATTTGGCATAGCTTTAGATGTAGACAAATCATAAAAGTTTTTATAGGTTTCTATTGTCCAGTCGTAAAACTTTAGAACCTCATTACTGTCCCAACTCTCATGCTCTTTTATGACACTCTCCCATTGTGCAATGTATCTCTTAAGAGGATAATCTTTAGTTTTGATATTGTCACCCTTCAAGGAGTTTAGCTCATCTCTAAGAAACCAAGCAACTGCTGCTAATGGATTTTCAATAACCATTGCAGGGTGTTCACCACTTCCACCACCTAAAATAAGTTGACGCTCATCAGCCTGAAAATCACCATCAACCTTTTCAAGTGGATGGTATAGGGGTAGCCCACCAAATAACCCCACAAGTTCATGTTTAAAAGAATCTATGTGACTCATCTTCTCTCCAGTTTTTTAAAAGTATAGCTCTCTCAACCTTAAATAGAAAAAATACCAAGCCAATAAAATTTTGATAAAGTTAAGATATACTTCATAAAAAATATAACTATACGAGAATCTATCATGAATATAAATAATTTAATAAAAAAATTTGAAGAAGAAAAAAACTGTAAAGTGGTCTATATAACCTTGTTTGGTTCAAAGCTATTTGGTACTGACAACCCAAATTCTGACACGGACTACAAAGGTATTTTTATACCAAGTAGAGAAGATGTGTTGCTCAAAAGGGATATAGAACACTTTAACTTTAACTCAAATAATGAAAATACAAAAAATGGAAAAGATGATATTGACCTACAACTCTTTTCTATTTATAAGTTTTTTTCTCTTCTGAAAAAAGGGGAGACAGGGGCGATAGATATACTCTTTTCGATGTTTAGAGAAGATACACAGGTTTACAAAGATAAAGCTTTTACCTCGGTGATAATGGAAAACTATAAAAAGTTTTACAGTAAAAACTTGCACTCTTTTGTGGGTTACTGTGTGGGGCAGAGTAAGGTTTATAATGTACGAGGAGAACGATTTAATGAACTGCATCTTTTTGTAAAAAAGTTTAATGCACTAGTAAAAGAGCAGGGTAATGAAAAATTGGCAACCATGTTTCCTTTGATAGATGAGATGTTTTATGAATATGCTTACAAATACATTAACTATGTTATTGCAGATACCTCACGAGGCTATGGCGAACCAAAAAAAGGTAAGTATGTCGAGGTTTTAGGTAAACGATTTTTAGGAACGGTTACAGTTAAATATTTTGCTGACAAAATAACCGACATGGAAGAGCAGTTTGGAAACCGTGCTAGGGCAAGTGCTAAAGGTGTGGACTTTAAAGCACTCTCTCATGCTGTACGTGTCATCAATGAGGTAGAAGAGTTAATAGACAGCGACTTCATAACTTTTCCTCTAAAAAACAGACGCTACATTACTTCTATAAAAGAGGGGAATGAGAAGCTAGAAGATGTCATGGACTACCTTGACCAAAAGTTGAACATTGTCCAAGAGAAGTTAGAGCATAGCTCTTTGCCTGAACATTCTGATGAGGTCTTTACCAATGCTTTGATTTTGGATTTACTTTCTTTGTAAAACTGTAGATATGGTATTTCGTTGAACTCCGTTATATAGACAAAAATAAGATATAATAACGTCACAAAAGGAATACCTATGTACCATAAAAATAACTTCTACATAAAAATGCTACTTTTCTTAACCTTCTCTTTTCAGACAGCTTCGGCTAGTATGGATTATATTTTAACTTACTACATACCTGTTGCCACTGAACTAGATGGTGACCTTATGGCAGAAGATGGGATGGAGTTGCATAAAGCAATTGTCTATACTTACTACTCTGAACCTGAATCATCAATTGGTTTTGTAACTTATAAATATACTGCTAATTCACCACATGAAGCCAAAGAGACTATTCATATGAAAGATTATGATGTTAACCTTGCCAATATAACAGGATTAAAAGTTGATTTATTTGATTATGGGTCAAAAGAGTGTAGGGTAGTGATGGACAGTAGTCACATTGTCTCGAGCTACCCACCTAAAGTGTTAGATAAGATTTTGAGCTATGTCAAAAAAGCGACCAAACTCAATATGAAAGAGCATAAGATTGACTGTCCATTTAAAGAGATAAAGACATCTAAATCCATAAACTCACTGGCTTTACCAAAAGCATTAAACTTAGAAGACACTGCCTTTAGTTCCATATCTGATTATGCCTCAGGTATAAAAGGTGTACCCTTTATCTACAACAACTTTTACCCACTTGGCTACAGTGATGATGGGAAAATAGCCTATATAAAAGAGTATGACACAGACCCAGCCGACCTTGTTCAGATAGAGACCTTTATTCAAGACTTAGTAAACGATAAAATTATTTGGAAAGATGAGTATAGAGTCGAGGAGAATCTTAGCAATATCGACATGAAAAGCTTTTGGAAAGAGAGAGCTACAAAAATTCAAGCTAAGTTAAAAGAGTATGGCATTAAACCTTTTGAAAATGCAGTGTTTAAGCCAAACCCTTATATCTACAAAAACAACCAGTACTCATTATGGTCTAAGTCTAAAAGTAGTTTTAGAAAAGATTGGGGGATGAAATTTTTAGAGAGTTCGACCATTACTTTAGGTACTAAAAACTTAGGAGATAAAATTATAGACAGTAAAACCTATAAAGATGAACAGATTTTAGCCCGTAAAGCGATAGGGTTTATTCCTCTTGGTAATAGTGACCGTATTGCTGTAGTAGTCGCCAATGTTCAACGTGGTTGGGAAGGACCACCTCATAACCTAAGTTATGATATTGTTGGGGCTAGTTTAAGAGTTGGGTTTAAATAATGTCTGATATGAAATTTACAAAGGATACTTAATGGAAAATTATAAAATATACACAATAGCACTTTTAATACTGGGTTTTACTGCTTGTTCTTCTAGCTATAAGGAGGCTCAAGCGTACCCTCAATCTTCTGTAGATAATAAAGCAAAAAGTAATGTTGAGATAAGTGGAGAGATGACACTTTTTGTAGATAAAAACTTTTAATTGAGCTTTAGTAATAAGATGAACAGTACAACAAATTCTAAAAAACTCTTAGCACTCAACAAACCCAAGGGTTATGTGGTCACGCGTTCCGATGAGCGTGGGCGAAAAACTGTTTATGACCTTTTGCCCGATTGGGCTTTTAATGATGGGTGGATGCCTGTTGGACGGCTTGATTTAGAATCGAAAGGGCTACTACTTTTTACAACCGATGGTAAAACAGGAAACGTCTTAACCAAACCAGGGAACTGTAGGAAGGTTTACGAGGTTTGGGTTAGAGGTCATGTAACGGAGGAACACATAGCCGAAGCCAAGAGAGGTGTAGAGAGTAAACATGGTCTACTAAAAGCTCTTGTAGTCGAAAAAATAGGCATGGGTGGTGCGAAAACAAAACTCAAAATAGTTATTGATGAGGGGAAAAACAGACATATTCGCCGACTCTTTGGGGCAATGAAAGACCAAAGATTTGGAACACCCTTAAAGGTACTGGAGTTAAAACGCGTGAGTATTGGTAGTTTTGAGCTGGACATTGAAAGTGGTGCATGGCGTTACCTTTTGCTTGAAGAGGAAAACATGCTACTTGCTAACCTTGATAATAGGAAGAGAAAGAGACAATGATAGAACATAAACAAAAAGAGAACGGATTTAAGTACATAGAGATTAAAAATGAGAAAGCAGAAGCTAAAATTGCACTGCAAGGGGCTCATGTTTTTCACTACAAAGAGTTGGGGAAACCTTCTGTGTTGTGGCTTAGTGAGTTGGCATATTTTGAAGAGGGAAAAGCCATACGAGGTGGTATTCCTATCTGTTTTCCTTGGTTTGGAAAACATAAAACAGATGCCACTCTAGCACAGCATGGTTTTGCTCGTACTGCTCTTTGGACTTTAACCCTTGAAGAAGAGATTGAGAGCAACACAACACATATTCAACTACAACTTTTAAGCGATGAGAAGAGTAAAGCTCTATGGAATTATGAGTTTGATGTTCGTCTTGATGTAGTTGTTGGTAGTGAGCTTTCTGTAACTTTAAGTGTACACAACACAGACAGTAAACCTTTTGAAATAACTACAGCTCTGCACAGCTATTTTAATGTCTCAAACATAGATGAGGTGCTAGTAAAAGGTTTAGATAATACCTCTTACTACGATGCTTTGGATAAGATGGAGTATGTTCAAAAAGGTGAAGTTATAATTGATAAAGAGGTTGATAGAGTCTATTATGATGTACCAAATAACATTGAGCTACATGATGGTAAACGAAAAGTTGAGTTAACTCAAAGCAATTTAAACTCACTAGTAGTCTGGAACCCTTGGATAGAAAAGTCTAAACAGATGGCTGATATGAACAATGACGCTTACAAAAACATGCTCTGTTTAGAGACAGGAAACATAGGGCGTAAACCACTTACCATAGAAGCAAATGAGCGTTGTGTTTATGGGGTTGTTTTGAAGAGTTATATTGTTGAGGAAGGATAGAGTCATTTTATATCTTTTCTAAAGAAAACTAAAGAAAATTCTAATTTATGCTATAATCAAACCAAAAAAGAAGAGAAAATATAAAAGAGCAACAATGAAAAAGATAATCTATGGCAATAGCAACTTTAGAAAAGTAAAGATAAACAACGACTACCTCTATATTGATAAAACAGACTATATAGAAAAACTAGAAAAGCTCAATGATGATTTTGTTATCTTTTTACGTCCTAGACGCTTTGGTAAATCTCTTTTTCTATCTACTTTACAATACTACTATGATGAAAACTCTGCTGATGAGTTTGATGCTATGTTTCATGATACCTATATTGGAGTTAATCCAACTCCTTTAAAGAGTAGCTTTCGTATTCTATTTTTTGAGTTTTCTGGGATTAATATTGACCGTGGGGTGGAGAATATCTATAGTGAGTTTTGTAATAAAATTTTTGATAGCTGTAGTTTATATTTACAAAATTATGGATATTCAAATAATCAAGTAGAGGAGTTAAAAGAGCTAAAATCTCCCTCTTCAATTATTAATCGTTTTTTTAAAATAGTAAAAGATGACCAAATTTACCTACTCATAGACGAATATGACCAATTCGCCAACGCCATATTAGCCTATAGCATGAAAGATTTTTTAGATATTGTAGGTAAGGGAGGATTTGTACGAAGCTTTTATGAAGTGCTAAAGGGTGCAACTCAAAGTGGGGTAGTGCAAAAGATGTTCATTACAGGAGTAACGCCTATAACACTCGATAGTTTAAGTTCTGGGTTTAACATTGTCTCCAATATTTCCAATGAAGAAGAGTTTAACCTAATGGCAGGGTTTAGCCAAAAAGAGGTTAACTACTCACTAGAGCAATATATCTTTAAACAGTGTAAAAATATAGATAAAGAGGCACTACAAGAGAAATTAAAAATATGGTATAACGGTTATCTATTTAATATAAAAGCTACAGAGCGAGTCTATAATGCAACGCTAGTAAACTACTTTATCTCCAAATATGATGAAGTACGTTGTGAAATGCCCATAAAAATGCTAGACAGCAATGTAGCCTCTGACTACAAAGCAATTATGAAACTTTTTAACATAGGAGATAGTGAGAGAAATTATCAGATTTTAGAAGAACTTATAGAGAACAATCAAATCGTAGGAGAGATAAAAGACAGATACGACCTAAACCAAGAGTTTACTAGAGATGATTTTATTACCCTTATCTATTCTATGGGGTTTATTACCATTAA
>JALVXD010000050.1 GCA_027038295.1 Campylobacteraceae bacterium
TATTCTCTTTTTACTTTTGGTTATTTTTGTATTTTTTATTTTTAGGGTTATGGCACTCTTCTATAGTCCAACAGTGATTAAAAAACGATTACGTAAATCAAAATAACTTCCTGTTACCAAAATGTAACCACCTTAAAGTATTATCAGCTATTAAACAAAACAAAGGCAAAAAATGGGTGGAAAACTCTTTAAAAATTTCTCGTTTTTCTCGGCTACGCTCTCCTTTTTTATCCTTGTTGGTATATTCTCCATACTCTTTAGCTATGCACAAGATTCACTCCATGAATTTGGATTTGATTTTTTAGGTAGCGAAATATGGGAAGCCGATGAGGACGATGCAGAGTTAGGCGTATTTGGTGGGTATATCCCTCTTGTTGGTACGATGCTAAGTACCGTTATTGCTATGGTTATAGCTACTCCATTGGCGATGGGTATTGCTATTTTTTTAACGGAAATTGCACATAAAACACTTATTAAACCTGTCTCTATTGCCATTGAGTTACTCGCTGCTATTCCTAGTATTATCTACGGTATGTGGGGGCTTTTCTACTTTGCACCCATTATGCAGTCTGCCTTTGGGGGAAATGGTGTTGGACTCCTTACAGCAGGTGTTGTTTTAGCAATTATGATTATCCCTTTTATGGCTGCAATTACTCGTGACTCCATGAATACTGTTCCAGATGTACTCAAAGAGTCGGCTTATGCGATGGGGGCAACGAAGTTTGAGGTTATAAAAGATGTTATTATGCCGTACTCAAAAGGTGGGATTATTGGCTCTATTATCTTGGCTTTAGGTCGTGCTTTAGGTGAGACTATGGCTGTAGCGTTCCTTATTGGTTCAGTCATGCAGATACCAAGTAAAATAACTGATGCGACAACCTCTATTCCTGTTCTTTTAGCGAATAATTTCTCAGAAGCAGAGGGGCTTGAGATGAGTTCTATGTACTATTTGGCACTTATACTATTTGTTGTAAGTTTTGCCATTATCTCCATAGCGAAATTCTACTTCTTAGGGAAAAAGGTTAAGTAATGAACAGACTACTCTTAAATAAAATCATCTTAGTACTCTCAACACTCTCAGCAGTGATTGGGATAAGCTTTCTCTTTTGGATACTCGCAACCTTAACCTACAAAGGGGTCTCTAGTCTTCATCTTAGTACCTTTACACAAGACTTGGTAAATGGTGGTATTAGAAACCTACTTGTTGGGCAGTTTACCATGGCACTTATCGCCTCGACGATTGCTGTGCCTATTGGAATGTTTGCAGGTATTTGGCTTCGTGAATACTCGAACCAAAATAAACTAGCTTCAATCATTAGAAACCTAAGCGATGTCATGATGTCTGCTCCCTCTATTGTTATTGGGGTCTTTGTCTATGCTCTATTTGTTGCTCCTTTTGGTAGCTACAACGGTTTTGCAGGGGTTATAGCCTTGACCATTATGATGATACCAATCATCATCAGCACCACTGACAATATGTTAGCACTCGTACCAAAAGAGCTACGAGAAGCAGGGATTGCACTAGGTGGAAGTAAACACAAAATTATTATGCAAATAATTATCAAGGCTGCTAAAGTGGGAATAACCACAGGGGTTCTGCTCTCGTTTGCTAGAATCATCGGAGAGACAGCACCACTGCTCTTTACTTCGGCAAACAATCAATTCTTTACCATGGACTTAACAGGACAGTTTCCATCACTTACTGTAAGTATCTATAACTTAGCTACCTATCCTGATGAAGCAAGTCGAGAGTTGGCATGGGCTGCGTCGTTTGTTTTGACAGCTATCGTTTTAATCATCAACTTAACGGGTCGATATATGACTAGAAATAAGAAGTAGAGATTTAAACAGTTCTATTTTATTAAAGTTCTTACAAAACGCTTTGGAATCAGAGACTTTAGTCCACAATAAGACGAGGCTAAAGCTATCGGTTCCAAAAGCCTAAAAGTATTCCTAGTATTATTTTTATCACATCAACCCAAACACCCAAAGAGGGATTTTTCTCTTATGTACTGTAAAATCTGTATCTATTACCAAATAGCTGTTCTCAACATCTTCTATCTGCTTAAAACTCTTACCTCTTCCACCTACTTCAAAAATATACTCTCCTACTTTAAAATCACCAATATCAGAGTAATAAAGCGTTAAATTATCTTCAAAACAAGAGGCAAAAAATGTTTCTCTTATTGTGCCTATTTCTGTTTCAATTTTGTACTCTTTTGCATAAGCGTTAAGTATATTTGTATTGTCAAATAGCAACTTGTCAGGTTTACGTGAGAGTTTTTTAGAATACTTTTTAACGGATTTGAAAATACCTGTTTTATTTAAAATATCAAAATAGATATAAAGCGTTGGTTCACTAATACCTAACTCTTTTGAAAGTCCATCTACACTCACTTTATAGGGGACTTTAGCACTCACGATTATAAATATAAGCTTTTTAAAAACAACCAATTGGTCATATTTTATTTTATTGAGTGAGGGGATGTCTTCATATATTATCTTTTCTAAAGCATTAAAAAGTTTTTCAGAAAAAAATTCACTCTCTAAGCCATAAGGGTAACAACCCGTTTTTAGATAGTCTTGAAAATACTTTAAAATTTTAGGATGTTTTTGAACCGTAGTAGAACTTATGGTTCGATGGCTATTTAATATCTCTTCAAAAGAGTATGACTCTAACGCTATCTTCTCTTTTAAAATAAGATACTCACGAAAACTTAAGCGTTTTACTTTTTTAAGTACTAAACGCCTACTTAAGTCATGGCTTTCATACAAGATGTTTAACATCGAAGAGCCAGAGATACGAATGGTCAAATCAGGAAAAGAGTCATAGATATTTTTAAGATGTTGTGACCAATTTTTAAAGCGATGTACTTCATCTATGGCAACAACACGCCCACCCAAAGCATAAAATTCATCTACGATGTCATAAATACCATGATTCAACACCAACAAATCATCAGCAGAAAAGTAGAGTGCTTCATCAAGCTCAAATTGATTGATGTACTGTAACATAAGCGTAGTTTTTCCCACACCACGTGACCCAATAAGACCCACCATTTTTTCTGAATTGTCAAGGTACTTAAAAGCTTCTCTTCTGTAGCTAATGGCAGTAAGTGTATTTATAAGTCTTTGTTGTTTCTCTTTTAGTACTTCTATCATTTTATATCCTAAACTATACTTTTGTATTTAAAACTATTTTACTAAAGTATAGTTTAACATTTTTTATATATAAAGTAAAGTATAAATGTGCTTTAATTCGTTCCACTTTCCAAGACTTCGAAAAAACAAGCGTTAAAATCCATTTTGTTACCAAAATGTTACCACCTCTAACTATAATCAAAATACTATAGCTAGAGGAGAAAAAGTGTCAAACTTAATAATGGAAACCAAAGATTTTAGCTTTACTTATGCAGGGGTTGATGCTCCTTCTTTGAAAAAAATAAATCTACCAATAGAGAAAAATAAAATTACAGCAATGATAGGCCCTTCAGGGTGTGGTAAATCGACACTGCTTCGTGCCATGAACCGAATCCATGACCTCTACCCAGGAAATAAGTATGAGGGTGAGATTAATCTTTATGGAGCAAATGGTAAAGAGAATATATTGAACTTGAAAAAAGAGAACGACCTTATTCGTCTTCGTCAAGAGGTAGGGATGATTTTCCAAAAACCAACCCCTTTTCCAATGAGCATTTATGACAATGTTGCTTATGGAATGCGACTAGCAGGTATTAAAAATAAATCTGAACTTGATGGTAGAGTTGAAAAAGCCCTACAAGATTCAGCCATTTGGAAAGAGACAAAAGATAGACTGAACACTTCAGCACTGGGTATGAGTGGTGGGCAACAACAGCGTCTATGTATTGCTAGAGCAGTTGCTCTAAAGCCTGATGTAATGCTATTTGATGAACCAACCTCAGCTCTTGACCCAATCTCTACAGGAGCGATTGAGGAGTTGATTGCAGAGCTTAAAAGAGATGTCTCTATAGTGATAGTAACACACAATATGCAACAAGCTTCACGCCTTAGTGACTACACAGCCTTTATGTATTTGGGAGATTTGATTGAGTACGATAAGACCGATACGATTTTTATGAATCCTAATGAGAAGTTAACAGAAGATTATATTACAGGGAGATTTGGATAATGTTACCACAATACCATGAT
>JALVXD010000051.1 GCA_027038295.1 Campylobacteraceae bacterium
AGACGCTCTATTACTGGTGGGTGAGTATAGTAAAAGAAAGCATATACAGGGTGAGACTTTGGAAATGACTTATTCTCTTCTACCAGTTTCATAAGAGCAGAGACCAAGTTCTCTTTTCCACCCAATTCGCTCCCAAATTCATCAGCTGCATATTCGTTATGGCGACTTACATAGCTCATAATAGGTGTAAATACAAAACCTATAAGTGCAACTAAAAGCATCATCATAGCTATCTCTACACCTGCTTTTTTCTCTACGCCCATGTCAAAAAAGAGTGACTCTGGTAAGTTTCCTAAAAGAAAGAATGCAGAGAAAAGAAGAGCTCCCATCATCCCAATATTTTTCCAAATGTCACCATGAGAGAAGTGACCCAACTCATGACCTAAAACAGCCAAAAGCTCTCTGTTTGTCAACTTCTCCATAAGGGTGTCAAACAGCACAACCCTTTTAGACTTTCCAAGACCACCAAAGTAAGCATTTAGACGGCTATCACGTTTTGAAGCATCAAGTACAAAAACACCATCACTTTTAAGCCCCACACCTTCCATCATTTTCTCTATGTCTGTTTTTAGTTCACCATCTTCTAATGGTGTAAACTTGTTAAAAATAGGAGCAATAATAGTTGGGTAGATAACATTGACCAAAACTGCCACAGAGAAAAGAAGAGCAAAACCCCATATCCACCAGTTCTCAACACTGCTTATAATCCAAGCTAAAAGATAGAAAATAATACCACCAAAGATAATAAACAATACAGCAGATTTCACTTGGTCTATGAGGTAAAGTTTAGGTGTTGTCTTTGTAAAACCATACTCTTTGTCCAGTTCAAAAGTCTGATAAAGCTCAAAGGGCAAACCAACTATAAATCCAATAGCAATAAAACCAAAAAGAAAAAGAACAGCATCAACTACAGAATCTGTTGTTCCAAGCGTTGTTGTTAACCAAGCAAAACCAACAGTTACCCACCAAACAAACATCATGTAGTCAACAATGGTTGAAAGTAGTCCTATTCTCTCTTTTTTAATGGCATACTCACCTGCAGTTTTATATTTTTCTTGACTCATTAAAACAGCTTCTTTGTTCTTTTCATCGGCTATATAGCCTATCTGCATTACAGATATA
Organism: Campylobacteraceae bacterium; assembly: GCA_027038295.1. Lineage (GTDB taxonomy): Bacteria > Campylobacterota > Campylobacteria > Campylobacterales > Sulfurovaceae > UBA1140. The sequence goes on from JALVXD010000051.1 coordinate 1,123, forward strand.
TAAACTTTTAACAATGTATATGCTGTAAAAAGTATCATTATAATTTCTAACATTACTTACCTTATTTATTTAATATAGACGTTATACACTATCAATGCTTAATTACTAATCTTTTTTATTTGTTTTATTGGCATAGATATAGATAGAGAGTCCTATCATTAATACCGTAACTCCACCTATAAGAGAAACAGCATATAGCAGTTTACTAGGGTCAGTCAACGCAAACTTAAAGACCAACATCAAAGACTCTATAGAAAGGGCAATAATAATAGAACCCAAGAAACGTATCATGGTTTGGTGTCCATCACTAGAACTATTATGCTTCTCTTTACCCAAGACCTCTTCTTCAAAAATAGCTTTAACCAAGTCAAATATAGCCAAAGAGAGGGTTAAAAGAATAGTTGCTTTAAACATCTCATTAATATCAATAGTATTAAAATGTAAACCCAAAGAGAAAAAACTAGAGATTCCTTTTAGGAAAAGCAACAGTGCCACCATAGCCAAGGCAATAGAAAATGCAGCATAAACTGCTTTTGAGAAGCGACCAAAAAGTGAGTCTACCGAACTAGGAAGAAGCATTTTTAAAACATCTTTTAACTGAATATCTACACAAATAATAAATAATAAGTTATTTGCTTCATCATAAATAGGAAATGATGATGTAACCACCATTTTATTGGTTCCAAGAGAGGGGTAAGGATCTGTCAAAACACACCTATGCTCCTGCAAAGTTTTATAATAATATGCCCTATCACTTCTATCTGTTCCTATCTCATGAGTATTGGCAATCTTACCTTTTTTACTAAACATTTGACCTATCTGCTGACCATTTTCATTTAGAACATAAAATAAATCACCTTGAGGAAGACTCTCTTTTAATGTTTGAAGTTGAGTTTCGATAAAAGTATTTGTATCTGCATGAAAATTTGCTAAGGAGACATTCCGACTCATGATATAACATAAATAAGCCCTAGCTTTAGTTCGTATGGACGCGTACTCTTGTATCTCTTTTATTATCATATTATTTCCTTACTTAATAATCTTTTAACTTTTACTGACTAATGTTATATAAGAAATATCTTAAAATAATCTTAAATAAAATGGATATTGGTACCTTATCCTTTACAGATAAAAAAGTCTGTATCCAAAACTTCAATCAACGCTAAAATAAGTACGGGGGTAAAAAATAACTCTTCATCACTACGGTACAAAATGGTCAAATCAAAATTCTCTTTTTGAATGTACGCTATCAAGTCTTCATGAAGTAAACCTTCCCCTTCAATAAAAGACCCTTCAACATTAAACTCTTTTTTATAGGCTTCAAAGGTTTTTTCATTTTGTACTTTTAGTTCCTCGTTTAATTCATAATCTATTCCTGTTGTCACAGGCACAACGTTTAAGTAATCTTCTCTCACTGCTAAAACATCTAACAAATAACGATAGTCATAAACAAGTTCTAAAGAACTTTCAGGAAAAACATGCTGTGCCAACTCTATACATTTTTTTGATTCTTCTTTTAAATTAATAGGCAATACAGTATTGTCATAAAGCTCTTTATCACCTTTGTTTATCCAGTAAGAATAAGAAGTTTTTTCTATTAGAGATGCCGTAATATGCTCATGATAATTAGTAATCACCAAGCTCTTTTCTACCTCTTTAGCAAGGTTTAAAAGTCTGTCCACGGTATCATCTACATAGACTAAAATGGCATGATTTGCATTGGCATCAAACGCTTCTAAGTGTTTTTGAATTTCATTTTTTACTTTTGCTTTATCGAGTTGCCCCTCTTCTATAGACTCCTCTGACAAAAAGTAATCAGGCACAGCAAATAATGGTTCTTCATGAACATAGAGTATTTCTAAACTGGCTTCGTGTTTGGTCGAAAATTCTACAGCTCTTTTTAATAAAATATCTATATTCTCTAAATCGTTTAACAAAACAATCACTCTATCAAATATATGTTTCATAATAAAATCCTTTTTTTGTTAGATATTATGAGTATATCATAGAAAATATAATGAATGGTAAATAGCTAGACTATCTTCTCCTGTCCCAACCGATAGAGTGCAAAATCATACTTTATGGGGTCGGTTTTATCAAATTTTTGTAGAATCTTGGTCAACTCCAATACAGCTTTCATATCATAGGTTTTTCTCTGAAGTAGTCCAAGCTTCTGTGAAACTTTAAAGGTATGTGTATCTAAAGGCATAAGTAAATCTTTTTTATCTATTTTTGACCAGAGTCCCATATCGAGTTCATCCTCTCTTACCATCCAACGTAGATACATCAAGTAGCGTTTATATGTTCCTGCAGAGTTTACTTTTTTAGGAACTGAGCCTATTAAAAAACTATACCCCCTACTCTCATACGGGTAGACCTCTTTTAGAGTTGCTATAAAATTCCACAAACCATCTAAAATATTTTGCTCTTTTTTATAACCTTCATAAAAAATATTTTCTATACTATCTCTCTTTTTTAGATATTTAAGAGCGATAAACAGAGCAATTACATCTTCTGATTTTTGAAACCTATAATAGTGTTTTGAAAGCTCTTTTTCTATAACCTCATCTGACTTTTCGAGTAAAGAGAAATCTAAACTCTCTAAAAATTTAATAATTGCTTTTACATTGCCATAAGCAAACAAAGCACAAATAAGAGCGATACTTTCATCATTATATTTTTTCGCTATAAGTAATGGGTCTGGTTTCTCATTAGAGATTTCATCTTGTGAATTTCGCTTCTCTACCTCTTGGTCTAACCTATTTTTTATGTTCATATCTAAATCTTTTTAATTGAGATTATAATGAGTTGTTCTTAAACTGTTTGTGTTAACACTAGCCTCAGAATGAAACCCTATAGTTAATATATAGTAATTATAATCATTACTTTTTGTTATATTTATGCTATACTCCTACGAAATTTTAAAGAGGAATATATGAATTTAAAAAAACTATTAATGATACTAACCCTACTCTCAACACAACTTTTTTCAAACACTGTACTCCCTCCACTCTATCAAGATGGAGAAGATTTCAACAGTACAAAAGAGTTTTTTATAGATAGTCGTAGCCCTGTTAATGCTGTAGATATTAGCCATAATGGTCAATATATCGTATCTGCTTCTGATGATAATAATGTTCGATTATGGAGCAGAAAAGAGAAAAAACTTCTTAAACTCTTTAAAGGACATGCAGAAAAAGTTCTTACTGTAAAAATCAGTACCGATGGAAAATATATTGTTTCAGGTTCAGCAGACAATACGTTAAAGTTATGGGATATAAAAACAGGAACAACTCTTCATACTTATAATGCACATTCAGGGTCAGTTAACGCAGTAGATATCAGTTCAGATGGTCGCTATCTACTTTCTGGTTCTTCTGACCATAGCATTATACTTTGGGATATAGAATCAGAAAAACCCTTAAAAACTTTTAATGGACATACCAGCTCCGTTAACTCCGTAGCTTTTAGTCATGATGGAAAATATATCGTCTCAGGTTCAGATGACAAAAGCATAAAACTATGGAATGTTGACAAAGGAACTGTTATTCAAACTTTTAAAGGTCATAGTGACAAGGTTCTAGCTGTAGCCATAAGCCAAGATGGTCAATATATAGTCTCTGGTTCAGAAGATAAAAGCATTGGTCTATGGAGCATAAAAAAAAGAAAAATGATTAAACGCCTAAGGGGTCATAAAAACTTTGTCAACGCTGTTGCCATTAGCCAAGATGGAAAATATATCGTCTCATCTTCAGGCTCATTTTACAACAAAAAAGACAACACTGTTAAGTTATGGAGTCTTAAAAAAAGAAAACTTCTCAAAACATTCAAAGGTCATAACGGATATGTAAACTCTGTAGCAATTAATAATAATGAGCAACTCATAGTTTCTGGTTCGGAAGATGAGAGCATAAAAATATGGACTATAAAAGAGGGAAAAAACATAGAAACCCTAGAGGGTCAAAAAAGCACCGTCAATTCAGTAGATATCTCTGCCGATGGAAAATACATATTATCAGGTTCCAATGACAACACTGTCAAACTATGGGATGTAGAAAAAAACAGATTGATTAAGGTATTTAATGGTCAAAAAAATGATATTCGTTCCGTTGCCTTTAGTGGTGATGAAAAATATATTATTGCTGGTTCAGGCTCACAACAAGGTGACTTAGGCTACAGTATTAAAATTTACGATAAAAAGAGTGGTAAAGTAGTAAAAATTGTTAAAAGTAACCGATACATAAATTCGGTCTCTGCTAGTACAGGTCGATATATTGTAGCAACCCTACAAGACTCTTATGATATTAAACTTTGGGATAGAAAACGAAAAAATTCAATTAAAACTTTTAAAGGTCACATGGGTCAAGTCAACTCTGTTGCCATTGGTAAAAATGGAACCTATATCGTCTCAGGTTCTGATGACAAAACTGTCAAACTGTGGAACAGAAAAAAAAGCAAAGCAATATATACATTTAAAGGTCATACAGAAAAAGTCAATAGTGTAGTTCTAAGCAAAGATGGTCAATTTATCGTTTCAGCTTCAGATGATAAAACTTTAAAAGTTTGGGATAGAAAGAAAAAAACCCTTCTTAACACATTTAAAGGGCATAAAGACAAGATTAATACCGTAGCCATTAGTGACAATGGTCAATACATTGTCTCAGGTTCAGGAGACAATGATGCCAATGGTGATAATAGCATAAGAGTTTGGAACAGAGAAAAAGGAACACTTCTTCACACTTTTACAGACAATAACGCCCCTGTTACATCAGTAGCCATAAGCCAAGATGGACGCTACATTGTATCAACCTCAGGAGACAATATCAAACTATGGGACAGAACCAAAGGAGATAAACCCATAAAAGAGTTTATCGGTGGCGTAAATGGAAATTGGGCTGTTTTTGATAATGTTACTAAGAGATTATTTAGAAGTGAGTCTATCTTTAGCAAAAGATAGACACCAAACACTCTTTTAAACTTAGAGAATAGCTTCTCTTAAAACCATAGGTCTGAGCATGTCGGAAACGGCGTAGGTCGGGTTGCCTCATCCCGACACCAATCAGCATAAATAAACATTTTATTGTTCAATATATATGCCAATTTTATTTTGTTGTATCAAATTTTTAATTTATGCATGTTTGTGTCGGGATGAGGCAACCCGACCTACAGACTGCCATCTTTTTTAAAAAATAAACTTCTACGTTATATAACCTACTTGTTTTAATTTATATTTCTCTATTTTTTTATATTTTATTTTTAGCATAGACTTTTCAAGGGTCTATCATTTCCTTAGCAAGAGATAGTGTATAATACTCTAAACTTTATTCTCTAACAGGAGTCCTATGAAAACTATCATCATAACCATTCTACTTATTAGCACACTTTTTGCTGAATTAAAAATAGGTGATACTTTTCCTACTATTCCACTTATTGACCAATTTGATAAAAAAATAGAGCTACCGATGAAAGGGAGTACTGTGGTTATAGTCTCATTTGAAAAAGAGGTCTCAAAAGCCATCAATGCCTTTTTAGAGAGCAAAGATAAAGCGTTCTTAAAAGAAAATAATATCACTTATATATCGGACATTAGCACTGTTCCCTCATTTTTAATGAACTGGATTGTTCTACCTAAGTTAAAGAAGCTTTCATTTTCTGTTGCTTTGATTTATGGTGAAGAGGGAGAGCATCTTAATCATCAAGAGGGGAAAGTCTCTGTTTTTAGAGTTAAAGATGCACAAGTAGTAGACATTAAATTTTTAGAGGCTACAGAGTTAGAGAAAAATAAGCTGTAGCTACAGGACTCATTATCTCTCTTTATTTAAATCAGACTTACTCTTTTTTACTACAATCACTCTCCACTTTTTCTATAGAGGCAAAACCACAACCCTCTTCCTCTTTTGCTGCTTTAAAAAGGTCTGTACTCTCACTTGTCGCTGATATAGAGACACTATCTTCTATGACAACTTGGCTATCATCCTCTCCAAATTTATTTTCAAAAAACTTAATAATATCTTTATCGCCATTGATTATCTGAACCTTTTTACCATTTTTAATTAGTAAAATAGGAATTGTATTAAAGTTCATAAACCTAGCAAAATTTTGTGCTTCTGCACCCTCTATATCTATTTTTTTAAAAGAGATATTTTCTTTATGCATATACTCTTTAACTTTTTTACAATGTGGACAAGTTGGTGACTGAATTAAATAGTTTCCATTTTTAACAACAAAAGCTTCTGATTTTGGTAGATTTAAAAAGCTTAAGGCAATAAGTATGGAGACAATCACTGGTATAACCATTAAAAGGTATCTACCTGTAGATAAGATAGTTATTGTCCATAAGAATCCATAAATTCCCATACAAAACTTACACATTTCTGGTGAAACAAAGTATTGATAACCTAGCAATATCGTCTCAAAGGAGAGTGCAGAAAACAGAACTAAATAAAAAAGCTTTTTACTCACTTTCTCTTTGTAACTTAACCAACCTAGAACGGCTAAAACAGAAGCTGTAAACATACCCATATAATTTAGGTATATACCGTCAATCCAAATAAGGTTATCGGCTAATGCACAACCTGTAGATTCACATAGTGATGAATGATTTAGTTTTAAAAATGTATCTATCGCAATATAAATAAAAAACAAAATTGGTAGATAGATAAATGATAATTTTTTCAAAATAATCTCCTATATTTTTATGTATTTTAACCTACTATACCTAAATTTGTAAAGTTGCTTATAAAAGCTTACGCTAAAATACGATTTAATTTACTCAAGGATTATATAATGGCACTCATTAGCCTCTTTAATATTGACAAAAACTATGATGTGAAACAGCTTCTAAAAGGTGTTGATTTTCAGCTTAATGAAGGTGAACGTGTAGCTGTAGTTGGGCAAAATGGTTGTGGGAAATCAACACTGCTTAAAATCATCTCAGGAGAGGTCGAAGCAGATGAAGGAAATCGGGTAAAGGATAGAAGTGTTATAGTAGACTCTCTTGACCAAAATCCAAAGTTTACAGAGGGGCTGAATGTTCGTGATGCCATAGAGAATGAACTGACAGAACTAAAAGAGGCAAAAGAGCGTTACGAAGAACTCGCCACCCTTATTGGTGAAGATTTTGAAAATAAAAAACTCCTTGATGAACATGCCAATGTAAGTAACTACCTAGACCATCATAACGCTTGGAACCTCGATGACAAAGTAGAACGTGTCTTGCAAGAGTTTAAACTAAAAGAGTATGAGTACCGTGATGTCAACTCCCTTTCAGGAGGAGAACAACGCCGTGTGGCTTTGGCTTCTCTCATCTTAAAAAAGCCCGATGTACTGCTACTTGATGAGCCTACCAACCACTTAGATGTTTATATGGTAGAGTTTTTAGAAGAAATATTACTAAAAGAGAAGTTTACACTGCTTATTATCTCTCACGATAGACACTTTATCAACTCTATTGCTACACGCATAGTAGAAGTAGAAAACATGAACATCGTCTCTTATGAAGGTGGCTATGACAACTACTTGGTATTAAAAGAAGAACGTATGAAGAGTATGGCAAAAACACACAACACACTTCTAAAGTTTTTAAAACGAGAAGAGGAGTGGTTAAGCCGTGGGGTAAGGGCAAGACTCACTAGAAATCAAGGGCGAAAAGCAAGAGTATTTGAGCTAAGAGAACAAGCCCAAAAAGACCCTACCCTCATACGTAAAATGCAAATAGAACTTGAACGTGAGAAAAAAAGCTTTAACCGTGGTGACGAAAAAGGTATGTCAAAAAAGAAGATGCTTTTTGATATAGAAAACCTACACTACTCCATAGCTGGTAAAAATCTTATAGAGGGTTTTACGACTAGAATCTTACAACGAGATAAAATAGCCATAGTGGGACACAACGGTTCAGGTAAATCAACCATGTTAAAGTTACTCTTAGGACGACTAAAACCGAACAAAGGCATCATAGACCAAGGTGAATTTAAAATAGGCTACTTTGACCAACATCGTGAGATGCTTGACAACAACAAAAGCATTTTAGATACCTTCTGTCCTGATGGTGGGGACATAGTAGATGTAATGGGTCGAAATATGCATGTTTTCGCCTACATGAAGTCTTTTCTTTTCCCAGAAGAGTACATGACCAAAAAGATAGGAATGCTAAGTGGAGGAGAGAAAAACCGTGTCGCCTTAGCCCTACTTTTTACTAAAAAAACCGACTGTCTTATCCTCGATGAGCCTACCAATGACCTAGACATTCAAACCATTAACATACTAGAAGAGAAACTCCTAAACTTCCCAGGTGCTTTAATATTTGTGAGTCATGACCGTTACTTCATAGACAAAATAGCCACAAAACTACTTATCTTTAAAGGAGATGGTGTAGTAGAAGAGTCCTTTCAAGAGTACAGTGAGTATCTACTGATAGAAAAAAACATCAACGACCTCTATGAGATAGAAAAGACTATTAAACAAAAACCCGTAGGGGTTGAACGATGTGTCAACCCACCAAAACAAAAAACAAAACTAAGCTACAAAGACCAAAGAGACTTAGAGCGTCTGCCTGACCTCATAGAAGCATTAGAGACTAAAATAGAAGAGATAACTGCCTGTCTTTATGACCCTGCCTGTTATGAAGAGAAAGGTTTAGTGAATGTTGCTGATGAACTTAAAAAAGTTGAAGCTGAATATGAGGTGATGAGTGAAAGATACTTAGAAGTTTTAGAAATGGAAGAGGAGTTATCCTAAACTTATATTTATAAATCATATTTTTCAATAATTTTCAGTATAATCCATTATTAAAGGAAATTTCATGAAACTTCAAAAAGCTTTTTTTATACTGTTACTGTCAACGCTTTCACTTTTTGCTACACCAAACAGAGCTTGGGACAATCAAACTATCTCTATAGATGTCAATAGGGAACTTCTCAATGGTGATGCACATCTATTAAATAATTTAACAAGACTTCAAAACTTTTACAATAGTCGTCAAAACAGACCCCTTTGGCTAAGTGGTAGAGGAATTAAAGGGAAAAAAGTGATGCAACTGCTCTCTGCCATTCAAAAAGATGCCACACTAGACCCACGAAGTCACATCAATAAAAAAGCCAAAAAATTAAAAAAAGATTTAGAGCATAAACACACTCAAGCGTCAATTGTTAGACTAGAGATTGAGCTTACCACACTCTATTATGATTTTTTACAACACACCATTTATGGGGAGATAGATTGGAAATCATTTGATGCCTATCTTGCCCAAAACCAAGCCAATGGCATTGACAGCAATTGGGTTCGTTACCCACTCTACTTTGATATTTTAGCCCTTATGTCACAAGAAGATGTTATAAAAACTTTAAATCAAGTCACTCCTCATGGGTACAAGTACAAACAATTAACCTCTGCACTCTACCAACTCTATAAAATAAAATGGCAAGGTGGTTGGGGTCGGCTTCCTGCAGTTAAGTCTATAAAAAAAGGACAATCTGGTTCAATAGTTGCGAAGCTTAGAAAACGCCTTAGCATCTCAGGTGACTACAGACCATGTTCTACAAAAGTGTCAAACAAGTACTTTGGTACCTGTCTTGAAAAAGCTGTTAAACGTTTTCAAAAACGTCACAACTCTGTAGCCGATGGAGTAGTAGGAAGAGGAACACAGCAACTTTTAAACATAAGTGTTAACAGTAAAATAAACAAACTTTTACTCAACATTGACCGAATAAAGTGGCTACCTCGTAATGCAAGTGAGCGTCACATTGTGGTTAATATTCCTGAATATATGTTGCACTATTACGAGTATGGACGAGAGCAAAAAACGCTTAGGGTTATTGTTGGTGATAGAAAACACCCTACCCCAATCTTTTCAGACACTTTATCGTACATTACCCTTAACCCTTACTGGAAACTTCCTCCTGGAATTATTAGAAAAGAGGTCGTTCCAGCTATGATAAAAGACCCTAATTATATGAAAAAGCATGGACTTGAAGCTCATGAAACATGGGAAGAAAACTCATCTATAGTTTCATTAAAAGGAATAAACTGGTCAGAGTATCTTAGTAAAGAGAGTAAATTCCCCTATAGAATCATGCAACCACCTGGAGCTAAAAATGCTTTAGGAAAAATTAAATTTAAATTTCCAAACAAATTTTCGGTCTATCTTCATGATACTCCAACAAAATATCTTTTTAAAAAGAAAAAAAGAGCTTTTTCACATGGCTGTATACGACTATCACAACCTCTCTCTCTACTAAAAAGTTTATCAAAAAATGAACCTTATATTAGTTCAGCAGAGGTCAAAAACATTCTATCTAGTAAACAGAAAAAAGAGATAGATTTGACCAGAGATATTCCTATTAATCTTGTCTACTTAACAGCATGGGTAAACGCAAACAATCAGCTCATTTTTGGTGATGATATTTACCAATATGACAAATATCAACGAAGACTTATTCGTTAGGTTAAAAATATATTAAGAACAAAAAACAGTTAAAAAAATAGAAAGAAACATGCATAATCATAAACACAATACCCCATAATATAGTGCTTTGATGTTGCATTCTATTTTTATTAATATAAGTAAAAAAATAAAATGTATAGATACTGTCCATCTGCCTAATAAATAGAGATAAAATCTAAATAAATCTTAACTTACAATTGAAAAAAGCAGAGAGTATAGATATAATTTATCTATATCAAACGAATAAGGGTAGATTATGAAAAAGATACATTTAGATGGATACAAGAAATTTAAAAAAGAGTATTTTAAAGACAACAAAAAACTCTTTGATGAACTCGCTTTAGGACAACAACCTCACTCCATGATTATTACCTGTAGTGACAGTCGTGTATCACCTGTAAAAATCTTATCTGGTACACCAGGAGAGATTTTTATTGCACGTAACATTGGTAATATTGTACCTCCTTACGACCGAACAAAAGGGGCTACTCAATCTGCCATAGAGTATGCAGTTAATGTACTTAAAGTAGAAAGTCTAATTGTCTTAGGACATAGTGAATGTGGTGCATGTAGTCACCTTTATCATGAAAAAACTGAAGATGAAGAGCATATTGAACTTAGTCACGTAGATGAGTGGCTTACACTGGCTTACCCTGCAAAACAGGATGCCTTACTAGAGTGTATGCATAATCCTGAAAAGAACCGTGCAGAGATTACTGAAAAAAACAATATTCAACTCTCTATACAACGTTTAATGACCTACCCCTATGTGGTTGAAGCGTTAGAGAATAAAACAATGGAGATTCATGGTTGGTGGTACAATGTTGGAACAGGAGATCTCGAAACTTACGATTATACAACTAAAACATTTAAAAAAATTTTCTTAGAGTAGCCTCAAACTACTCTACTAAAAATCCAAAATATCTTATTAAAAAATTGTAATTATCAACAATTTAAGTTATTTTACAATAAAAAATATCAATTTAAGATAGATAATGTTATAAATCCACATCTATTTTACATAAGAAGTCAGCGATGCTTATTTTTGATAATTTAAGCCTTATTTTTATAGGACTTATTCTACTCGGTGTTATTCCAAATCTCTTTTATATGGCTGGTTATCTGCCCCATATTCAACGAAAATCATATTTTCTTATCCACTACTTTGCCTTTATTTTCTCGATGTTGGGAGTAGTGGTTGCAAACAATACCATTTTGTTTCTATTTTTTTGGGAGCTGATGAGTTTAACTTCGTGGAAACTCATTTTGACCGATGAGAAACAAAAAGGGGTAAGCAAAATTGCCAGATTTTACTTTTTTATGACCCATTTTGGTTTTATTTTTATTTTGATGCTCTTTTTAATTTTGAGTAATGGAAATTTAGAATCGAGTAATTTCGCGTTGCTCAAAGAGAATGCTTCTCATTTTATCTATCCTTTTTTACTCTTTGCTTTTGTCATTTTAGGCTTTTTAAGTAAAGCTGGTGTTGTCCCCATGCATGTATGGTTACCCTATGCCCACCCGAAAGCTCCTTCACCTGTCTCTGCATTAATGAGTGGGGTTATGCTTAAAGTGGCACTCTATGGAATGATACGATTTCTCTTTGATGTGTTGTATCCTTGGCCATTAGAGTGGGGAATTACCATCTTAATTTTAGGTGCTATCTCCTCTTTAGTAGGGGTACTCTATGCCTTAAGTGAACACGACATTAAAGCACTTCTTGCCAATCACTCTATTGAAAATATTGGTATTATCTTGATTGGATTTGGAATGGGGATGATTTTTGATACCTTAGGCTTAAAGACCTTAAGCTCTTTTGCCTTTATTGCTGCACTTTTCCATATTTTTAACCACATGAGCTTTAAATCCCTTCTATTTATGGGTGCAGGGAGTATTTTACATCAAACCCATACCAAAAATATGGAACATTATGGTGGGTTAATTAAATCAATGCCAATAACAGCATGGACTTTTTTAATTGCCTCTATGAGTATCTCAGCCCTTCCTCCTAGCAATGGGTTTTTAAGTGAATGGATGATTTTTCAATCACTACTTAACTCCAGTGCTGTAACCATAATGGAACTGAAATTGGCGATTCCATTTGCACTCTTTGCCTTAGCCCTTACAGGAGGATTGGCAATTGCCTGTTTTGTGAAGGCCTATGGTATTACCTTTTTGGGACTGCATCGTAGCGAAAATGCCCAACATGCCAAAGAAGTAAACCCTTTGATGCAGACAGGTATGGTTTTAATGACACTGGTTGTACTTTCTTTAATGCTCTTTACTCCTTGGTTTATTGGCTACTTTGACCTTGTCGTTCAAGATTTTAACCACACTTCTGTTTATGACATTATCTTTAGTCATGGAATATGGCAAATTCACTCTGTTAGTAGCAATGGTGGAGTAGTCTCTCCACTTATTTTATTAGGATTACTGCTCTTTATTACCACCATGCTTTATGGTATTGGGCGTATTTTTAAGAGTAAAATACGCTACCATCATAGTTGGGCTTGTGGCTATCAAACAAACGCATCAACCCAATACAGTGCAACAGGATTCGCTGGTCCAATTCGACGCTTTTTTGCATGGCTATATGGGCATGATGAAAAACTTAAAACCATTACCCTATCTAACAAGAATAAAACAACCTATGATGAGTCATTTTTTGAAGTACATGTAGAACCTCTCTTTGAGTCCACACTCTATAAAAGTGTGATTAAAGTAACTCGCCTTATAAGCTATTATATCTATCGCTTTTCCTATTTTGAACAACATCAACACTACAGTGGTATTATCTTTTCGTTACTACTTTTTGTACTGTTTAGTTACCGTATTTTTATGGGAGAGTTCAGTTGGCTCTCTTTTATTATAGAGCTTGTTATGATGAGTATTGTGACAAAAGTTTTAATTTTAGGAGATAAAAAATGATACTCTATATCCTCACTATTTTACTACTCTTACTGATTGCTCCTTTACTGACAGGGTTGATTAAATCAATTAAGATGTTTTTGTTTTATAAACGACCCGTCTCTATTTTTCAACCTTATGCCAATTTGAATAAACTGCTTACAAAAGAGTTGGTTATTAGCCATGAGAGTAGTGCCATTACGCATCTTGCTCCATGGATGATACTCTCTCCTTTATTAGTAACTTTACTCTTTTTACCTCCTATTTTTCAAGGGGCATACTACATTGGATTTGTGGATGCCTTTACGATTATTGGTCTACTTTCATTATCAACTTTTTTTCTTATGCTTTTAGGACTCGATGGGGGTAATGCCTTTGGAGGAATGGGAAGCAGTCGTGAAGCCTTTATTGCAAGTTTGGTAGAACCTGCTATGGTGTTAACCATCTTTAGTATGGGACTGATTGCTAAAAATTTAGGGGTAGGAAATGCAGCCTTAAATCTCTCGACACACTTTCCCGTGGAACATGCTGCAAGTTTTCTGTTTGCTGGACTGAGTTTTTTTATCCTTTTATTGGCTGAAAATGGACGCTTACCAATTGACAATCCTGAGACACATCTTGAACTGACCATGGTACATGAAGCGATGATTTTAGATATAAGTGGTCTTTATCTTGCCATTATTGAGATGGCAAGTAGCCTTAAGTTTGTGATTTTCTCTTCACTTTTTGTAACACTGTTTATCCCCTATGGTCTTAACCTTATTGCACCTCTTGCTCTGTTGGTTTTTGTAGGTAAGCTTATTTTAGTATCAATGGTTGTTGCACTTATTGAAGTCAATGGAGCCAAACTAAGACTCTTTAAAGTTCCTAATCTCTTAGGTATTGCTATTGTCTTTGCTTTTCTATCTTTAATTACTTTTTATCTTCTAGGGGTGTAACATGATTGATTTTTTTATTGGACTTTTTTTAGCATCGTTTATAGTGGCACTCTTTAGTGGACGACTCTACAAACTCATATTTTGGTATGCTTTTAATGCATTGACGTTAGGGATTATAACCTTATTGGTAGGTGCTCAAATTGATGACATAGCATTAATCATTAGTGGTAGCATTACTATTATTCTTAAAGCTGGAATTATCCCTTTTATCTTGAAACGAAGTGCTAAAAGATTTCATCTAAAACGCGAAATCACCTCAAACATACCCATTCAATACAGTATTTTACTGGTTCCCTCGATTATTATCTTTACCCTCTATTTGGCTGAACCCATGAGCAGTATGATTGGTGTTAACAGCCAATACATTGCCATTAGTATCTCCTCTTTTTTCTTAGCACTGATACTGATGATTGAACATAAAAACATTGCCCCAAAGATTATTGCTTTTTTAATGATGGAAAATGCCCTCTTCTTATTGGGAACGACAGCCACTTATGGTATGCCCATGTTTATAGAGTTGGGTATATTTATTGATGTGATGATTGCCATTGTTATTATTAATTTACTCTTTAAAGAGGAGGCTATCCGATGATACTTTTTTACCTTATTGCTCCTGCGTTGATAATGTTTGTACTGTCCTTTTTACACCACCGTTTACTCAATCGTATTCTTCCCATTACAACACTAATGATTTTAATCCCTATTATCTATCTCTTTGGACTGGAAAAACCGTATGCCCTTATTGGTGATTATTGGATTGCTACACAACTCAATAGTTATATTTTACTCATCTCCTCTGTTGTTGCTATTGGTGTAACCTTTGCATTGGTGACGCTTAAACGGCGTGTACATATTGAAGATAGAAGCTATATTCTATTTTATCGTTTTTTTGCCCTCTTTTGGATTGGTCTTATTATCTCTATTCTCGCCAATAACATGGGGATTTACTGGATAGGTTTAGAGATGGCGACACTTAGTACCGTCTATATGATTAAGACAAACCAAAGTAAACATGCCTCTAAAGAGGCGTGGAACTACATGATTGTAGGGGCGATTGCCATTTCACTCATTTTATTTGGCATTATTCTTATCTATGCGAGTGCCAAACCCATACTGGGTGAAGATGCCATGAACTTTGCACTGCTTCAAGAGCATATTAATGAAATAAAGAACCCTTTTCTTTTTGAACTTGGCTTTGTCATTGTAAGTTTGGGTATGTTTATTAAAATGGGCTTTTTCCCTATGAATTTATGGTTAGCCAATATTGAACGAGCCTCTTTTTACCCTGTTGCAGCACTCTTTAGTGGGATTTTAGAGAGTGCTATTTTAGTAGGATTTTTTCACTTCTCTACCATCGCCATAGAGATAGATAGAGGAGCAACCTTTAGTTTTGTCTTTATCTATCTTTCATTAACCCTCTTTCTTGTTAGTTTTCTTATCTATCGAAG
>JALVXD010000052.1 GCA_027038295.1 Campylobacteraceae bacterium
AAGTATGGTTAGTACAGAGTTATCTTCCATGATTTGTTCTGCCATGTATTTACTTGTTTTTAGGGAAAGGTAATCTAATAAGCTATTAGTTATAGGTAGAAGAATTAAAAAAAGTCCTAGAGTATATATTTCTTGATTATTAGTACGAATAGCAGTGGGTAGTAACATTAATATTCCACAAAACATTAAGAATATGCCGAATAGAGGTTCAATAGAATGATACTTAATTGTTTTTTTTAAAAAAAGTAGCATAAGTATAAATAAACTTATACCTGAAAAGTTTATTCCGATGTAGGAGACTTTATTTAAAAGAGTTGTTTCTAACAAGATAGTTGCTAAAAAAAGAATACTTGAATTTATTGATAAATTCATTTTATTATAAAGAAATAATAAAATTCCTATATAAAAAGTTATAAATATTAGTACTTGTAATTTATTATATATTGGTAAATCATTTATGATTTGAATGGTACCAATTTTCCCATCAGCTCCTAAAACCCAAAAAATTACAAAAACCATAAATGAATAGAACAGAGCTATAGTAACATGCCTAGAATAGTTTTGAATAAGGGTGGAACTGTTGTAGATATTGTTCAGCCAATTAATAAGACCCTGCAGCTTTGTTTTATATTTTTGTTCAAAGGTATGGGCTTCTAAGAGAGAGATTTTACTTTTTCGATAGAGTGATTGTTGTAAGTTTGTTTTTGTGTTGTTGTATAAGTAAAAATATGCACCAAATAGTGAAACTATAATGCTTAAAATAATTTTTAAATCTATTTCCATTTTTATTCCCTTGTTTCATGAAATATTTTACTGAAATTTAGGTTTATATTTACTAGACATCTTGCAAAACTAAAAATATGTTAAAATTTCAGAATGAGAAAAGTAGACAAATTTGAAAAAGTAAATGAAGAGAATTTCAAGAGATTAGTAGGTGTAAAAAGAGCAACCTTTGAAGTAATGGTCAAAGAGTATAAAGAAGCCGAAAAAGAGAGAAAAAAAGGGCATAAAATAGGAGGGAGGAAGCCTAAATTATGTGAAGAAGATAGAGTATTATTTATGCTCGAATATTACCGAGAGTATCGAACATTATATCATATGGGAATAGATTATGGAATTAGTGAGGGACAAGCATCAAAAGTAGTAAGAGATGTAGAGAGTGTATTAATAAAATCAGGTAAATTTTCATTACCGAGTAAAAGAGTACTTTATGAGGCAGATAGTCCAATAGAGTTTGTATTAATTGATGCAACAGAAAGTCCAATACAAAGACCAAAAAAAAGCAAAAGCGACACTATTCAGGGAAGAAGAAGCAACACACTTTAAAAGCACAAATTGTAATAGACCAAAATCATCGAATTATTTGTGTAGATACAACTCATGGAAAAGAGCATGACTTTTCTCTTTTTAAGAATTCTAAACTTGCGATTAAAGCAGATATTCAAGCTAAAGTAGATTTGGGTTATCAAGGGATTCATAATTATCATTCAAATATTGAAATTCCAAAAAAGTCTAGTAAAAACTATAAGCTAACAGATGAAGATAAAAAAGCAAATCAAGGGAAAGCTTCTACGCGTATTTTTGTTGAACATATTAATGCTAAAATTAAGACTTTTCAGATACTTAAACAAAAATACCGTAATCGGCGTAAACGCTATAATTTAAGAGTAAATCTTATTTGTGGACTTATTAATTTTGATAGGAATATGATGGTATAAAATTTAGTTTTGCAAGAAGTCTACTGTAGGGTGCCGTTTTCCAACGCACCAAAAATTGGCATATAAAAATGCTTTTGATTTTATAAAGCTTGAACAGTTTTTGTTTTGATAGGCTTTCCTTTATGATGTGTTTAAGGTGCGTTGGAAAACGGCACCCTACAGCTGATTTATGTTATGAATAAAAAATATGACAATATGACATATTTTTGATATAAATTATTTTTTTCTGTTAAAATTAGAAATGGCACAGTATAAACGAATTTTTTTAACAGGTTACAGCTATTACCTAACCATTGTTACACATGGTCGTAATCCTATTTTGATAGACAATATTGAACTCTTACGAGAGAGCTTTCGTGAGAGTAAACGTTATTTTAAATACTCTATAGATGCTATTGTCGTACTACCTGACCATATACACATGATTATAACTCCTAAAGTTTCCAATGAATATCCAAGGATAGTGAAGTCCATTAAATATTATTTTTCAAAACATTGTAAATTAGAAGAGTAGATTGAACAATCAACTTCAAGGTATAGGAGAAAATACAGACCTATATGGCAAAAACGTTTTTATGAACATACGATAAGAGATGAGAAAGATTATTTACGATGTTTAGAGTATATTAAAAATAACCCCATAAAACATAAGTATGTAGAGAATGAAAAGGATTGGAAATATTCATCATTTAGGTAGGGTGCCGTTTTCCAACGCACCATATATTAGGATATAAAAATGCTCTTTATTTTTATAAAGCTTGAACAGTTTTTGTTTTGATGAGCTTTGATTTTATAATGTGTTTAAGGTGCGTTGGAAAACGGCACCCTACGAATTGGTTAAAAGATTTTCCCAATCCCTGTCAAAACAAGAACAGTAAGCATTCCACCTGCTATTCCTGCAACAACATCATCACCCATTACTCCTAGTCCACCTTTAACCTTTTGGTCAATGGTTCCTATGAATGAAGGCTTCCAAATATCAAAAAGTCTAAAAGCAGCAAATGAACCTACTATAGCAAGTTCAGTAGCATAAGGAAATTCTAACGATTTAGCTGTAGCTAGTGCCATCATCAGGGCTATCCACATACCTGCTACTTCGTCTATGACAATGCTTTTGTCATCATGGGTTCCTGTCTCTTTTTCATATTTATTTATCTCAAATATACCTATGATGGTAATGGCAAGGGTAATCATGAAAAGAGTAGCTATAGGCATAACTTGAAGTAGAAGAATACCTACTATAAGTGCAGCTAAAGAACCTGCAGTTCCTGGAGCCTTGGGTGCTAAGCCCGAGCCTCCAAATGTTATAAAAAGTCTGTTTAGTGTCATTGTTTATCCTGTTGTTAGGTCAACGAAGTTGTTTGATAGAGGTTCATTAGGTTAATATAGAAATCCTCTTCATTATGCTCTTCTATTAGACCATCATTTGGCATAAGTGAATCATAAAGTCCTTGAAGATTTTCAAATCTATCAGGGAATAGGGCATTTAATACACTTGCTGACACTTCTCTTCTAACCAAAACAGAGGGAGGCATCATACCTGATTTTATGAGTTGTAAAATAGAGGGCGTATGATAGTGTATATGGTGGTGCTGTCCATGAGGACAAGTACTTTTACTCACCAAGGTTCTACACTTATTACAGTAAACGTATTGTTCTACGGTTGTAATCTCTATTTTAATATCTTTTGAGGTATCAAAGATAGAGTTTAATTTATCCTTATCATAGTGTAATCCCAAACCTGAGTGATGGTTCCCAATAATCAGTCGTGTACAACCATAGTTTTTTGCAACCAAGGCATCAAGTACAAGTTCATTGTACCCAGCAAAAATGTAAGAGTTTTCTAAAGGAACAACTATCACTCTATTTTGTGGTAAAAAGTTCTCTATAAATGTAAAGAGAGCTTCATGTCGTATATCATATCGAAGACCATTTCCTTGAAATGGTTTTAATAAAAAGAGTACTACAAGATCTGACTTATCAAGTGCTTGACGAATCATTCTTTCATGAGCTCTATTTAAAGGGTTTGCAGCCAACATTAAGGCAGAAACGGTTTTAGCACCTTTCTCTTTTATCATTGATTGAACCTGTTTTTTAGAACCAGCTATGAGTGGATACTTGACTGTATATTCACCACAAACAGCGATTTTCCCAAGTCTTCCTATGGTGGATTTTACGCCAGGATGAGAGGTATCAGATGTTCCAAAGATACAGTTAAGTCTTTGATTTATATCTATATCAAAAGTTTCATCAACAACTAATGTTCCTACAACTTTTTCTTGATGTACTAATTCTAAAATATCACCTTTAGATACTGATTTTAAACAAGCCTCATTTCTTTTACCACTTGGTGCTAGGACAAAAGAGAAAGGGAATGGAACACCTTTATACATTTTTGTTTTAGCAACTTCCATAGCTTCTGCTTTGTTCATTA
>JALVXD010000053.1 GCA_027038295.1 Campylobacteraceae bacterium
ACCTTTGGCTACATTGGTTTTATATGTTGTTATTGCATGGGTAGGGAATGAACATGTTATTTGGTTTTCGTAGGGTGTAGACCCTGTCTACACCGTGTTATAGATATTTAGTATTCTATAAAATTTATGGTTTGGTTTTGATGGTGTAGTCGGGGGACTACACCCTACGGATTTTTAATGTAAAACCAACTCTAAAAAAGTTTCTGTTTTCAGGGATGCTCCACCTACCAAAACACCATCTACATTGTCTATAGCAGCTATCTGGGCAATATTTGCTCCTTTTACACTTCCACCATAGAGTAGGGGTTTGTCAACAACTTTTTTAAGTGCATCATGGGTCATGGTGATCTCTTCTACAGAAGCCGTACGACCTGTACCAATAGCCCAGATAGGCTCATAGGCAACCATGAAGTTTTCGTAAGTAGTGTCGATGCCTTCAAACTGAGAAACCAAATGTTCGATGACAGCTTCAAGTCCTTGTTCTCTTATCTCTAGTGATTCACCAATACAGTAGATGATTTCAAAGCCTTGCTCTTTGAAGAAAGCAAATTTTTTAGCTACTGCCTCTTGTGATTCACCTAAGATATCACGTCTTTCAGAGTGACCAATAAGAATGGTATTGATATTGAACTCTGCAAGTTGCTCTACACCTACTTCACCAGTGTATGCACCACTCTCTACAGGATAAGCATTTTGAGCTCCTATAATAAAGTCTCCCTCGTAGGCATCGAGTGCTGTTAACGGTGGGAAGATAAAAACTCTATCCTCTTCATTTTTATCTACCAGTTTTCTTTGTAGGTCTTCAATATAGTTTTCAGTTGATTTTCTAGTATGGTTTGTTTTAAAATTTGCTGCGTATATCATGTTATCCCTTAAGCTTTTAATGCTTCAATTCCAGGAAGTGTTTTACCTTCTAAAAGATTTAAACTTGCTCCCCCACCTGTACTAACAAATGTCATCTCTTCAACATCTCCTGCTCTTAGAGCAACATCTGCTGTATCTCCACCACCTACAATGGTTGTTGCATTTGCATCAGCAATATTATGAGACATTTTTAGGCTACCTTTAGCATATTTATCCATTTCATAAACACCCATTGGTCCATTCCAAATAATAGTTTGTGCATCATTTAAAACGGTACGGAAGAGTCTTGATGATGCTGGTCCAATGTCTAATCCCATCCAGTTATTAGGAATTTCTTGTGATGAAACGTATTTAGAAGGGACAGTATCTGAGAATTCAGGTGCAACTATGATATCAACAGGTAGGTAAAACTTTACCCCTTGTTTTCTAGCTTTTATCATAATGGTACGTGCTTCATCAAGCAGTTCATCTTCAACCAATGAGTTACCAATTTCATAACCTTGTGCTTTTAGGAAGGTAAATGCCATTCCTCCACCAATGATTACTTTGTCTACTTTGTCGAGAAGTTGTCTTAGTGCTTCAAGTTTACCTGAAACTTTAGAACCACCTACCACTGCTACAAATGGACGAATAGGGTCAGCCAATGTTTTGTCAAAAAAGTTTACCTCTTTAGCAAGTAGAAATCCAGCTGCTTTGTGGTCAGCATCAAAAAGTCTAGCCATTGCATCTATGGAGGCATGAGCTCGGTGACAAGCACCAAAGGCATCGTTAATGTAAATGTCTACCATAGATGCTAACTCTTTTGCCAACTCTATATCATTACTTGTTTCACCAGCTTCATAACGAAGGTTTTCGAGTACAAGTACTTCACCAGCTTCAAGTGCCGCTGCTTTTGCTTTTGTATTTTCCCCAATGACATCTTTTGCTAAAGTAATATTATCGGCTATTTTAAGTAGAGTTCTAAGTCTTGTAACAACCGTTGCTAAAGAGTATTTTTCTTGATATACTCCAGGTTCTGGTCGTTCATAATGTGAAGCTAAAATAACTTTACAGTCACGGTCTAAACAGTAACGAATACTCTGTAATGCCCCACGAATTCTTCTGTCATCAGTAATATTTCCATCTTCATCTTTTGGAACGTTAAAGTCACATCTTATAAATACAGTTTTACCTGTTATATCTAAATCTTTAATTGTTTTCAATGTTTTTCTCCTTTGTAATAGAATGTATCTATTTTGAAATGTGTACAGCCATGTCTACCAAACGTACAGAGTAACCCCATTCGTTGTCATACCATGATAGTACTTTTACCATATTCCCACCGATTACCTGAATGGTATCCATGGCTACTACCGAACTCTGCTCTTCACCTACAAAATCCTGAGAGACTCTATACTCAACATCTACACCTAAAATTCCTTTGTGTGAACCTTCACTGGCTTTTGTAAAGGCAGCTTGTACCTCTTCTACGGTTACCTCTTTTTCAAGGTTTACGGTTAAATCAACCATAGAGACATCAGGCGTAGGAACACGAATGGCTTGACCGTTAAGTTTTCCTTTTAATTGTGGTAAAACTTTTGCAATAGCTTTTGCAGCACCCGTAGTTGTTGGTACCAAATTGGTTGCACCAGAACGACCTTTTCTTGGGTCTTTTTTATGTTTACTATCTAAAATTGGCTGAGAAGCTGTATAGGAGTGGATAGTAGTCATAAGCCCAGACTCAATTTTAAAAGCATCATCTAAAACTTTTGCTACAGGAGCTAAACCATTGGTAGTACAAGAAGCGTTTGATACTACAGTTTGACCTGCATACTCATCTTCATTTGCACCAATTACAAAGGTTGCTGTGTCATCTTTTGCAGGAGCAGAGAAGAGAACTTTTTTGATTCCAGAGTCAAGGTATGGTTGTACTGATTCTTCTGTTAAAAATACACCTGTACACTCTATAACCACTTCTGCACCACAACCTACAAAGTCAATTTTTGCTGGTTCACGCTCTCCAAAAAGTTTTGCTTTGGTATCACCAATATAGACATATCCATCTTTTACAGAGACATCTTTTCTTGTACCGTGAACAGAGTCATATTTAAGACCATATTCAATAATATTTTCAGCTCCACTGGCGTTAACAGCTACCAACTCAATATCATCTCTATCAGCAATAATTCTTGCGACACATCTACCTATTCGTCCTAATCCATTTATAGCAACTTTAACAGCCATTTATTTACACCTTTAGTTTAATATGATAAAATTCTTTATAGTTTACATTAGTTGAGGTTATTGGTTGTTTAAAAATACTAAAGAGAGTGTTGCAGTTTTTGGGGGGAGTTTCGACCCTCCACACATTGGACATAAAAAGGTTGTTTCGGAGGCATTAAATGTGTTGAAAATTGACACAGTAATCGTGGTTCCTACATTTTTAAACCCGTTTAAAACGGGTTCATATTTTAATACTGAACAACGGCTGAAAATGACAAAAGAGATGTTTGAAGAGTTTTCAGATGTAAAAATAAGTGATTTTGAAATAAATGAGGGTAAGGCAACACCCACAGTAAAGAGTTTAGCCCATTTTCAAAAAGAATATGAGGTTAAATATTTAATAATTGGAGCTGATAACCTTGCTTCAATTGATAAATGGTATAATTTTAAAAGTATAAACGAGCAAATTACATGGGTAGTTGCTACAAGAAGAGGGTATAGTGTAGATACCTCAAAATTAAGAGCTTACAAAATTTTAGAGATAGATGCAGATATAAGCTCAACACAAATACGAAAAAACATCGTGAAGGACAGACCATATATGAACATGGATGAAAGAGTAGAAAGAATAGTGGCTTTTTTAGATAGTAAAAAAGCAGAAGAGATAGAGTCATTTAATTTAGAAAATGTAGATTATTTAGCAAAAAGAGTAATTATTGCAAACTCTTTAGGTGCGAAACATTCAGTATCATTAGCGACACAGTTAAAAGTAGAGCTTAAACCTTTGGGTGAAGATTTTTTACATGTAGATGAGAGTGAAGATTGGGTGGTAATCGACTTGGGTGATATTTTGATTCACCTTATGACCAGTGAAGCCAGAGAAATTTACTCTTTAGAAGATTTTTTAACAGAACTTTCAGCAGGTAAATTTAAGACACAACAGCTTACATAAGACCAGTCATATCTTTTAGTCAATAAAACGATCTATCTAATTTCTAGCTTTAGGTCGTATCTTTAATTCTCAATTTAAACAGCAATATAGGATAAATTAATCTAGCACAAACTTGTTTTTATATATACTTTGTAATGCAAAGTACTTTGAAAAGGAAAATAATGAGTGAAAAAGATGAGGTTTTACGACAGATATCAGAGATAAAGCACCATTTAATAGATAAAGAGAGCTTTTTTCCTTATAACTACAACGCTTGTCATGTTTGGTCTTTGATTGCAGTGGTTTTAACTTTTTTGATGATACCAAGTTATGAAAATAGCGTGACTTTTGGAACAATAGTTGTTACAAGTTTGGTTCTTATAGGTTTTGTAATAGAGGGTGTTCTAACAAAAAAAGTAAATGAAAGCTACGATATAGATGACTGTACTCGTCGTCAAGCGTTTATAATGAAAAATTTTATTATGATTTCATTCTTTGCGATTGTCTTTAGTGCAGTTTTAGCAATGATGAAGCTCTATATACTTATTTTTATTTTATGGCTCTTTCTTATCTCTTTGGGGTATTTTGCCATTAGTTTTGTACTCAATGTCAAAGCGTATGAGAAAGTAGCCATGTTCAATGTTTTGAGTTCTGTGGCACTTTTGAGTTACGGGGCTTACTTTGGACTTTTAGAGGGTAGGGGGGCTTTTTTGAGTGTTGTGCAAGGTGTGGTTATCTTGGGTTTAGCAGTTCTTCCCACTTTAGTCGCACTACAACAGCAAAAAATTGAAAAATTAGATAAGGCTTGTGGTGTTTGACCCTCTTTTACATCAACCTGTGCGTTCAAAACTGCTCTCACTGTTGATTGCTAACGATGAGTTGCCTTTTAAGGCTCTAAAAGAGTCGCTCTCTGTGACCGATGGAAATCTCTCTAGCCATCTAAGTAAGTTAGAAAAAGAGAAGTATGTACTGATAGAGAAACTTTTTGAGGGGAAGCGACCTAAGACGGTGGTACATATTACCTCGAAAGGGCGAGAGGCTTTTTCTTTGTATATTGAAGCATTACGAAAATTTATTGAAGATAACTAAAAAAAAACGTAGGTTTGACCATGTCAAACGTCTAAATCAAATTTGAACCTATTTTAAAATTCAAAATTCCATTTAATTTAAACGGAGATTTGGTGTTTGACATGGTCAAACCTACGGAAACTAAAGGATTAAAAAAATGAAAAGAATAATACTGACAACACTACTAACAGCAACAAGCCTAATGGCATTAACCAATATGGAAATAGCTCAAAAATCAGATAATGTAACTGATGGTTTTGAGAGTTCTATTGCTCAAACGGAGATGATACTTATTAATGCCTCGGGGCAAAAGAGTACTCGTGAATTAGAAATGAAAACTTTAGAGGGCGAGAATGGAGATAAGACCATTTCAACTTTTTTGACCCCTGCTGATGTTAAGGGAACTAAAACTTTAACACATGAACATGTAGATAGAGATGATGACCAGTGGTTGTATTTACCAGCACTTAAGCGTGTAAAGAGAATCGCCTCTTCTAATAAGTCGGGTTCATTTATGGGGTCGGAGTTCTCTTATGAAGATATAGGAAACCAAAACTATAACAAGTTTACTTATGATGAAAAAGTGGAAGAGGTAGATTTGAACGGGGTTAAGTGCTATAAAGGTACACGTATTCCAAAAGATGAAAACTCAGGTTATACAAAGCAGGTTTCATGGGTAGCGATGGATAGTTTTTTACTTCAACAAGTAGAGTATTATGACCGTAAATCAGAGCTACTTAAAACGGCTGTTTTCTCTGACTATAAGCAGATTGATGGTGTCTGGAGAGTAGGTCGAATTGAGATGAAAAACCATCAAAATGATAAAAGTACCATTTTAATTTGGAAAGATGAAAAAATTAAGGCTGGGTTAACAGATAAAGAGTTTAATAAAAGAGTTTTAAAACAATAAGCATTATTATGTTAACATTGTTCACATTTAAACAAAAGAGGCATATTATGAAAAAAATATTACTACTATCTACACTATTATCAGGATATTTACTTGCTGATGGATTAGAATATAAGGGAAACATAGGTTTTGAAAGTGGATATGTTGACCACGATATGAAAGATAAACGAGACCATCAAAATGCAGTACGTTTAGAAGTTGAGTTAAAACAAAAAATGAAAAATGATGAGTTTGTCTTTTCAGGTGAAGCAATAGTTGATGCAGATGATAAAAATCGACGTTATCTTAATGTTAAAGATTTGTACTATAAACACAATTTTGAAAACTCCGATTTACTCATAGGACGTAATACCCGTTTTTGGGGTGCAATGGAGTTCTATAACCATACCGATACTTTTAATACCAAAGATTGGCGTGATGACCCATTTGATTATGATGCAAAGATAGGGGCAAATAACATTGCCTATACACAGTACTTTGAAAACTCTGAATTTTCAGTGATTGCTAAAGTTCATGAAGAGAGACAACGGGTACAAGATAGTGAGTCGGTGAATAACTTTATGCCTTCTATTTATAGTGATACTCTTGTAACCCAAAAAGATAGAGACAGACCAACTCTATACTTGAAATACTCAGGTTCAGGTGAAGATACACAGATAGATTATTCGTTTATCTATCAAAATGGTTATGATGAGCAACGCTATTTGGCACCAGTTGGAGCAACGCTACAACAACATGCCTATTTGGTTGATAAAGTGATGGCATATGCCACTTTGGTGAGTGGTTCTACTATCTACAAAACAGAACTGGCACATACCAAGAGTGATGATGATAAAGTTTCAGACTACTCTCAACTCTCTCTTGGTCTTGAACATACGCTTTATGGTGTAGTAGGCAAGGCAGATATTGGTTTACTCGCAGAGTACTATAAGTATAAAGAGCGAGACGATAGTAAGTTGGGAGCCAAAGAGTTTGGAAACCTTTTTGCTGATGATGTAGTAGTCGGATTTAGATACAGTTTTAATGATTCAGCTGATTCAGATATTTTAGGTGGTGTGGCAGTTGATAGAGATAACAAAGAGAAGATGATTTCTTTGGAGTACAATACACGACTCTACAATAAATATAAGTTAGGCTTGAGTTATCAGCACCTTTCACCTAAAGAGGATTCGTTGTTTAAAGAGTTGGATTCGGTGAAATTGGATTTTGGATATTATTTTTAGGGTAGGGTGCGATTGCTATCGCACCGTTAAAACAAAATTTGAGATTGTATAAAAATAATAAATATGATAAAAACGGTGCGATAGCAATCGCACCCTACAGGAGAAAAGATGCAAAACTACATAAAATTTCTACAAAAGTTCAGATGGGTTATAGCCTTTGCTGTACCCCTTATTGTTTTTGCTTTAGCTTCAAGTTTAAAGCATGTTGAAATGGATGGAAGCTATCGTATTTGGTTTGGTGAAGATTCAAAAATCTTAACCGATTACGATGACTTCCGTAAAACTTTTGGGAACGATGATGGCGTGGTGATAGTATTTAAAGACAAGAATGGAATCTTTAACAAAAAAGCACTCTCTTCTATTGAGCGAATTACTGATGCTCTGTGGAAAACAAAGTATATAGCCAGAGTGGACTCTTTGACCAACTATCAGTATGTACATGCTAATCCTGATGAACCAGATGATATTGTGGTAGAGGATTTTATTAAAAACATAGATAAGGCTACTCCTAAATATTTAGAAGAGCGAAAGTTTATAGCAACTCATGACCCCTTGGTGGTCAATGCTTTTATCTCTAAAGATGGAACCACTACCATGATATCGGCTCGTTTAACACCAAAAGTCAATGATGAGTCAGATAAAAGTTTAGAGATTATGGAGTATATAGATAAAATTTTAGCTCCAGAAGTAGAGAAGACAGGTTATAAATATTGGGTCAATGGTGGACCAGCACTTAACAAAGCGTTTGTCGTGATAGGAACAAATGATGCAATGACTTTTACACCACTAATATTATTAGCCTCTATGATTTTACTCTTTTTACTTTTTCGTAGAGTTTCAGGCTCACTGATTCCTATTGGTGTGGTTATTTTTACCTTTTTAACGGTATTAGCTGTTCAAGTGTTGTTGGGTTATAAACTCAATAACTTTACAGCAAACTTACCCGTTTTTGTGGTTGCCATTGGGATTGCCGATGCTGTGCATATTTATAGCATATGGTTACTCTACAGACAAGAAGGAGAGGAGAATGAGGAGGCTGTCTTCCATAGTCTAAAAAGAAATTTCTTACCAATCTTTCTAACCTCTCTTACTACAGCTATAGGCTTTGCTACTTTGATTATATCTGAAGTGATTCCAGTTTTAACTTTGGGCATTGCTACTGCTTCGGGTGCTGTTTTGGCATTTATTATCTCTGTGGTATGGATGCCATCTATTCTTCTTATCCTGAACAAGCCTATTAAAAAAGGGGCGATAGAAACGGTTAAAGAGAAAAAAACTTTAGGTTATGGAAAATTTATCGTTAAAAATAATAAAAAGATTATTCTTATTACTACAGCCATATTTGTTTTCTTAGGAGCAGGGCTGTTTAAAGTAAAGGTAGACTCCAACACCATTCGATACTTTGACAAGAGTGTAGAAATACGTAAGTCTACAGAGTTTATGATGAAAAATTTAACGGGACCTATGGCATACGAGATAGTCGTAGATTCTAAAGTAAAAAATGGAATAAAAGACCCAAAATTTATGAAAACCGTAGAGTCTTTCTATAAAGATTTTCAATCCAAATTCCCAGCTGTTCAGCACTTAGCTTCACTAATGGATACAGTCAAACGTTTTAACAAAGTAGTAGATGGTAGAGATGAGCTTCCAAAGAGTCAAAACCTTATAGCCCAATATTTACTTCTGTACTCACTCTCACTCCCACAAGGAATGGAGATAAACGATAAGATGGATATTGACGAGCAGAAGTTACGTATTACAGGACAAGTGGACATAGTAGATACCTCTAAAGATTTGGAGATGATGCAGTATGTTGAAGATTGGTGGGCAAAAACAGACTACTCTGCTACCGTGCAAGGTCAAACAGCCATGTTTGCACACATGCAAGAGGATGTAACCAATACACTTATATACTCTTTGAGTTTGGCTATTTTCTTTGTGACATTGGTGATGCTTATGATTTTTAAACGTCTTAAGCTTTTATGGGTTTTTATCTTACCCAATATTTTACCAGTTATCTTAGTTGTAGGTCTTATGGGCTGGATAGGCATTAACATAGACATTGGTGTAGCCATAGCAGGAGCCATCATCATCGGTGTGGCTGTTGATGATACCATTCACTTTTTGGTCAAATATTTTGACGCAAAAAAACGTGGTCTAAATATGGAAGATACCTTTGATGAAGTGCTACGATATGCAGGAAAAGCTATTTTGTTTACAACTATTATTTTAACAGTTGCCTTTTCTCTGTTTGCCTTTTCAGACTTCTCTCCAAATCAAAACTTTGGGATTGTGACTGCATTTGCCTTGATGGTTGCATTTGTAGTTGATTTGTTGTTGCTTCCTGCATTGTTATCTTTGGCAGATAAGGAGTAGTTATTTTCTGAAAATGTCAGGGCAGACTGAGCTGTCTGCCCAATATGTTTACCCTAATGCTTTTTCTAAATCAGCAATTAAATCTTCCGTATCTTCTAATCCTACGGATAACCTTATAAGTCCAGCAGGAATACCAGCATCTATAAGCTCTTGTGCTGAGAGTTGTTGATGGGTTGTACTTGCAGGGTGAGTTATGATTGATTTACTATCTCCAATATTTACAACTACTTTAAAAATATCTGTAGCATCTGCTATAGCTTGAGCCTCCTCTTTGGTTTCAACCTCAAATGAGAGAAGTCCCGATTGACCTTTTGGGAAGTACTTTTGAGCTAAGGCATAATTACTGTTTGATTCCAATCCAGGGTAGTTTACTTTTTTTACTTTTGGATGGCTCTCTAAGTATTTTGCAATTTTTAAAGCAGAGCTTGAGTGTTGTTTCATTCTAAGAGGTAGAGTCTCTAAGCCTTGAATATAGAGCCATGAGTTAAATGGACTAGGTGTTGCACCAAGGTCACGAAGTAGGGCAAGGCGAATTCTTAAGGTAAAGAGGGGGAGAGGTAGGTCAGAGTAGATCAACCCATGGTAGCTTTCATCTGGTTCATTAAAGTGAGCGTAACGAGGGTTCCCTTTAATCTTCTCAACCAAATTTTCTCTCTCTATCACTATTCCCCCAATAGCAAGACCTTGACCAGTGGTATATTTACTCGCACTATGAACCACAACATCACAAGCTAAAGTAAGTGGCTTACAGTAGATAGGTGTGGCTACGGTGTTGTCTACACAGGTAATAATGTTGTGTTTTTCTGCAATGGCTACAATGGTTTCAAAATCTGCCACATCAATGCTTGGGTTGGTAATGCTTTCAAAAAGAATAATTTTTGTTTTTTCATCAATCAATGCTTCTATTTGAGAAGGTTCATTTATATTAAAGTAACGCGTCTCAATACCAAAGCGTTTAATGGTATGACCCGTTAACGTGGTTGTCCCCCCATAAACTTGTTTGGCTACGATAATGTTGTCCCCAGCTTCAGCTACATTGGCAATAGCATAAAAAATAGCAGCCATTCCAGATGCTGTTCCTACAGCTCCACCACCATGCTCTAAAGCATTAAAACGTTTTTCAAAAACATCAGTTGTAGGATTCATTAATCGAGTATAAATATTCCCCAACTCTTTCAGTGCAAAAAGATTTGCTGCATGTTCCGTATCTCTAAATTCATAAGCTGTAGTTTGATAGATAGGCACAGCCATAGTTCCTTGTGCATCTTTTTCATATCCTGCATGGATAGCGAGTGTCTGTTCTTGCATAGTAAATCCTTATAACCTGAGTTTATATTTGAAACGATTATAACTAAATATTTGTTTACAGTTTCCACTCTAGCTTATTAATATCTACTTTTTTATTTTCAAATGGTTCAATTATAGCTTGAATTTCATTAAGTTTATAGTGCAAAGGAAAACCAATAGTGGAGTTTTTTGCTGTACTTTCTAAAATATAGTATTTTTTGCCATTGACATAGAGACCTTTTTTAAAGTGATTGAGATGAACTTCATCAAGAGAGACGATAACAAAAATATGTTTTGGTACGAGTACAAAATAACTCTCTATTTTTAACTCATGAAGTAGAGATATAAGAAGGTTACTCTTATCATCACAGTCACCAAAGTTCATCTGAATGGTTTTTTGTGGAGAGTGTGCTTGAAAATTATTAATTTTATAAGGAATATTTGTAATATAATTTAAAATAGTTTGAACACGACATAGGTTAGTTTTACAGTGTTTTGTCAATTCATGAGCCATTTTTTCAATATAAGGTGAGTCACTAGTACTGTTAATGTAGATTCCATCATTAGTCGATATGTGCCGACGATTAACAATAGTAATGGCTTTTGAAAAGAGATAAAGAAAATATAGAGCAGAAATGCCCAAAACAATCTTGGCGAATGTTTGAGCAAATTTAGATTGCATTAGATAGGATAGTCTGCATTAGCAATCGCCATGCATTCAATCTCTATAAGTACATTTTTAGGTAAAGTTTTAACGGCAATGGTACTACGAGCTGGTTTATGATGACCAAAGTAGTGAGAATAAACTTCATTTACTTTATCAAAATCATCCATATCTGTTAAGAAAATAGTTGTTTTTACAACATCATTAAAGTGGGCATTTGCAGCTTCAAGTACATAAAAAAGATTTTTCATAACTTGGTGAGCTTGATTGACTACATCTGTAGCTTCAACAACTCCTTTTTCATTCATAGGGATTTGTCCTGATGTATATATCATACCGTTAGCTACTACTGCTTGTGAATATGGTCCTATGGCTGCTGGTGCTTCTTTTGTTGAAATGAATTTCATTAATTGTTTTCCTTTGTAGTGTTATTTGCTTTCATAAAAGACATAAGAGGTAGAATAGTCTGAAAATTCAAAATATACTTTCTGCTCCCCTGCATCTTTTTTACCATTAAAGTTTTTGTCATCATATCCATATCCAAAACGGTAAGGACGTTGAGTATCGACATCTGTTCCTGAAGCTGTGGTTAGTTTATCAATTTTAATAAATCGTTTGACCAATTTATTTCCTGCATAAATATCAAGTGTTCCATTTGTTCCTGTCCAGTTTTGGATAGAACGGCTAAGTTTATTTTGGGTCTCTTGTGTACAACCCACAAAGAGTCCAAGAAAGAGTGTAAGCGTAAGTAATTTCAATTTCATAATTATATTGTCCTTGTTTAATTATTTTGTTATTTTATCACAATATGTTTTAAGCATAATACTAATTTGTTGGCATATTGAACTTTTGTGTAATTAACTCACCCTCTTTATTAAAGTAGAGATAGTAAAGCTTGTCTTTTACAATAGGTAAATTGGCTAAATATCTAATGGCTAAGTTTGATTGAAGTGAAGCGATATGCATCACCATAGGAGCAATATTTCCTCCTACTTTATGGTCTGACTGGTTAAAAACTTGAAAAGAGGCTTTATCAAAAAAACAGACTTGTCCATTAAATTCTTCAACAGAACCGTAGACCCAAGGAGTAGTTGTTGCTTTTGCATGATTGTCTATCTCTTGTCTAACTAAAAGATTATCGGTAGCATCTAAAATTAAATCATATTCAATATTTAGATTTTTAAACTCTTCAAACTTCATTAAATAAGCATTGGTTTTGATAAATGGATTTTTATCTTTTATAAGCTCTACGACTACTTTGGCTTTATATTGACCATCATCTTTTAATTTAAAAGCGATTTGCCTATGAATATTGTGAAGAGCTATTGTATCAAAATCAACCATATCTATTTGACCAATTCCTGATGTTCCTAGAGCCATAGCAAGGCTACAACCAAGACCACCAGAACCGATAATGGCAATTTTTTTCTCTTGGAGTAGGGCTTGTCTCTCTTCTCCCCAAAGCTGAATTTGTCTGTTAAAATATTCTTCTGTAGTTATCATGACGCTAGTTTAGCAAAAATAAACTCGTAGGGTGCTGTTTTCAACGCACCATATAATAAAATCGGTACAAAAAGTATACTTCTTCCGAAATGGTTCTTTATATTGAGTTGTTTTGATTAAAAAAAGAAGCTATGGCGCGGTGGACGAGACTCGAACTCGCGACCCCCTGCGTGACAGGCAGGTATTCTAACCAACTGAACTACCACCGCACCGATAAAGAAAAAATGTAAAAGCCACTAAAAAAGTAACAAGTTACGTGAGCCGTCTGCTGAAGACAACTTTATGGTGGTCGCTACAAGACTCGAACTTGTGACATCTACCTTGTAAGGGTAGCGCTCTACCAACTGAGCTAAGCGACCGTATATTATTGTTTTAATTTAAAGGAAACTTTGGCGACCCCTAAAGGATTTGAACCTTTGTTTTTGCGATGAAAACGCAATATCCTTGGCCACTAGATGAAAGGGTCATCTTGACCGAACAATAACAAAAATGTTAAAAACAAAATAAATTTTGTGAGCCGTCTGCTAAAGACAACTTTAATGGTGGTCGCTACAAGACTCGAACTTGTGACATCTACCTTGTAAGGGTAGCGCTCTACCAACTGAGCTAAGCGACCAAAATTTTTGCTCTAATATGAAACAAGTTTCATGAGCTGTCTGTTGAAGACAATATTTATAATTGTGGTGACCCTTCATGGATTCGAACCATGGGCCCACTCCTTAAAAGGGAGTTGCTCTACCAACTGAGCTAAAAGGTCATAAAATGAAACTTATATTTCATGAGCTGTCTGTTGAAGACAACTTTAATATAGTGGCGCGGTGGACGAGACTCGAACTCGCGACCCCCTGCGTGACAGGCAGGTATTCTAACCAACTGAACTACCACCGCATATCTAAAAACACTATATTGTATAAATGGTGACCCTTCATGGATTCGAACCATGGGCCCACTCCTTAAAAGGGAGTTGCTCTACCAACTGAGCTAAAAGGTCACATTTTTAACTTACCTTTGCGATAAGTGGACGGAATTATAGCCTATGATAAATTATATGTCAAGAGTTTTTTGATAAATTACAAATTATTTTTAAAAAGGGCTATGGCTGTATCAGTTGCTTGTTCTTGAATAGCCTCTCTATCTCCTACAAAAAGATGATGTTCTACTATTAGCTTATTTTTTATATAGACTCCTAAATAGACAGTCCCTACAGGTTTTTCATCTGTTCCACCTGTTGGTCCTGCTATGCCACTAACAGCTATGCTATGGTCTGCATTTGCCATTTTTTTAATACCTTTAAGCATCTCTTCCACACACTCTGCACTGACAGCACCATATTTTATGAGTATCTCTTCTTTTACTCCTAACCATGATGATTTTATCTCATTGGCATAACTGACAACAGAACCATTTAATACAGAAGATGCTCCTGATATGGCTGTAAAAGCTGAGGCGATGCGTCCACCTGTGCAAGACTCGGCAAAGGTTATGGTTTGATTTCTCTCTTTTAAAGTTTCTATTATATACATTGTGTTTTGTGTTGTATTATTTTTCATGCTATTATTATACACAAAACAACTTTTAGCTATAATCACGCCAATTAATATATTAAGGTATATATCTATGGAATTTAAAGATACACTTCTACTACCAAAAACAAAATTTCCTATGCGTGGAAATCTCCCAAATAACGAACCAAAACGATACCAAGCATGGTATGATGCAAATATGTACGAGCAGATGAAAACGAAGCGTGAAGGTGCTGAAATGTTTACCTTGCACGATGGACCTCCTTATGCTAATGGTGATATTCATATTGGTCATGCTCTAAATAAGACACTTAAAGACATTATTTTAAAATACAACTATTTTCAGGGTAAATCGGTACGTATGACTCCAGGTTGGGACTGTCATGGGCTTCCTATTGAGCAAAAAGTTGAAGATAAAATGGGCACGGCTAAAAAAGAGACACTTTCTATCTCTAAGTTTAGAGAGATTTGTCGTCTTACAGCTCAAAAGGCTGTTGATGGTCAAAGAAAAGGATTTAAACAGCTTGGAATCATGGCAGATTGGGAAAACCCTTACATTACTATGGATTTTAAGTTTGAAGCCAATATCTATAGAACTCTTTGTGAAGTGGCAAAAAAAGGTCTGCTTGTAGAACGTCATAAACCTATCTTTTGGTCATGGGCTGCAAGAACTGCTCTGGCTGATGCAGAGGTAGAGTATGAAGACAAAGAAGACTACACCATGTACGTAAACTTTGAGCTTTCAGATATGGCTAAAGAGAAACTTGGTATTGAGGGTGATGCAGGTGTGGTTATTTGGACAACTACGCCTTGGACACTTCCAGCAAATACAGGTATTTCTTTAAATCCTGAAGAGATGTATGTTCTCGGAGAGCATGGGCATATCGTAGCAGAAGCTCGTTATGATGCTATGATAGAAGAGGGTGTTGTAGCAGGTCATTCAAGTAGAAAAATATCGGCTAAAGAGCTTGATGGACTTTTAGCGATTAACCCTTTAAATGGACGAAGTTCAAAAATTGTTCTAGGTGACCATGTTTTAATGGATGGTGGTACAGGTTGTGTTCATACAGCTCCAGGGCATGGTGAAGATGACTACAAAGTAGGGCTTAAAAATGGACTAGAAGTTGTAATGCCTGTAGATGAGCGTGGATGTTACGATGAGTCAGTAGTAGGGCTTAACCTGCTTCCAAATGCCGAAGAATTTGTGGGAATGCACATTTTTAAAGCCAATGAGAAGATTTTAGAGCTTCTTGGTGATTCACTTCTTAAAGTAGGGAAATTTACGCACTCATACCCACACTGTTGGAGAACTAAAAAACCTCTTATCTATAGAGCAACAAACCAATGGTTCATCTCTGTAGATGATAAGCCAGAGGGTTCAGATGAGTCACTTAGAGCGTCGGCACTTAGCTCACTTGAAGAGGTTAAATTTTACCCTAAAAGTTCAGAAAACAGATTAAAACCTATGGTAGAGGGACGACCTGACTGGTGTATCTCTCGTCAGAGAAGTTGGGGGGTGCCAATAGCATTCTTTAGAGTGAAAGCAACCAAAAAAGTAATTTTTGATGAGAAAGTTTTAGACTTCATCGCTGATATTTTTGAAGAGAAGGGAACAGATGTTTGGTACGACATGGAGATAGAAGAGCTTCTTCACCCTGAGTGTGCGTACAAAGCAGATGAGCTTGAAAAAGTAGGGCATATTTTAGATGTATGGTTTGACTCAGGTTCTACATGGAATGCTGTTTTAGAGTCTGGAAACTATGATGCTGGTGAGTATCCAGCTTCACTTTACATTGAAGGGTCTGACCAACACAGAGGTTGGTTTCAAACTTCACTGCTCTTAAGTTCTGCTATTCATCAGAAATCACCATACAAAACATTGATAACCCATGGTTTCACTGTTGATGCTAAGGGTGAGAAGATGTCTAAATCAAAGGGGAATGTTATCGCTCCTGATAAAGTTATTAAGCAGTATGGTTCAGAGATTTTACGTCTTTGGGTTGCATTATCTGACTATCAACATGACCTTAAAATCTCCGATGGGATTTTACAGCAGACAGCTGAACAGTATAGAAAACTGAGAAATACATTTAGATTTTTAATGGCAAATGTTGATGGTTTAGAGAGAGTAGTAGAGCCAAGTGAATATAATGAGATAGATAGATGGATTTTATCAAAAGCTACAGAGGTATTTGCTTCTGTAAATGCTTCATTCCAAGAGTATGATTTTTTAAGAGGTTTTGCTACACTAAACAACTTTGTAACCAATGAGTTAAGTGGAATCTATATGGACATCACTAAAGACAGACTCTATTGTGATGGTCAAAACTCTGCTACTAGAATGTCAACACAGTCAGCAATGGTGCTTATCTCTAAAGCGATGATGGCATTGGTTGCTCCTGTTCTTACTTATACTGTAGATGAGGTGTTGGACTATGCACCTGATATTGTAAAAGGTGACATGGAGAGTGTATTTGACTTGGTATATGAAGCGTTACCAGATGTTGGTGAAGCTTTTGATGACACACTTCTTGTAGAAGCTAGAGGTAAATTTTCAGAGTCTATTGATAAACTCAAAAAAGAGAAACTTATTAAGTCTACACTAGAGCTTGAAATTCAAGGTGATGCAGGTGCATTTGCTATTGAAGATGCTAAAAACTTAGAAGATTGGTTTATGGTTTCAGCTATTAAAAGTAGCTGTTCTGGTGAGCAAGTAGGGTCGTTTGAGCTTGATGGTATGAGTTTTACAGTACATAAAGCAGAAAAAGCCAAGTGTCCAAGATGTTGGAGATTTACTTCAACCCATGAAGAGTCTGCTTGTGAAAGATGTGCTGAGGTAGTGGCTTAATGTTTGATTTAAGCCAACCCATAGGTAATGAAGTCATTATCGGTTCTATAGTTTTCATATTGCTTGTTGTGGGTGTTGGACTGTTGGTTGTTGAATATTATAAAAAGAGACAAAATAGTTTAGAGATAAAAGATAAAAAATGAATGAAATAGTAAATAACTATAAGCTCTTTGGAGTGATTTTTATAACTGTCTTATTGATAGTTATCGTGGTTTATAAATTTCTTTTTGAAAAAGATAATAGAATTCAAGAATCTGATTTCGATTCTGAAGAGAGTGAAATTTCTAATCCTATTAGTGATGATAAAAAGATGTTTAATAAATTCTATAAACTTTTACCTCCTGCAGCAGGGAGTATTTTCTTTTTAAGAAACAATAGTATGACGATGGTGTTTCATATACGTAGCCTTGATGGTATCTATACATTTTATGAAGAGTGCAAAAATAATGTATATGTGTTTATGGATGAAGAGCTAGAGGCGTTAAAAAAAGATTTTTATCTTGCTGTTGAACAATATTTGTTCACTTTTGAGCTTAACTCTAAAGAGACCAGTAGTGGTTATTATAAGGTACGTTATAATGTAGATGGATTACATATTCTTATAGATGATCTTCTCAAAAAATATGATAAATTCGCTTACCTGGGACAAAAGAAACTAATTTTGTAATGATAAAAGGAAAAAAATGTTGAAAAATAGAGTTCGCAGTATAGACACTTCAAGGGAATTATGAATCTATTTTTTTATAGGTAAAGTAGCTAAAAAGGAACTTTTGTGATACGTAAAATATTTTTAATAACAATGCTCTCTTCTGTATACCTCTATGCCTCATTAACTCCTGAGCTTTACTTGACCTATGCCATACCTGTGTTGTTGTTACTTATTTTAGTTTGGGCAGTCGATAAGGTATATAAAATTTGGAAAGATATGCGTAGTTAATATGTGGATATTGTTCTTTTAGAGAAACTATTATTATAATTTGGTATAATCACGCAATTTTTATATTTAGCATAATATAGGTTAGGAAAAACAGTGATTACATTAAAAGAAGCATTAACAAAAAGCAATGAAGAGCTTGAAGCACTCAAAGTTGAGATGGAAGCCAAAGCCAAAGAGGGTGGGCTGAATGCCTATATTGACTTCGCTTCGGCTGGTGAGGGTGTGCCTATTCTTATTAAAGACAACATTCAAGTAAAAGATTGGTCTGTAACTTCTGGTTCGCAGATTCTTCAAGGGTATGTGGCTCCTTATAATGCGACAGTTATAGAAAACCTAAAAGCAAAAGGTTTCTCTGCCTTTGGACGTGCAAACATGGATGAGTTTGCTATGGGGTCTACTACCGAGAGCTCTTTTTATGGTGTGACAAAAAACCCTTATGGAGATGACAGAGTTCCAGGTGGGTCATCGGGTGGTTCTGCTGCTGCTGTAGCAGGGGGAATTGCTATTGCTGCTCTTGGTTCTGACACGGGTGGCTCTATTCGTCAACCTGCTGCTTACTGTGGT
Organism: Campylobacteraceae bacterium; assembly: GCA_027038295.1. Classification (GTDB taxonomy): domain Bacteria; phylum Campylobacterota; class Campylobacteria; order Campylobacterales; family Sulfurovaceae; genus UBA1140. Next base: position 18,901 of record JALVXD010000053.1, read on the forward strand.
TGTGTGGGAATGAAACCTACTTATGGTCGTGTAAGTCGTTTTGGTTTAGCCTCTTATGCTTCAAGCCTTGACCAGATAGGTCCCATAACTCAAAATGTGGAAGATGCAGCCATTTTATATGATGCTATTGCTTCACATGATGAAAAAGACTCAACCTGTTCAACTTTGGAGTTGACACCTGTTACTGAAAATTTAAATCCTGATAGAAAGCTTACTATCGCTGTTATTGATAATTATGTTTCAGAAGCGAGTCAAGATATTCAAGATGCTTATGCTAAAACAGTTGAGGTGTTAAAAGAGGCTGGTCATACCATTGTTCATAAAGATATGGCAAATACGAAGTATGATATTGCTACTTATTACATTGTAGCAACAGCAGAAGCAACAACAAACTTGGCACGTTATGATGGTATTCGTTATGGTAAACGTGTTGAGGGTGCAAACCTTGAAGAGACGTTTAGAAATACCAGAGCACAATTTGGTGATGAGGTAAAACGAAGAATTATGCTGGGGAACTTTGTTCTTTCAGCTGGTTACTACGATGCCTACTATGTAAAAGCTCAAAAAGTAAGACATCTGATTCGTGATGAGTTTAATGCTATTTTTGAAGAGGCAGATTTGATTTTATCTCCTGTGGCTCCTACGGTTGCACCTAAAATAGGTTCCATTCATGACCCACTAGAGATGTATAAGTCTGATATGTATACCATCGCAATTAACCTTGCTGGTCTTCCTGCACTCTCTTTACCTGTGGCAAAAGATACCCAAGGTATGCCCATAGGTCTTCAACTAATAGGAAAAGCATTTAACGAACAAGCTGTGTTTGATGGGGCGTTAAGCCTTGAGAACGCTATAAATTACACAAAATAAAAGGAAACCTCTACATGAATATTAAGAAAAAAGCATTAACATTTGAAGACGTACTCTTGGTACCACAACACTCGACAGTACTTCCTAAAGAGGTTTGTATCAAGACCAATTTGACTAAACGTGTAACGTTAAATACACCTTTAGTATCAGCAGCCATGGATACGGTAACTGAGTACAAAGCAGCTATCGCTATGGCTCACCTTGGTGGGATTGGAATTATTCATAAAAATATGGATATTGAAGCTCAAGCAAAGCAGATTTCAAAAGTGAAAAAGTCTGAGAGTGGAATTATTATTGACCCTATCTATATATCAGCCAACAAAACAGTAGCTGATGCCGATGCTTTAATGGGTGAGTATAAAATTTCAGGTGTACCTGTGGTTGATGAGAACATGAAGCTTCTTGGAATTATTACCAACCGTGATATGCGTTTTATTACTGATATGTCAGCAATGATAGAAGATGTAATGACCAAAGCACCATTGGTAACTGCAAAAGCAGGAACAACACTCGATGAAGCAAGTAAGATATTACAAGAACATAAGATTGAAAAGTTACCAATTGTTGATGAGGATGATGTGCTTCAAGGTCTTATTACCATTAAAGATATTGAAAAAAGAGAAAAGTTCCCAAATGCTAACAAAGATGAGCATGGACGACTTAGAGTAGGAGCAGCCATTGGTGTTGGTCAACTTGACCGTGCAACTGCCTTGGTTGAAGCTGGTGTTGATGTTATTGTACTTGACTCTGCTCATGGACATTCTCAAGGGATTATAGACACACTTAAAGAGATAAAAGCAAACCTTGATGTAGATGTTATTGCAGGAAATATCGCCTCTGGTGCTGCTGCAAAAGATTTAATCGAAGCTGGTGCTGACGCTGTTAAGGTGGGGATTGGACCTGGTTCCATTTGTACTACTAGAATTGTAACAGGTGTTGGTGTACCTCAAATTTCTGCTATTGACGAGGTCGCACAGGTAGCCAATGCTTTAGGTGTTCCTGTGGTAGCTGATGGTGGAGTTCGTTTCTCTGGTGATGTGGCTAAAGCATTAGCAGTAGGTGCAAGTTCTATTATGCTTGGTTCAGCATTAGCTGGAACCTATGAAGCTCCTGGTGAGATGATTTTGTTCAACGGTAGACAGTTTAAAGAGTACCGTGGTATGGGAAGTATTGGAGCCATGAGTAAAGGAAGCACCGACCGTTATTTCCAAGAGGGTACAGCTGCCGATAAGCTTGTTCCAGAAGGAATAGAAGGTCGTGTACCTTATAGGGGTAAAATAGCTTCTGTGGTTCACCAAATGATTGGTGGTTTACGGTCATCTATGGGGTACTGTGGTTCAAAAGACATTAAAACATTTTGGGAAAAAGCAGAGTTTGTTGAGATTACTTCAGCAGGTTTAAGTGAAAGTCATGTTCATGATGTTACCATTACGAAAGAGTCACCTAATTATCACTCATAAATAAGGAAATAAGCTCTTTATGCGTATCTTTAAAACAAAATTAAAAATGTTTTGGGTATAATCTCAAACTTTTTAAAATAACAACAATTACTGAAGGGTTTGCAATGTACGCAATCATTAAAGCAAGTGGTCAACAATTTAAAGTTCAAGAGGGTGATATCATCTGTTTTGACAAAATGAGTTTAGAACCAAAAAGTGCTGTAGAATTCAAAGAAGTTCTAGCACTAGACAACGGTGACTTAACTGTAGGTACTCCTTTTGTAGAGGGTGCAGTGGTTAAAGGTGAGGTGATTAACGAAGGTCGTGACAAAAAAGTTATCATCTATAAAAAACGAAGAAGAAAAGATTCAAAGCTTAAAAGAGGTTTCAGAAGAGACTTTACTAGAGTTAGAATTACATCTATAGCATAAGGAGCATAATATGGCACACAAAAAAGGTCAAGGTTCTACACAGAATAACCGTGATTCAGCTGGACGTCGTCTAGGTGTTAAGAAATATGGTAGTGAATCAGTAATTGCTGGAAATATCATTATTAGACAAAGAGGAACAAAAGTTCACCCAGGTACTGGTGTTGGTATGGGTAAAGACCATACAATTTTTGCACTTGTTGATGGTGTTGTTAAATTTAGCAACGTTTCACGTGGTAAAAAAAGAGTTTCTGTAATACCTGCATAATCTTTAAATTGGATAGATGGAGTTTTAAACTCTCATCTATTTATACAGCTTTTGAATGCTGTCTCTCATACTCTAAATCAATCTCTATCATAGTTTTATAATCAACTATTCCATTAACCTTTAAGTTATGCATTGATTGAAACTCTTTTACAATTCTATTGGTCTCTTTTCCAAAAATACCATCTTCCACCAGATTTTCTCCGATTTCATTTAGATTTTTTTGTAAAATATACACCATAATACCTTTGGTACCAATGTTTAAATTTTGAAAATCATAGTTCTTGTTTTGCATAATAAATCTCCTTTGTAATTTTTCTTTAAATATAACTCCATCTGAATAATACATAAAAGATATCTGTTTATCTATAAAGCGATATTGGTATATTAAATATAAAATAAATTCTAAAGTTTTTATCTATGTGAAATCTAATTAAATATAATTATTATAAAAAAATATGTTATTTTATGTGAAGTTATTTTCTATTCATGAGTAAAAATAAACCAATATGGTAGTAAATGTGAAATTTTTTTATAAACTAATGGTTGTTTTTTTTAAATATGAAAAAAAATTTCTTTTTTTAGTTTTGAAAATATTTTAAAAAATATTAAAAATGTTTCAAATTTTCTCAAAAAGTTACACTTTTGTTACAAATATATATTTTTTACATTATTTTATTGACAATTTATAACAAATTATATAGCAAAAAGTTTGTTAGAGTAGTTTTAGTTTCAATACACCTACATGCTCTTTTAGATATAATTCCATAATTATAGTAGGGTAGACATATATGTCTGCTCATGAAGGAAGTTTATGTTCGTAGATAGTGTAGATATAATGCTAAGTTCAGGTAAAGGTGGAGCAGGTTGTGTTTCATTCTGGACAGAGAAGTTTGTAGCCAAAGGTGGTCCAGATGGTGGTGATGGTGGAAAAGGTGGTAATGTCTATTTTGTTGTAGATAATAATACCGATACTTTATCTGCCTTAAGAGGTCGTAACCATATAAAAGCAGAAAATGGTCAACCTGGGGAAGGTCGTAAATGTTATGGTCGTAAAGGTAAAAGTGTAGACATTATAGTTCCTCCAGGAACACAGGTGGTAGATGCTTTAACAGATGAAGTATTGTATGATTTGGTAGAAGAGGGAGAGAGAGTTCTTTTTCTAGAAGGTGGGAAAGGTGGTCTTGGAAACATGCACTTTAAAAATGCTTCTAATCAAAGACCAACCTATGCTCAACCAGGGCTTCCTGGGGTAACCAAAGAGCTTAGACTTGAAATGAAACTCATAGCTGATGTTGGTTTGGTAGGGTATCCAAGTGTAGGGAAATCTACACTTATTTCAGCTGTTTCAAATGCACGTCCTAAAGTTGCTTCTTATGAGTTTACAACATTGACTCCAAATCTTGGTGTGGTAATGGTTGGTGAGTATGACTCATTTATGATGGCAGATATTCCAGGAATTATAGAGGGTGCAAGTGATGGTCGTGGTTTAGGTCTTGAGTTTTTAAAACATATTGAGAGAACCAAAACACTACTTCTACTTGTAGATGCAGCGAACTATCGTGACATGAAGTATCAGTATGAAACTTTATTAGTAGAGTTAGAGCGTTATTCTGAAGAGTTGGCTGGAAGAAGGTTTGCTGTTGCTATTACAAAATGTGATACTTTTCCTGTTGAAGAGGTCAATGAATTAACAGAACAGTTTTTAGCAGATATAGGTTTAGAAGTAAATAAAACACTTAATAAATATAAAGCCAATAAAGAGTATAGCTCTTATGGTTTCGTGGAAGACTTTGGTGTAAACTTACCAAAAGATGAACCTCTTTTTGTTTTACCAATTTCATCTATTTCTCACCTAAATACAGAAGCTTTACGTTATACACTTAAATCTTTTGTTAACTCAGTTACAGAACAAGAGAAAGAGGACCATGAGTAGGTCTAATGAGTATCAACGGATTGTTATAAAAGTTGGTTCTCATGTATTGACTGAAGAGGGAAATGTTTCAAAAGAGAGAATGAGTGACTTTGTTGAACTTGTTGCCTCTATTATGGCAAAAAGTATAGAGGTCATTGTTGTTAGTTCGGGAGCTGTTTCAGCAGGATATACGGTTTTACCTTTAGATAGATGGTCTGTAGGAAATAAGCAAGTACTTGCTGCCATAGGTCAACCACTCCTACTCAAAATGTATCAAGAGAAGTTTGCAAAACATAATATCATCTGTTCACAAGTTCTTTTGAGTGCAGCTGATTTGGACTCTAAAAAACGAACACATTTAGCACAAGTTGCAATGGATGGTCTACTCTCTAATGGTGTGGTGCCTATTATCAATGAAAATGATGTGATAGCTACAGAAGAGTTAGAGTTTGGAGACAATGACCAGCTCTCTGCATATGTGGCAGAAAATTTTAATGCAGAGTTGTTGGTGATACTTTCAGACATAGATGCTCTTTATGATAAAGACCCCCATAAGTTTGATGATGCAGTCATCCGTAAAGAGGTTTCGGCTCTTACGGAAGAGGAGTTAACTGCTCCAACCACAGCAAACAATGAGTTTGCAACAGGTGGAATAGTAACCAAACTAAAAGCTGCAGATTTTTTACTACATAATGGTAAAAAAGTATTTTTAGCAACAGGATTTGGATTGGAAGATGCAAGAAGTTTTTTACTTGATGGTGTTCAGAAGGGTGGAACGCTTTTTTCTAATTAAAATATATCTTGGTAGGTTTGACATGGTCAAACCTACGTAAATTTAAATAAAAAAGAAAAAATAAAATGAAAAAAATAGTCTACATGGGAACTCCCCATTATGCAAAAGAGATTTTACAAACACTTATAGATGATGTTAATGTAGAAGTTCCATTGGTTATAACTCAGCCTGATAGAAAAGCAGGACGTAAAAATGAGCTAAAAGCTCCTGATGTTAAAGTTTTAGCTTTGGAGCATAATCTAAAAATTTTACAACCAGAAAAACTTTCTGATGATGGAATTTATGAAGCAATAATAAATGCCAACCCCGATTATATTGTTGTAGCTGCATTTGGACAGCTTTTACCAAAAAATATTTTAGATATTGCACCATGCATTAACTTACATGCTTCTCTACTCCCTCAGTATAGAGGGGCGAGTCCTGTTCAACAATCTCTACTTAACAGTGATGAGTTCACAGGAGTAACAGCAATGCTTATGGAAGAGGGATTAGACTCTGGTCCTATTTTAGGGTATCGTTATTTTAAAATTCCTCCAACTATGCTTTTACCTGAACTAATGAATAGATTGAGTGATGATGCTTGTGCTTTGACCACTGATATTATTCACCGTTTTGAGAGTATTGCTCCACTAGAACAGAACAGAGCAATGGCTACACATTGTAAAAAGATTAAGAAGAGTGATGGCTTGGTTAATTTTTCTTCTGCTTCAGAATTTTATGACAAATATAGAGCATTTGAAGGTTGGCCTGGGATTTTTGTTGAGGGTGGTATGAAAGTTAAAAATGTACAATTACTTGAAACAAAGAGTCAGAATGAAGAAGGTAAAATCTTAGAAATTAAAGATGAATCAATAGTGATAGGTTGTAGTAAAGGTAGTTTAGAGATAGGAGTTTTACAACCAGCATCTAAAAAAGCTGTTAATGCTAAGGCATATTGTGTAGGAAGAGGATTAAAAGTTGGAAATTCTTTACTTTAATGAGTTGGAATCAACTCAAACGTATTTACAAACATATTTAATAGAAGAGGTAAAAAATAAAAAACTTACTCTTCCCTTTACTGTTATGGCAAAAAAACAGACAAAAGGTATAGGTAGCAGAGATAACTCTTGGGAAGGTGGAGAGGGGAATTTATTTTTTTCTATAGCTATTTCAATAGATGATTTACCCGATGATTTACCATTAAGCTCTGCTTCTATCTATTTTTCCTATATTATGAAAAAAGTTTTGTCTGAATATGCTGAAGATATTTGGGTAAAATGGCCCAATGATTTATATAAAAATAAGGATAAAATTGGTGGAACCATAACAAAAAAAATAGATAATATTCTTCTTTGTGGAATGGGTATAAATTTACAAAAAAATTCAAATAGCTTTGAAGCTCTAAATCTCAACGTTGAGCCAATGGTTTTATTGAAAAAGTATCTTTTTACTCTTGAAAACTACCCCTCATGGAAGCATATATTTAGTCAATATAGGATAGAATTCGGAAGAACGAAAGAGTTTTTTGCACATGTTGATGGGGACTATAAATCCCTTGATAAGGCTATTCTGTCAGAAGACGGTTCACTAATAATAGATAATAAGAGAGTATATAATATAAGATGAGTGAAGTAATTGCAATAGCAAATCAAAAGGGTGGAGTCGGGAAGACAACAACAGCTGTCAATCTCGCTGCAGCATTAGCAAGTAATGGAAAAAGAATACTATTAATTGATGCAGATCCTCAAACTAATGCGACTACTAGTTTGGGTTTTAATCGAAATGATTATGAGTATAATATTTATCATGTGTTGATTGGTATCAAAAAGATGTCTGAGGTTATCTTAACCTCAAAATTTAAAAACCTAGATATGGTTCCTGCAAATATTGGATTAGTAGGTGTTGAAAAAGAGTTTTATGATCCATCAAAGAAAAATCGTGAACTGTTATTGAAAAAAGCAATTAAGCCAATTAAAAATAACTATGACTACATTATTATAGATTCACCTCCTGCTTTAGGACCTATTACCATTAACTCTTTAGGTGCTGCTGATTCGGTTATTATTCCTATACAGTGTGAGTATTTTGCTTTGGAAGGTTTGGCACAACTGCTTAATACCATTAATCTTCTCAAGAAGTCAATTAATCCTAAGTTAGAGATTAAAGGTTTTTTACCTACGATGTACTCTGTACAAAATAATCTCTCTAAGCAAGTGCTTGAAGATTTGGCTCATCATTTTAAAGATAATCTTTTTTTAGATAAGAAAAAAGAGTTTATTATTGTCCCACGTAATATAAAAGTAGCAGAGTCTCCAAGTTATGGAAAACCTGTAACTGAGTATGCACATAAATCAAAAGGTGCTATTGCCTATAATAATTTGGCAAAATGCATTTTAAGAGGTAAATAAGATGGCTTTAGGTAGAGGACTCGGTGCAATATTAGAAGAGGTTGGTCAATCGTATGATAATGAGATGTCTACTAACAGTACATCGGCTGATCAGATACAAGAGATTGATGTTGATGAAATATCACCCAATCCTTATCAACCAAGAAAAACTTTTGACCATGAAGCACTTACCGAGTTAAGTGAGTCTATTAAACGAAATGGTTTACTTCAACCCATTGTTGTTCTCCAAAGAGATGAAGGCTACTTGCTTGTAGCAGGAGAGAGAAGACTTCGAGCCCATAAATTGGCTGGTTTAGACACTATAAAAGCTATTATTGCAGATGTTGATATTGACGATGCTAAACTTCGTGAATTGGCTTTAATAGAAAATATTCAAAGAGAAAACTTAAACTCGATGGAGTTGGCTCACTCCTATGATGAGTTAATTAAAGTCTATGAGATTACACATGATGAGCTTTCACATGTTGTCAATAAAAGTCGTTCTCAAATTACCAATACATTAAGACTTTTAGGACTCTCTAAATATGTTCAAAAAAAATTAATAACAGGAGTTATTTCACAAGGTCATGCTAAAATTTTGGTTGGTTTTGATGAACCAGAGCAGAAGGTTTTAGTGGATACAATTATTGGGCAAAAACTCTCTGTAAGAGAGAGTGAACTCTTAGCAAAAAGTAAAAAGAATGTTGAAAAGGAAGAAGTTAAAAAAGAGAAAAAAGGAGTTTTTATAAACAGTTATAAAAACTCCTTTAAAGACAAACTTCCTTTTGCCTTTAAGATTAAAAATAATAGTTTAGAGATAAACTTTAAAGATAATGAAGAAATAGAAAAATTTTTAAAAATGCTACAAAAATAGACAAGTTTTCATTTTGAAACTTGTCTCTGCTACCAATCTACCCAATGCCTTTTTTTAATCTCTTCAATCCCTCTTATATAACAATTTATTAATCAAATTATTACATGTTCCAAGTTATAATACGCAAAATTTTTTGGAGGAGTTTGAATGCTTGACTTGAATCCCGGTTTGATGTTGTTCGTTCTTATTGTTTTCTTCTCTCTTCTCTTTTTGTTAAATACTATGTTGTTTCAACCATTACTAAAGTTTATGGATGATAGAGATGCAACAATAGAAGCTAATTTAAAAGATGCAGAAGAGATGGCAGGAAATAATGATGAGCTGAATACAAAAGCTGATACGCTACTAGGTGAGGCAAGAGCCGAAGCTAATGAAATCAGAGAGAAAGCTACTTCTGAAGCGAAAGCTTTAGCAGAGAGTAAAATTGAAAGTAAAGTAAAAGAACTTGATGATAATTACCATAAATTCTTAGCAGAACTTACAACAGAGCAAGAAGAGTTGAAAAAATCACTTGCTACTGAGTTACCTCAATTAAAAAAGAGTTTAGAGACTAAACTCAGTAGTTTATAGGAGATGTTGAATGAGAATTAAAAGTATAGCTCTATTTGCAACTGTTCTTGTACCATCATTGGTACTTGCTTCAGGTGCTGAGCATCACACCGTAACTATGTGGGACTCTGATTTTAAATACAGAGTTTTAAACTTTGCTATTTTTGCAGGTCTTGTGTATTATTTGGTAGCTAATCCTATTAAAGATTTCTTTAGAGGACGTTCCGAAGGAATAGCCAATAGACTTAAAGAGATAGAAGAGAAGTTACAGGCTACTAAAGATGCTAAAAAAGAGGCTGAAGCTAATTTATTAAAAGCTGAATCTAAAGCAGAAGAGATTGTTACAGATGCTGCCAATGAAGCAAAAATTTTATCTAGTAATATTGCTGATAAAAACAGTACTGCTTTAAGTATGATGGAAAAACAAGCTCTTGATAAACAAGCTTTAGAGTCTAAAAAAGCTACAAGAACAACGATTGATAACTTACTAAATGATGGTTTTGAAAATGATGATATTGCTATTGACGAAGCTAAAGTTGTTTCATTAATCTCTAAAAAGGTGGCGTAAATGGAAGAGTTAATTGCAAACAGATATGTTAACGCTTTAGTTGACATCACAACTTCTGAAGAGAGAGTTGCTTTTTCAGAGAAACTTTCGGCTATTGCAGACGCTTTTTCTGACGATAGTGTTGCTGAGATGTTAACCTCTCCATTGGTTCCAGCTGATAAAAAAACTTCATTTGTACTTGATGGCTTAGGTGAAGATAGTGATGTTAAATTACAAAACTTTATCAAAATTATTGGTGAAAATAGTCGTTTAGACCTCTTGCCAGTTGTGGCGAAGAGATTAAATCAAGCAATTCAAAAAGAGACAAATGAGTATGAAGGTGTTGTGAAAAGTTCAAACACTTTAGGCGATGCAGAACTTGCAGAGCTTGAAACTTCATTAAAAACATATACAGGCTCAACCATTAAATTGACTCAAGAACAATCTGATCTTGACGGGATCAAAGTGTCAGTTGAAGATTTGGGTATAGAGGTAAACTTCTCTAAGCAGAGAGTTAAAGAACAGTTAATTGATTTCATTACGAAATCATTATAAAATAGTAATCTAACGGAAGGAGTTGCAGTGGCAAACAAATTACAAGCAGACGAAATCTCTTCAATAATTAAAGAGAGAATCGCAAATTTTGAGATTGATGTAGATATCAACGAAGTTGGTAAAGTAGTAGGGGTTGCAGATGGAATTACATCTGTATACGGTCTTAACAATGTTATGGCAGGAGAAGTAGTAGAGTTTGAAACAGGTGTTCAAGGTATGGTACTTAACCTAGAAGAGGCGAGTGTAGGTATCGTTGTTCTTGGTTCAATGGCTGGTATTGTTGAGGGAATGAGCGTTAAGAGAACTGGTGAGCTTTTAAGAATGCCAGTTGGAGATGCGATGGTAGGTCGTGTTGTTAACCCACTTGGAGAGCCAGTTGATGGTAAAGGTCCAATTGAATCAGCAGAATCTCAACTTATTGAGACAAAAGCACCAGGGATTATGGCTAGAAAATCAGTTCATGAACCACTTCAAACAGGTATTAAAGCGATTGATGCATTGGTACCAGTTGGACGAGGACAAAGAGAGCTTATTATTGGTGATAGACAAACAGGTAAGACTACCTTAGCAATTGATACTATTATCAACCAAAAAGGACAAGATGTTATCTGTGTCTATGTAGCGATTGGTCAAAAACAATCAACCGTTGCATCATTGGTTAAAAGACTTGAAGAAGCTGGAGCGATGGAGTATACAATTATTGTTAATGCTTCTGCTGCTGACTCTGCAGCGTTCCAATTCTTGGCTCCTTATGCAGGTGTTACTTTGGCTGAGTACTACATGAACTCTAGCAGACATGCAGTTATCTTTTATGATGATTTAACTAAACATGCTGTTGCATACAGAGAGATGTCATTGATTTTAAGAAGACCTCCAGGTCGAGAAGCGTACCCAGGGGATGTTTTCTATCTTCACTCAAGACTTCTTGAAAGAGCAGCTAAACTTTCTGATGCAAATGGTGCAGGTTCAATTACAGCTTTCCCAATTATTGAAACACAAGCAGGTGATGTTGCTGCGTACATTCCAACCAACGTAATTTCTATTACTGATGGACAGATTTTCCTTGAAACTGACCTCTTTAACTCAGGTGTAAGACCTGCGATTAACGTTGGACTTTCAGTATCAAGAGTTGGTGGTGCTGCACAGATTAAAGCGACTAAGCAAGTTGCAGGTACACTTAGACTAGACCTTGCTTCTTACCGTGAGCTTCAAGCCTTTGCACAGTTTGCTTCTGACCTTGATGAGCATAGTAGAGCTCAACTTGAAAGAGGTGGTAGAATGGTTGAGGTTCTTAAACAAGGGCCATATTCTCCAGTGCCAATTGAGAAACAAGTTATTATAATTTTTGCAGGGGTTAAGGGTTACCTTGATGATATTCCTGTTGATGCAGTAACTAAGTTTGAAGCTGAGCTTTATCCATTTATGGATGCTAAGTATGCTTCTGTTGTAGAGAGCATTAAATCTGAGAAAAAAATCACTGATGATAATGAAGCAGAGTTGAAAAAAGCGATTGAAGATTTCAAAGAATCTTTTTCAGCGTAAGAAGGTTCAATTATGGCTAATTTAAAAGAGATAAAGCGTAAAATTGCGAGTGTTAAAGGTACTCAAAAGACCACGCGTGCGATGAAACTTGTTTCATCGGCTAAACTTAAACGTGCAGAAGAGATTGCTACACGTTCTAAAGTTTATGCTACGAAGTTAACAGAGTTGTTAACGGAGATTGCACAGAAGATGTCTCAAAACAATGCAGAGGGGATTGATAATGTTTTCATGAAAGAGAACAAAAATCCTAAAAAAATTGACATTGTGTTTGTAACATCGGACAAAGGTCTTTGTGGTGGATTCAACCATCAAACCATTAAACAAGCGAATAAAATCATGCAAGAGTATGTTGATGCAGGTATTGAAGTTCGTCTAAGTGGTGTGGGTAAAAAAGGTATTGCCTTTTTCAAATATAACCAAGTTGAGATGTTAAATCAGATTGATGACTTAAGTTCAAAACCTGACTATGCACGTTCAACAGAGTTGATTTCATCATTGGTTGAAGATTATGTGGCTGGAGAAACTGATAAGATTATTCTTATTCATAATGGATATGTAAATATGATACTGCAAAAAGTTTATACACAACAACTTCTTCCAGTAGATACATCTACGCTTGAACTAACAGAGAGTGTTTCTCTATCAGAGATGGATGTAGAACCAGATGATGATGACACATTATTAAATGCATTGGTAGAAAAGTATGTTGAGTATACAATGTACTATTCATTGTTAGATTCATTGGCTGCTGAGCATTCTGCTCGTATGCAAGCAATGGATGCAGCGACGAACAATGCAGGTGATATGGTTAAGAAGTTGAGTGTTAAATACAACAAAGCAAGACAAGAAGCGATTACGACTGAACTCATTGAGATTATCAGTGGTATGGAATCGTTGAAATAATAATAGGAGAATAGATTTATGACAGGTAAAGTAGTACAAGTACTAGGTCCCGTTGTTGACGTTGATTTTACGGATTATCTTCCAGCTATCAACGAAGCATTAGAGACAACAATCGGTGATCAGAGATTGGTTTTAGAAGTTGCAGCACAGTTAGGTGACAACCGTGTAAGAACAATTGCAATGGACATGAGTGAAGGTTTAGTCCGAGGTCAAGAGGTTAAAGCAACAGGTGACCCAATTAAAGTTCCAGTTGGTGAAGAAGTTCTAGGACGTATCTTCAACGTTATTGGTGACACGGTTGATGATGCAGGTGAGTTTACATGTAAAGAGTACCGTTCAATTCACAGAGACCCACCACCATTTGAAGAGCAAAGTACAGCAACTGAAGTATTTGAAACAGGTATTAAAGTAGTTGATCTTCTTGCTCCATACAACAAAGGTGGTAAAGTAGGACTATTTGGTGGTGCTGGTGTTGGTAAAACCGTTATTATTATGGAACTTATTAACAACGTTGCAATGAAACACAGTGGTTACTCTGTATTTGCAGGTGTTGGTGAAAGAACTCGTGAAGGGAATGACCTCTATTTTGAAATGGAAGAGTCGAACGTATTGGACAAAGTTGCACTGTGCTACGGTCAAATGAGTGAACCTCCAGGAGCAAGAAACCGTATTGCACTTACAGGTCTTACAATGGCTGAGTACTTCAGAGACGAAATGGGTCTTGATGTTCTTATGTTTATTGATAACATCTTTAGATTTGCACAATCAGGTTCTGAAATGTCAGCTCTTCTTGGTCGTATTCCATCAGCTGTTGGTTACCAACCAACTCTTGCGTCTGAAATGGGTAAACTCCAAGAGAGAATTACATCAACAACAAAAGGTTCAATTACTTCTGTACAAGCAGTATACGTTCCTGCAGATGACTTGACTGACCCAGCTCCAGCTTCTGTATTTGCTCACTTAGATGCAACAACAGTACTTAACCGTTCTATTGCTGAAAAAGGTATCTACCCTGCTGTTGACCCATTGGATTCAACATCAAGAATGCTTGACCCACAAATTCTTGGAGAAGAGCATTACAGTATTGCACGTGGTGTTCAGTCAATTCTTCAAAAGTACAAAGACCTTCAAGATATTATTGCAATTCTTGGTATGGATGAGCTTTCAGAAGAAGACAAAAACACTGTTGAGAGAGCAAGAAAGATTGAAAAATACCTTTCTCAGCCATTCCACGTTGCTGAAGTATTTACTGGGTCTCCTGGTGTTTACGTTGAGCTTGCAGATACACTTGCAGGATTCAAAGGTCTTATCGAAGGTAAATACGACGATATGAGCGAAGCAGCATTCTACATGGTAGGTAACATGGACGAAGCTATTGCTAAGAATGAGAAAATTCAAGCAAAAAATAAATAAGTAGAAGGAGTTTAACTATGGAACTCATGAAACTTGAAATTGTGACACCAAACGGTGTCATTTTTGATGATGAAGTAAAACAAGTTACCGTACCTGGTGGCGAGGGCGAGTTTGGTATTTTAGCTGGACATGCTGCTGTTGTTTCTCTTTTAGACACAGGTGTAATTAGCATTGAACGTACAGATGGCAAAGTTGTCTCTGTGGCTATAAATGGTGGTTATGTTAAAGTTGATGAAGAGAAGACTTTATGTATGGTTGACGGTGCAGTAGCACTCTCAGGAGACGATACAAACCTTGCTAAAGCCATTGGTGAAGCAAAAGAGCTACTAGAAAAAGCTCAATCTACAAGTACTACTATTGCAGCTGCAATTTCTAAAGTAGAGAGTATTAAGTAGTAATATTATTTAGTCGGGTTTTCCCGACTAAACTAAATTGGTAAACTATAATCTTATAGAGATGCCATATGCGTATTATCTCTAATCACTCTTCTTCCCCATAAAAAACGTTTTTTATAAAAATCTTTTTCATTGAAGTTAAATATTACAACTTTTTTTGCACCAGAACTTGCATGGATAAAGTTTCCAGAACCTAAATAGATTCCCACATGTGAAACTCTTCCTGTTCTTTTTTTATGTGTATCAAAAAAGACCATGTCCCCTTTTCTTAGATTTTGGTAGTTTACATATTGTCCCACCTTCGCTTGGTCACGAGATACTCTTGGTATATTTATTCCTGCATCTCTATATACTTTTTGAGTAAAACCAGAACAGTCATAGTTATAAGGACCAGTCGCTCCCCATACATATTTTTTTCCTAAAAGTTTTTTAGAGTTATTTTCTATTAGACGAGTTATATTATACAAGTTATTTCTATAGTTGGTATATGCAAGATGTTGTGCTTGTGGCTGAAAATGTTGACTTCTATGATAATTGGAGTATCGTCTTGGTGGAGTAGGTACATCTATAACTTCTATATGTTGCATCTCATAAGAAGGAGCTGTATCATAATGAGTTATAGTTGCTGTTCCATTTATTGGGTATGTGGTAGCCAATGGAAGTTGTGCTATTTGTTCTTGTTGAAGTTGAAAGAGTTCAGCTCTACTTTTTGGTTTTACAGTATCTTTACCTGAACAGGCACTGAAAAGAGTGGCAGAGGTGACTAGCATTAGATTGATTAAAGTTGTTTTTCTCATGTATTATTCTCCCTAGAATTAAAATATTAGTATAGTTTGTTTTCCTAAATTTAGTATAGCAATAAAGTTGTGATGTAAATGTGAAAAAAATAGAAAAAATTATTTTTATAGACTCTTTTGAAAGCTCATTATTATGGGCTGTTAAATAGTATTTTCTATACAATAATGATTGTTTTTTTATAATTAATATGATTATGTAAACTTTTTATTTCTTTAAATAAAAATATTAAATTGTGAACTTATTATTTACAATAGATGTTCATACGTGTTAATTTAAGACATAATTAGAAAAATATATATTTATATAAATTAACAAGCCTTTAGAGAGGTCAAATATGTTAATATTTTTTAGATTGAAAAAAAGGAAATAAATATGGGACTTTTTGATAGCCTCTTTGCCTATCTTGATAAGAGTTCGGCCATTACAATTTTTGTTTTAGCTCTACTCTCTATTTACCTCTTTCTGGTACTTTGGATTTTTATATATAGATATTTTTCATTAAAAAGTAAAATTGCAACAGAAGAGAAATCTTTAAAAAAACTCTATATGGGACGCTCTAAAAGTGTAGAGAAAGACTCTCTACTTTTTATTTATCTCTCTAAAGTACTGGTTCCTAATAGCTCAATATTCTCAGTTGCCAAAAATGATGCCATAAAGGATGCTACAGGGGGTCTTACAGCTCTTTCTATCATAGCTTCCACTTCACCTTTTATTGGACTGTTTGGTACGGTTGTTGCAATTTTAGAGACCTTCTCGAAATTAGGTGGGCAGAGTGGAGGCTCTTCTATTGCGATTGTAGCACCTGCTATTTCAGAGGCATTGGTAGCGACTGCTGCTGGTATTGCTGTAGCTACATTTGCTTACTCTTTTCACTTGATTTTAAAACGAAAAGCCTATGAGTTAAATGTACTGTTAGATAGTCAAGCTGACTTGATTCTTTCTCAAAAGGCTTAATTATGTATGAGTGGGATGAAGCTCCTGATTTAAACATTACACCATTAATTGATGTGATGTTGGTACTTATGGCAATATTTATGATTACCATTCCTGTTATGCAGTATGAAGAGAAGATTAATCTTCCTGATGGCTCTCAAAAAGCTGCTGTTTCAGACAGTAAAGCTATAACCATTAGAATTGATAAAGAGTTGACCATCTATTATAAAGATGATACTTTTACTTTAGACTCTTTTCCTGATGCATTTAGACTGAAGGCAGCCGATATAGATAAAAAACAGGTGATTTTTATTAATGCTGATAAAGATATAGCCTATGAAAAAGTAATTTTTTTACTTAAAGTTGTTAAGCAGAGTGGTTTTACTAAAGTATCACTATTGACACAGTAGATTAAAATTTTTCTACACGAATAGATGTTAAAATTTAATAAGTATGATAATTTATAATAGAAGGGAGAGATAATGAATCGTGGCAAGATATTTTCAGGTGTTGCAGCACTTTTTATTTATATGTTCATCCTTTTAACTATTCTCTTTTTTTATAATATTCATCAAGTTAAAGCGAAAAATTATGTAGAGAAAAATGAGAATAGGGTTACGGTAACTCTAGTAAATAGTGATAAAACAGTTTTAAATAGAAGTGATAAGTCTTCAAATAAAAATAAACCAACACCACTTGTAACTCCACCTGTACCTTTAAAAACTCCCCAAAAGAGCGTTCCTAAAAAAGTAATGCCCAAAAAACTAATTCCTAAAAAGCTAATACCACGAAAAATAGTTATACCCAAAAAAGTAGAACCAAAAAAAGTTGTTAAGCCTAAACCTAAAAAAAGAGTTATTGTAGCAAAGAAGATACCTAAAAAAACGGTTCCTAAAAAAGTTGTTCCTAAAAAAGTTATTCCTAAAAAAATAGCACCTAAGAAAAAAATACCGAAAAAGGTTATAAAAAAAATTCCTAAAAAAGTTGTACCCAAAAAGGTTGTTAAAAAAGTACCAAAGAAAAAAGTACCAAAGAAAGTTGTCAAAAAAGTTCCTAAAAAGGTTGTTAAAAAAGTACCGAAGAAAAAAGTTCCTAAGAAAGTTGTTAAAAAAGTACCAAAGAAAAAAGTACCTAAAAAAGTGGTGCCAAAAAAGAAAGTTCCTAAAAAAAGTGCTAAAGATTTATTCTCTTCTGTAAAGACAAAAAATGTAAAAAAGAGACCTAGTAAAAATAGACCAAAAAGTAGAACAGTTAGACCAAAGCAACCGAGTAGTTC
Organism: Campylobacteraceae bacterium; assembly: GCA_027038295.1. Taxonomy (GTDB): domain Bacteria; phylum Campylobacterota; class Campylobacteria; order Campylobacterales; family Sulfurovaceae; genus UBA1140. The sequence continues at coordinate 36,762 of JALVXD010000053.1, forward strand.
TATTAAGCATCGTTCTTCAGTGGCAGATAGAATTAAAAGTTCACATCAAAGTGGTAGAACTTCTAATGCAAACCGTGATAAAGGAATTAAAAACGCTTATATTTCTAAAGTTAAGCGTTATATGAATAATTGGAATGCAGCATCTGCCCATAAAGGTCAACGTGTGACTATTGCTTTGACCATCTATAATAGTGGTAAGTTTTCTTATAGGATTATACAAGGTAGTGGTAGTATACGAGGAAGTTTATCTCAATATTTAAATCAGTTAAAAAAGATAGGATTAGGAAGACATAGTAAATCAACACCTTACTCTATAAAGGTTTCATTTACAGTTAGATAGGTGTGACGATAAGCCGTGTTCTGTCGTGGGTAGTTATTTATCTAGGCGTATGGTTGCCCATACGCTCAAGCGAAGCAGTTTTGCCAATCCAATGACTTAATGAGACTTTATACCATTACTTCTTGCTACGAACAGGGTTTACCTAGCTACCTATGTTACCATAAGTACTGGTGAGCTCTTACCTCACCCTTTCACCATCACCATCTATCTACTAATTCAGGAAATAGGGAAGAAAAAAGCAAAATGCTTTTGTCATTTTGTTCAATAGATGGCTGTCTACTCTCTGTTGCACTTGCCCTCAGATTACTCTGGCCATCCGTTAGATGGAGTCCTGTCTCATATGTAGCACGGACTTTCCTCTCGTGGTACATGTACCACCAGCAACTACCTGTCACACCTGAGCGAATTATAGCAGAAAACTCTTTTTATAGATTAAAATAGGTAGTTAAATTCTAAACGTAGTTCATTATAAGATGGGTCTGATTTTTTAGAGTTGTCTTGGGCAATAGTATTTTTATCTCCATTGACAAATGCTGCACGTAATTTTGTTCTAAAGTTTGGTATAGAGGTAAAACGTTTAACAATATCAAAAGTAAGAACTCTATTATCTGCTTGAACACCAGCTTTGTTATCGTCAAAATTCTGAATGGCATAACGCATCATGGCTCTTACTCCTGGAAGAAGTTTGGCTTTTGAAAAGTCATAGTCCATACGTACCATATAAGTCTCTGTATTGGCATACCAGTTGGTTTGTCCCATTGCTCTGGTATATCCTGCTGTAGGAAATGAACGCCATGGGGTCACAAAGTCTCCTTTATCGGCTGTTTTAGAATATCCTAAACGTAGACTGTATGAATCTTTAACAATATCGAGACGACCAGCTATAAGTGTAGCATTTAAGCTATCTATATCGTTATAGCCAACGGTGTTATTTTTTAAGTTTGCTCCACCAATAGCTCCTGCACCATTATCAAATTGTTGCATGTAGTGGAGGGCAGGTATAATCATTAAATCATTAGAATTTATCTTATATTTAGTATCAAAGATAGCATAAGAGAGTAACTCTGGAAGCTCTGTGTAGTTAAGCTTTATGGTTAAGTTGTCTACTGTAGTATTTTTGACCTCCATTAAAAACATTTCATCTTTAATGTTTTTTGCTTTTAATTTGCTAAGTGTTAGCCCTCTATGCATCGCACTATCATCATTTTGAGTCCATTTACTGTAACTGTCTGTAGGGTCATCACCGTAGGCTAGTATGTGATGAAAACGGGTATGGTCTCTTAGTTTTTGCTTTTGTAGAAAGGCTGTTTTAATAGATGTTTTTGGTAGAGATAGGTTTTTGTAATAGATACCCTCAAAAGTATTCGGTATCATCTTAGTATCATTACTCTTAGCAATCATGGTCTCAATAGGAAAATCCCCAATTTTTAGTTGGTTTTTACTTGTTCTATACTCAGCATAGAGTTGAGCTAAAGCAGTTAATCCAAATTTATCATCTGTTGCTACATCATATCGGTTTAGTAAATCTTTTGCAGAACGATAGTCAGCTACCAAATCTTGCTTTTTATCTCCTATATTTTGTGAGGTATAGAGTCCAGCTGTTAAGCCTATATTGTTTAAATAAGCACTTTTGTATACGAGACTTCCACCAAGACCAGCAATAAAGAAATCTTTATTATCATTTGTATTGTCAAACTTAAAACTGTTTAGGCGTATTCGACCATAGAAGATACCTTCTCTAATGAAGTCGTTTAAGTTATCTACGTTTTTAGGTCTTTTTATATATTTTACCGTCATATTACAGTTGAGTTTATGTTTTATAGTTGTTTGTTCATCTGTTTTAGCATTTAAGATAGTATGAGTTAGAATAAATGCAATGAGTATAAATCTCATCTAATATCCTTAAAATTAATAATAAATTAGATTTTATCCATAAAGTAATTAGTCTCTCTCTATTTTGTATGAAAAAGGATTAAAATAGTAAAGTTAGAGTGCTTGTGTAACTCATTTAAAACCCTAAATAACAATATTTAGTAGAGTTGTGGAATTTATTTAAAGAGCCTATTTTTTCTGTTATAATAGCAAAAAAACTACAATTATAAGGGCATAAATGCAATCAAATTTTTCTTCACTGGATTGGATGATTTTCGCTTCATACTTTTTAATACTTATTTTAACTTCGGTATTACTAAGCCAGACAAAGGTTAAAACTTCAAGAGATTATTTTACAGGAGGAAATAGTATGCCTATGTTGGCTGTTGCTATTTCCGTTTTGGCTACCTCTCAGTCAGCTGCTACTTTTTTGGGAGGACCTGAGTCCTCTTATAAAGGAGACCTTACTTTTTTAGGGTTTTATGTTTCTGCATTTTTGGCTGTTGTTTTTGTAGCCAAAGTCTTAGTTCCTAAGTTTTATGCAGTTAATGTAATTACTGTTTATGAATACTTAGAGTATCGCTATGGTGAGAGTTCTAAACGTTATGCAGGAGTAATGTTCCTAGTAGGAAGACTTTTTGCATCGGGTGCTAGACTTTACATAGGTGCATTGGCTATCTCGATGATTCTGTTTTCAGATATTGCCGTAGGACATATGGCAATATCTATAGCAGTCTTAATGATAGGTGCTTTAGGATATACCTATTTTGGTGGCGTAAAATCGGTTATATTTTCAGATATTATTCAAGCTATTACTTACATAGGTGCTGGTATAGCTGTTTTGGTCTATCTTTATACTAGTCTCAATACAGACTTCTCAACCATAATAACAACTTTAAATGAGAATCATAAACTTAACTTGGTGAATTTTTCATTTACGGGCTCTTTTAATATTTGGACACTCTTTGTAGGCTTTTTTCTTCTAAATATAGCAGCATATGGACTTGACCAAGATATGACACAGAGGGTTTTAACTTGTAAAAACAAAAAAGAGGGTGAAAAGTCACTGATATACTCTATTATTTTTACCGTTCCTGTAGTAATGATTTTTTTAGCTATTGGTTTACTTCTCTACCTCTTTTATCAACATCCAGAAATTTCAGGTATAAAATCTGCTTGTATTGACCAAAATGTAGATGGTCAGAGTGTGACTATCTTTATGCTCTATATTTTAAATGAGATGCCAGAGGGGTTACGAGGTTTGGTAACCGTAGGTGCTGTTGCAGCTGCACTTTCATCGAGTAATTCTGTTCTTTCAGCCATGTCATCGGTGGCTGTGGAAGATATCTATAGACCTCTTATGGTATCAAAAAATAAACCAGAAGCACACTTCTTAAAAGCAGGGCGTATTATGGTGGTTGTTTTTGCAGTTTTACTCTCCATTATGGCTCTTTTCTCTTACTATTGGCAGCAGTATACACAGTTAGACTTACTGAGTTTTGCTTTGGGTGTTATGGCATTTGCTTATGCCCCTCTGTTAGGAGTTTATGCTGCAGCCATATTTACTAAACGTGGCTCAGAAGAGACAGTTAAGTATGCACTAATAGGAGGTTTTTTAATGGTTTTAATATCTCAACCTTATGTAATAGGTAAACTACTGGATTATAAGATAGACTATTCGGTAATGATGGTAGCTGGAACTTTAGTCTCCTTTTTAATGATGATGACACAGAAAAATAAAAATGGCTAAAGGTTTGTATATAGGTATTATGTCTGGTACCTCTTTAGATGGTGTAGATGTAGCACTATGTCAAATATCAGAAGAGACATGTAGTTTAGAAGCTTCATCTTTTATGCCCTTTGAGAACGCTTTAAAAGAGGAGATATTGGCTGTTATAAATGGTTTAACTACTATAAAACAGATAGGAGAGATAGACCATCGTTTAGCACTTGCTTTTGCCAGAGCTGTTAATGACTTACTAAACAAAGAGAATATAAAGTCAGAAGATATAATAGCCATTGGTTCACATGGTCAAACCCTTTGGCATGAGCCTAATGGAGAACATCCGTTCTCTATGCAGTTGGGTAATCCTTCTGTGTTGGCTGTAGAAACAGATATAAATGTAGTTACAGATTTTCGAGCTAAAGATGTGGCACAAGGAGGGCAGGGGGCTCCTTTTGCTCCTGCATTTCATCAATTTCTTTTTTCTCATATCAAATCTTGTGCTGTACTTAATATTGGAGGTATGGCAAATATATCTATTTTAGGTGAAAATTTAATAGGGTACGATACAGGCTGTGGAAATGTACTGATGGATATGTGGATAAATGAGCATAAAAACCTTGCATATGATAAAGATGGGGAGTGGGCAAAATCAGGAACTGTTCATGGTGAATTGTTAAAAAATATGTTGAATGACAACTACTTTAACTTAAATTATCCTAAAAGTACAGGAAGAGAATATTTTAATAAGAAATTTTTAATAAACTATTTAGAAACATTTGGTAAAATAGCCTCTAAAGATATTCAAGCAACCCTATTAGCAGTAACAGTACACTCTATTGCTAATGAGGTAAAAAAATTTAATATTCAAGAGTTATTAGTCTGTGGTGGTGGTGCTAAAAATATTTTTTTAATGAGTGAACTACAAAAAGCATTGCCAACCATTAAAGTAAGAACAACAAATGATTATAATATAAGTAGTGACGATTTAGAAGCGATGATATTTGCATGGTTTGCATTTATGCGTTTAGAGGAGAAACCTGTAGCATTAAAAAGTGTAACAGGAGCAAAGAGAAGTACTGTTTTAGGAGGGGTATATGCAAAAAGTTGAAGCATGGATAGAGAGTTTAGGATATAGTGATTGTAAGTTAGAAGTGGTTTCTGCTGATGCGAGTTATAGAAAATATTATCGTCTTTTTATAAAAGATAGAACCTATATTGTGATGGACTCATCTATGCAGGTTGAGAGTATTTACCCTTTTATAGATGTGAGTGTGCGACTACTTAAGGCTGATGTTCAGATACCAAGAGTCTATGCACAAAACTTAACACTTGGATATCTTCTAATAGAAGATTTAGGTGATATCCACCTTATCAATGTACTAAATGAGATGAGTTGTAAGTTACTTTATACCCGAGCCATTTATGAAATTTTAAAGATGCAAAAGGCAGATACATCAGGTTTAGATGTGTACGATGAAAAGTTCTTAATGTTTGAGATGAATTTAATGCAGGAGTGGTATCTTGAACGACATTTGGGTATTAGGTTAACACTTCAAGAGCAACAGGAACTTGATAAAGTATTAAATCTTATAAAAGATGAAGTGATTGCTCAACCTCAAGGTTATTTTGTGCATAGAGATTTTCACTCTCGTAACATTATGTTTGCAGGAAGAGGGAAAGTTTGGGTTATTGACTATCAAGATGCTCTTATAGGTTCTATTACTTATGATTTGGCTTCACTTCTTAACGATGTCTATGTTAAATTTGATAGAGAAAAAATAGTAGAACTGGTCTTAGAGTTTAAAATTTTAAAGGGTATTAAAGATATCAGCGATGAGCAGTTCATCCGTTGGTTTGACTTTATGGCAATGCAGAGACATATTAAAATTTTAGGTATTTTTGCTCGTTTAAAGATTAGAGATAATAAACCTGCATATATAGAAGACATTCCTATGACATTGAGTTATATACGAGAAAATATTGCTCGGTATGATGAGTTTAAGTCTTTAGGGAAGATTTTAGATAAGATAGTTTAATAGATTGAGATAAAAAAGAATATAATTACGTCATATTAAAATAAGAGAGAGAATATGACAGCAATGATACTCGCAGCAGGGTTAGGGTCAAGAATGCGACCACTGACCAACCATACTCCAAAACCACTTTTAGAGATAGGAGGGAAACCTCTTATTGTTTGGCATATAGAACGTTTACGTGATGCTGGATTTAAGCATATAGTTATAAATGTAGCCTACTTAGGTCAAATGATTATAGACTATTTAGGTGATGGCTCAAAGTATGGAGTAGAGATAACTTTTTCAGATGAACAAAATGAGGGTGCTTTAGAGACGGCAGGGGGTATTGTTAAGGCTTTGCCACGCTTAAGTGATACTTTTTTAGTTGTCAATGGTGATGTATGGACTGATTACTCTTTTGAGAGTAATTTTACTCTCTCTGCTGGTAGCTTGGCTCATTTAATATTGATAGATAATCCTGAACATAATTTAAAAGGAGATTTTCTTTTAGATGATACAGATGAAAAATATACTTTTTCAGGTATTGGTTACTATTCAAAAGAGATGTTTAGAAGTTTGCCTTATGGAAAACAAGCATTAGCTCTTTTACTTTTGAAGGCTATAGAGGCTAATCGTTTAACAACAGAGTATTTTTCTGGTGCTTGGTACGATATTGGAACACCTGAACGATTAGGGAGCTTAAATAGAGAGTTGAGTAGTTAATATATATAAAAAATGTTATATAATGCTTTAAATAGTTTATATTGGGGAGATAATGCAAAAGGCATTCTTACTAACGTTGCTCTTTTTGTTTCATTTTCTTCATGCTGAAATATTAGAGATTGGCTCTGAAGATTTTTATAAAACCAAAGGGTATATACTTTATACATTGGCAGAAGATTTAAATGAAACTCCTGATATGTTAGCTACAAAAAAATGGGAACAGAGTAAAAAATCTTTTAATACGCTCTCCAATTATGGTAAAGCCTATTGGGCCAAATTAGAGTTAAAAAATAGTTCCTCTAAGAGAAAAACATATTATCTTAAATCTGAAAATCAATTTACTTATCATATTGAGTTTTTTTTATCTAAATCAGGTAAAGTGGTTGATTATATAGAAGATGGGGTTATCTCTAAAAATCAAAACCGAGAGTTTAATGTAAACCATATAATTTTCCCTTTTACTTTAGAACCTTATGAAGAGGCTAAAGTTTTTTTTAAAATACGAAATTATAACAAGGTAGATATTAATTTTTTTTTAGTGACAAAAGAGTATCTTATAGATTTTTATCAGACCTATAATCTTGTTGAAGGTATTTTTTTTGGTGGAATGTTAATCATGATGTTCTATAATCTTTTTCTTTATTTTCTTTTAAAATTTCGAGCCTATTTGTATTATGTTTTTTATACTTTTTGGTTAACGGTTTATTTCACTGGTCTTTTTGGTTTTTCTCAACGTTATTTTGCTGGGTATACTTTGATATTTTATCTCAGTGCTGGAGCATTTTTTGTCTCTATGACGCTTTTTGTACAATCTATTTTAAATTTAAAAGAGCAGTTACCTAAGATAAATAGAATTTTAAATATTTTTATAGGTTATTTTATTGTATCAACCGTTATTAATATTTTTATGCTTGAGTTTCAACAGTTTATTTATGCTCAAATGCTCTTTAACCTATTTTTTGTATTGGTTCCCCTTTATGTAATAATAGTTATTTTTTCAACGTACTATTTGGCTTATTTTAGAAAAGATGTAATAGCTAAATTTTATTCATTAATTTGGACAATGATATCTGCTATTGGCATGTTTCTTCCTCTTATCTATTTAAATATTCTAAAAACTGATATTCCTTTTAATCTCTCTTTTGACTATATTTTTCAGTTCTTAACACTATTTGAGGTTTTATGTTTTTCATTTATATTGGCATATAAAATTAAAATGATGCAAAAGAAGAAGTCAGAACAAAAGTTGATGTTGGTGGAACAAAGTAAGTTGGCTTCTATGGGGCAGATGATATCTACTATTGCACATCAATGGAGACAACCATTGACAGAAATTAATGGTATTGTTATCAATATGGATATGGATTATAAAAAAGATAAATTAACTTATGAAAGATTGAATGTTCATCTAAATAATATAGAAGATGTTACCTCTTACCTTTCTCGAACTATTCATGATTTCATGAATCTTTTTTCACATAGAAAAGAGTTAGAAGAGTTCTTTTTGAATGATGCTATAACAAGCTGTAAAAGGTTAGCATCAATGTCTGTTAAGGAAGAGCTTACACTTTCTTGCACTCAAAATCTTAATATCAAAATGGTTGGATATGAATCAGAACTTATACAGGCACTATTAATCTTGATTCATAATTCCATAGATGCTGCTAGAGAGAAAGGTATTGAGGCTATTATCACAATAGATATTAAGGAGCTTAATAATAGAGTACATATAGATGTTGAAGATAATGGTGGTGGTATTTCAAAGGAGATACTAAAAGATGTTTTTAACCCATACTTTACAACCAAACATGAATCACAAGGGACAGGTTTAGGACTTTATATATTAAAAATGATTATAGAAGAGAGCATGTCTGGTTCTGTTCGAGTTTTTAATAAAAATAGTGGAGTTAATTTTAAAATTATAATACCTAAGAATTTGAAAAATGTGGGAAGTAAACTGGAAATATAATAATTTTTAATATATTTTTATGTTTTTAATATAAGGTTTCACTTTTATCTCACATTATTATGTAATTATATTGGGAAATAAATTATTAGTCATCTAGGAATAAGAATATTGAAAACTTTAAAGAATTTAACCATATTATATGTTGAGGATGAAGAGTCAATTATTGATAAATATGCATACTTTTTAGAAGATTGTTCTAAAGTTTTACATGTTGCACGTGATGGAGAAGAGGCATTAGCACTTTATAAAGAGCATAAGCCTCATCTTATTGTTATGGACTTACTCATTCCTAAGTTAAATGGTATAGGATTGGCTAAAGAGATTAGAAAAATAGATGAAGATGTATTTATAATTGCATTAACAGCACACTCAGATAGAGAGATTCTTTTAGAGATTGTTGAGCTTAATTTCTCGTCTTATCTTATAAAGCCTGTGGGGAGAAGTGATTTAATGAAAGCACTTTTAAAGGTTTCTAAAAAGATAGATGGTGGACATAATGTTCCTTTACCTTGCGATTCTATGTGGGATGGAAAGAGTAAAACGTTGTTTGTCAACAATAAATCTATAATGTTAACTAAAAGAGAATCAAAACTTTTTGAACTTTTAGTTAAAAAAGCAGGTGTGCCTTGTAGCGATGATGAAATTTTCTTTTATGTATGGGGTGATGAGTTTGATAAAACCATTACCAACTCATCTATTCGTACTTTAGTAAAAAATTTACGAAAAAAAATTCCCAAAGATTTACTGAAGAATCAGTATGGAGTAGGGTATAAAATCAACTTTTAACATGCTGTTGTAGATATTTGGCAACGGCATCTTCATCATTGTTTTCATTTAGAACAATATCTGCTTCATCTTTAACCTCATTTAAGGCATTCGCCACAGCAATGGCTGTACCAGCCAACTTAAACATTCCTATATCGTTTAGTCCATCCCCAAAAACAGTAGTGTTTATTGGCTCTTTGCCTAAATACTCTAAAACTTTAGTCAGTGCATGTGCTTTATCGCTTAGAGGATGAAGTATGGTTAAGAAATAACATTGCATGTAGTTCTCAGGAGCCAATTTTACTTCGATAGCATCTCCAAAAAATTTTGTAAGATGTTGGGCTAAAGGGCGTAAAACTTTCTCTTCACCCATATAGACAAGTTTTAGTGTATCTTTCGCACCTTCTATTTTCTTTTTATAACTTAGACGTTTGTCTGAAGTATAGTTCTCTTTGATAAGAAACTCTTGGTAGTTGTTTAAAATAGGAGGAATAGCAAAAGTCTCATCGAGTGTTTTATGGTTATTAAGTGATATAATATAGGGAAAAATCCCAAACTGTATACTCTCCTCTATAATGGCATCACCAATCTCTTTGTTCAGTGTTTTTAAATCGATAAGTTTTTGTTCTGGACTTACAACCATGGCTCCATCCATTAGAATAAGGGGTGCTTTGAGGTGTAGACCTTCTAAAAATTCACTGGTTTTAGAAAAACTTCTAGCTGTAGCAATAGATAGTAGAGCATGATGAGACTTCTCATTCCAAATCTCTTTGGAGAAGTTACTTACAGTCTGTGTACTACGTAAAAAGGTATGGTCTAAATCGGTTATATAGAGTTTTGGCATGAATATTTTCTTCTTTTTAAAGAATTATACCTATTTGCTATTAATTATCTGATACTATTCTGAGCATGGACATGGTAACTCAACTGATAATAATTATGATTTTTTTAGAATTGATAGAAGCACATTTTCAAAGGGCAAGTACACTGGGTGAAATGATAGATAGGCTCTATGGCTATTACCATAAGAGTATTTTTCTGTTTTTTATTGCTCATCCTACTTTCTATTTTGTATTGTGGGTTGCTATTTATTTAAATATTTTTAACTTTTTTATTATTGCAATTTTACTTTTTAAACTGTTTGATATATTCTTTAAAATAGAGATGATTAAGCAACGTTATTTATTTAAAGAGATGGATAGTGAGTTGGGCCAGATGTTAAATGCTAAATTGGCTCCATGGATGAGTTTTCTAGGGGTTTTTACCTATGTACCTCTACTATTTATGGCAATATCATCATAGATTAACAAAAAGTTTATTATAATGACACAACTACAAGTAAAAAATACTTCAATACATTTCAAGATAGCTTTTAACATAGCACTCAAGAGGACTTATGAGCGAACAACAAAACAAAAAACGTAATCACAATAAAAAGAGCAATAGAACACATATACCCGTAGATGGATACAAGGTTGAGAATCTTCAATCGAAGCCATTAGAAGAGCTGGTAGCTATTGCTGATAAGGTAAAAGTTGAAAACCCGAATGAGTTTAAACGAAAAGATTTAATTTTTGAAATTTTAAAAGCACAAGTATCTCAAGGAGGATTTATTCTCTTTACAGGTATTTTAGAAGTGATGAACGATGGTTATGGTTTTTTACGTTCAGAGGACGGAAACTTTGCTAACTCGTCTAACGATACCTATGTGAGTGGCACACAAATTAAACGTTTTGCACTTAGAAATGGTGACATTGTTACAGGTCAGGTTAGGCAACCGAAAGAACAAGAAAAATATTTTGCTCTACTTAAAATAGAAGCCATTAACTACCTGCCACCTGAAGAGTCTAAAAAAAGACCTCTTTTTGACAACCTTACTCCTCTTTATGCTACTGAACAACTCAAACTTGAGTACAACCCAATTAAACTTACAGGACGTGTACTTGACCTCTTTACGCCTATTGGTAAAGGACAAAGAGCATTAATTGTTGCACCTCCACGAACTGGTAAAACCGAACTTCTTAAAGAGTTGGCTCATGGAATTTCTCATAACACACCAGATGTTTCGCTTATGGTACTTTTGGTTGATGAGCGACCAGAAGAGGTTACTGATATGCAAAGAAGTGTAAAAGGGGAAGTTTACTCTTCAACTTTTGATTTACCTGCACAAAATCACGTTAGAACAGCAGAGATGGTTATAGAAAAAGCAAAAAGACGTGTAGAGAGTGGTAAAGATGTTGTCATTCTTTTAGATTCTATTACAAGACTTGCACGTGCTTATAACACCGTAACCCCAAGTTCAGGAAAAGTACTCTCTGGTGGTGTCGATGCCAATGCACTTCACAAACCAAAACGTTTCTTTGGGGCTGCTAGAAACATAGAAGAGGGTGGTTCTTTGACCATTATTGCTACAGCTCTTATTGACACAGGAAGTAGAATGGATGAGGTAATTTTTGAAGAGTTTAAAGGTACAGGTAACTCAGAAGTTGTCTTAAATCGTTATGTATCTGAAAGAAGAATTTACCCTGCTATAGATGTCACAAAGTCAGGAACTAGAAAAGAAGAGCTTATGGTCGATGCAGAAGTAATGCAAAAAGTATGGGCTATTAGAAATGCCATGCAAGGCATGGAAGATGTAGAAGGATTAAAGTTCCTGTTTTCTAAAATGAATAAAACTAAAAATAATGAAGAGTTTTTGGCAATAATGAACGGCTAAGAGCCTTACTTTATGAAAATAGGTGTTTTTGATTCTGGTCTAGGTGGTTTGACCGTGGTTCAAGCCATGTTGGGCATTATTCGAGACGCAGATATTTTTTATGTAGCTGATACATTCAATGCCCCTTATGGAGAGAAAACATCTAAAGAGATTTTAGATTACTCTCTAAAAATAACGAATTATCTTATAGTTCAATATCAAATTGAAGCTTTGGTTGTTGCTTGTAATACTGCAACTTCTGCTTCGATTAAACAACTTCGTAAAAAATATCCCAAGCTTGTTATTATAGGTACTGAACCAGCCGTTAAGTCGGCTCTTGAGTTAACTAAAACATCTAAAATTGGTGTACTTGCAACTCCTGCCACGCTATCTGGAGACAAATATCAATGTTTGCTTGATAACCTTGTAAAAGGAAGAGATATTAAACTCTATGAACAAGCCTGTGCAGGTTTGGTTGAACATATAGAGAATGATACATTAAAGAGTGAAGAGAGTCTGCGTTTACTTGAAAAATGGCTAAAGCCCATGCGTGAAGCTAAGGTAGACAGCATGGTCTTGGGCTGTACCCATTACCCTTTAGCACGTAAAGTTATAGAAGATATTATGGATAATGGGGTAAAGTGTATAGATTCGGGTCATGCCATCTCAAAACATCTTTTAACTCGTCTAAAAGAGCAGGGGCATAAAAATGAAGGAAAGTTAACGCTTCATCTTTTTCATACGGGAGAGATAAATCAGATATTGATTCAGAAACTCTTTCCCTATGTGTGTAGTGAATATATTGGTAAAATAGAGAAAAACTAGAGTATTCCTACAGCTTCACGAACCTGTACCATTTTAGCATCGGCAATGATTCTCATTTTCTTCGCTCCGTCAGATAAAATATCTTTTACTACGTCAGGGTTGTTAATGTACTCCTCACGCTTTGCTCTAGCTTCTGCAAACTCATCCCAAATGAGTCCTTTTAAGTACTGTTTAAAGTGTCCATAACCCTCTTCACCAGTTTTGTAACGGGCTTGAAGTTCTGCTTTTCTATTGTCGTCTAAAAAGAGAGAAGCCAAGTTGTAGATGTTGCACCCCTCATACTCCAGTGGTTCACCAAGTGGGGTAGATGAACTGACTATTTTATTACAACGTTTTTGAAGTTTCTTCTCTGTCTCCATAAAAATATCTATGGCATTGTCATAAGATTTTGACATTTTTTGTCCATCTATCCCTGGAATGGTAGCAACGTTTTCATTGACCACATGTTCAGGTAGTGTAAAAATCTCTCCATACTCATTGTTAAATTTAGTAGCAATATCACGGGTCATCTCAACGTGTTGAATTTGGTCTTTCCCTACGGGTACTTTCTGGGTATCTAAGAGTAAAATGTCTGCAGCCATAAGCACAGGGTAAGAAAATAGAGCATGGTTAGCTGTAATTCCTTTAGCAACCTTGTCTTTGTACGAGTGAGCCCTTTCAAGCAGTCCCATAGGGGTAAATTTAGAGAGTATCCAGTAGAGTTCTAATACTTGAGGAACATCACTTTGAACCCAAAATGTTGTTTTGTTTGGGTCTATTCCCAAAGCCAAATAATCTACAGCAGCATCAAAAGTGAGCTGTTTTAAAAGTTTTGCATCTTTAGAGGTAGTCAAAGAGTGATAGTTGGCGATAAAAGTAAAAAGCTCCTCTTTCTCTTGAAGCTCTATCATGGGTTTCATGGCTCCAAAATAGTTACCTATATGAAGTTTTCCTGAGGCTTGGATTCCTGTTAATACACGCATTTAAATCCTTGATTAAATAATATTGGATTATATCAAAATATTTTAGAAATTAACAATTTTAATTTTAAATTCTTTAATGTTTAATCATATTTTATGATGTTCTATTGTATTATTTTATTAAGGATACATTATGAAAAAAACAATGGTTATGTTTTTATTTTTACCAATAGTAACTTTTGCAGGATTAGATATGAATGAAGTAAGCAGGGTGCTTTTAGGGATTCATGCTTCAAAAGAATTAAAATACTATAGTGCTAAAATAAATAATAGTATTGATGAAAAAATAAAATTTACTTCATTGGAAGATGCAGATATTGTTCTTTTCCCTAGAGAAAACTTTAACAATAATATAATGATTGTTAATAGTTATGAAGCATTAAAAGAGAATAAAAACAGTATAGGTGCTATCTATTTAAAAAAAGATAGAACACAAGTTGTTTTTATTAAAGAGCGATTAGAAGATAAAGGTATAAGTTTAGAAAAAAAATTTAATAATTATATAGTATCTATCTGCCATCTTTACTCTAATTGTGTATGTGAAAATCAATAAAATTAGCTAATTTCTAAAACATTTACCCCATTTATTCACGTTTAGGCACATTATTATGTTAAAATCCCATAAATATAAAAATAGTCTTAGGAAATAAATTTGAATAATAATTTAATTATATTAAAAAACAATAAACATTATTACTTTTTGTTCTTATTTGTGATTACTGTTTCTATCCTATTTTTATACTTTTTTCAAAATTTAGACAGTTATGAAAGTAAATTAAAAAATTTACTTTTAAACCACTCTATTGAGATTGTTGATAAAACTTCAGAAAATATTTTAGATAAAATTATTGAAAAAAACTTAGATTTTGTTCAAACAAATCTGAAAAGTCAAGAACTAAGAGCTAAAAATGAAAAAACTTTATCACTTCTACGTAATAAAGACATTCAAGAACTTTATGTCCTTTACCCTTCTAATAATCAACTTTTTTTCCTTCTTGATACAGCCAAAGAGGATAGAGGAGAAGTAGATGAACTTTTTAGTCCAAAAGTTTCAAGTGCATTTATTGAGGTATTAAATACAGGAAAAAAAACAACATATATTCAAGAAAATACTGAAAGTTTAGGATTTACATTAATTAAACCAATTATTCAAAATAAAAAGGTTAAAGCTTTTCTTGTTGTTGATTATACTAAAAAAAGTTTGTCTTCATTAAGTAAGTTACTTACCTTAAGTGTAAACAGTATCAATATGGCACTCTTTTTTATATTTGTTATTTTTTTACTTATTATCTATTATCTGGGCTATCGTAAATATGTAAAATATAAAATTTATTATAATACCAATACCAACACATTAAATAGAGTCTATTTGAGTGAAAATTACGAAAAAATTGAATTTGAAAAATATTATGTTGCTTTAGCTGATTTAGATTTTTTTAAACGTATCAATACAATGTATGGTAGAAAAAATGGAGACATTTTAATTGATTCTGTTATAAAAACCATTAATGTTTTATTGAAAAAAGATGATGTCTTTATTGAGTATAGTGGTGAATCTTTTTTACTATTTATTTTGAAAATTAAAACAAGTGAAAAAGAGTTTAAAGAACTTTTGGAAACCATTTGTCTTCATGTTGAAAGAAAAAGCTTTAGGCTTCCCAATAATAGAGTGAAGCTAACCATATCTATTGGTGCTTTGATAGAGACAGATTTAGAAAAATCACTACAAGATGTCATTCATAAAGCAGATACGGCACTCTATGAGACAAAGCATGGTGGACGAAATTCTGTTGCTTATTTTGATATGACACAGAGTCAAAAGCTTTACCGTAATAGACTAAAAGAGTTAATAGAGTCAGATAAATTGATTTGTCACTATCAGCCTATTGTTGATTTAGATAATGGATTAATACACCATTACGAAGCATTATTGCGTATAGAAGATGGTGATAATATAATTTTCCCCGATAAAATCTTACCTGACTTAGAAGACAGTTACCTTTATAGTTTTCTTTCAAAGAGAGTGATTGAGTTTAATGTAAAAAAATTAAGAGAATATATAAATATGAAAATCTCTATTAATTTAAGTGTTGATGATTTGTTAAATGATAGTGTTCTTGCCTTACTTGCAGAAAATGCTGATTTGGCTGATAGACTTCAAATAGAGATTTTAGAAAATAAAAGTATAGATTATATTAAACTTGAAGTCTCTATTCAAAAACTAAAAATGTTTGGATATAAGATAGCTATTGATGATTTTGGTGCTGGTTATGCCAATATGAGCCACCTGTTAAATCTTTCTATTGATTTTTTAAAGATAGATGGTTCGCTTATTAAAGAGATACATCATAATAAACGTGCCCATACACTGGTCAAAGCTCTGGGACTTTTCTGTAAAAATAACAACATGAAGGTTATTGCTGAATTTGTAGAGAATGAAGAGATAGTAGAGGTTTTAAAAGAGATGCATATTGACTATGGACAAGGGTGGTACTTCTCTAAAGCACTCCCTTTTGATGAGTTAGATAAAACTCATCTTTAATCGTCATCCATTCTCTGTCCACGTTTACGTCCACCTATATCTAGTGGGACACCCACAAAGTCAAATTTTTCTCTAAATATATTGGTTAAATAGCGTTTATATGAAAAATGTAAACCATCAGGTCGGTTCATAATAATGGCTATTTTAGGTGGTTTTGTCTCATATTGTGTTGCAAATTTAATCTTTACAACCCCACCATTTACCGTAGGGATATGGTGTCTATTGATAGCATATTTCAGTACCTCATTTAGTTTAGATGTTGGGATTCTTTGTTTGTATCGTCCATAAATATCTACTATTTCATCGAGTATTTTATGTACCCTTAACCCTGTTTTTGCTGAAATAGTGATCAGTGGTGCATAGTGTAAAAAACGCAGTTCATCACGGATATCTTCTACTGCTTTGGTATAAGTCTCTTCATCATCTTTATGTATGTCCCATTTATTTAGAACAATAAGACAACCAAGCTTATATTTTTCTATTAAGTTTGCAATTCTTTCATCGAGTTCAACAACACCAACGGTTGAGTCTATTATGAGTAGTGCTATATCTGCTTCTGCTAACATTGCCTCTGTACGTTCAAAAGCATATTTTTCAATGCCTAAAATTCTACTACGTTTTCTAACCCCTGCTGTATCAACAAAAGTAATCTTATGGTTTCGGTATTCCATCTCTTCATCAATAGGGTCAATGGTGGTTCCCGCAACAGGTGAGACAACAGCACGTTCTTCTTTTAGAAGGGCATTTAGAAGAGAACTCTTACCAGTATTTACCCGTCCTATAATGGCTACTTTTATCTCATTGTCCTCCTCTTCTTCCTCTGCAACATGAACCATTTCAACAATATCTTCAAAGCTTAAATCTTCATCTTCATCAGGTTCTGAATGATCTTCCTCTTCACGCTCAGGAATATATTCCTCTAACCAAGCATAAAAGTCATTCATATAACGGTTGTGACTGACCGACATAGGAAAAGTTCTCTCTGCTCCAAACTCCAAAAAGTCCCAATAACGTAAAGCTTCATCTTTATCATTATCTATTTTATTCACAACCAAAGCAATAGGTTTTCCTAATTGTTGTAGACTGTAAAAGAGCTCTCTGTCTTCTGCCTCGGGAATATTTTTACCATCAACAACATAGATAATAATATCAGCTTCATCAGCAGCCCGAAGAGATAGTTTTTTTACAGTTGAAAACATCTCTGTTGAGTCATCTATCCCCCCTGTATCTATAATTTCAAAGTCACGATTACCCGAGATGGTAACTTGGCGTTTTTTGATGTCACGGGTTGTTCCAACTACATCGGAAGTGATAGCATCACGTTGTCTTAGAAGTCTATTGAAAAGGGAACTCTTCCCTACATTTGGTCGCCCTAAAATGGCTACTTTTTTTAGTTGTGTCATGCTTATATCTTTCTATGTTTGTTTCTATATTTGTGTAGGGTGTAGTCCCCGACTACACCATCAAATAAGAATTTATTATTTAAAAATTGAGTTTTGTTTGAGTTTGGTTTTAACGGTGTAGTCGGGGACTACACCCTACGGTTAAAAATTATTGAAATTATAGCAGACTTTTAGTTATTTTTGATTATCTAAAACTTTAGGCATACTTTCAATATAAAGAGATTGAGAAGGAAAAGCAAAAGCCACTTTATTATTCTCTACTATTTTCATAATATTGATATTGACCTCTTCTTTAATTTTTAAGTACTTTTCCCACTTTGATGTTTTGGTAAATGTATAGACTAGAATTCCTAATGAACTGTCATCAAAGGTAGTAAATTTGACCAGCATGGTCTCATTTTGGGCTATACCATTATGATTTCTTAATATGGTTTTTATATCAGCAATTACTTGTTCTATCTGCTCACTACTAGCATCATAGGTAAGTCCCAGTTTTATTTTAATTCGTCTTATTCCACGTCTTGAAAAGTTCTCAATGGGGCTGTTGGCTATGACTTGGTTAGGTAAGGTAATAAGTGACTTTTTGAAAGTACGAATTTTAGTGGTACGCATACCTATATCTTCAACTACTCCCTCTACTCCATCTATTTTTATCCATTCCCCTATGCGTATAGATTTGTCTAAAAGTAGGGCGATGGAGCCAAAAAGATTGGCAGCAGTATCTTTAGCAGCTAAGGCAAAGGCTAAACCACCAATCCCTAAACCTGCCATGAGACCTGCAACATTAACACCCCAAAGTTGTAAAATAGCACCCAACCCAATAGAGAGTACAATGACTCTTATAACGGTTAACAAAAAGTTACCCATTTCATGGGACAACTCAGGGTTAAACCGTTCTGTAAAGTGGTAGATAACCCCTCTTAGTGCATGTACCATAGCATAAATAGCCCAAAAGAGGTTAAACATAATCATGGTACTAATTATTTTCTCAATAATAGGTGTCTCCAGAAAAAGTAGGGCAAAAAATAGTCGTACCCCTATAGTGAAAAATACAAATGAAAGTGGTCCTCTTAGTGCCGAGAGAATACGGTCATCATAATAAGTCTGTGTCTGTTTTGCTAAAGGTTGAAGTACTTGAATGACTAATTTTGCAAACATTTTTCTAAGCAGAAGAAAGAAAAAGAGTGAAAATATGGCTGCAAGAATATTACCTAAAGGGATATCAAAATATAGTTTACTAAAGAAAGTACCCTTTTCTGATAAGTAAAGCTCATTCAAATAGCTCTGTATTTGAGGGAAGAAATTAATATCTAATTGTTTAATAATCTCTTCTGTATTTGTAGTATTGTGTTCATTCATAATTTTTCTTTAATTTATTAGTAGTTTTATTAGATTAATTTTAATTTTAGCAAAATAAACTATGATGTCATATCATATTGACACGGTTTATACACATATATATGATTAAATGCACATATTGAAATAATAAAGGATTATTATGAAACAGTTATTAATATTATTGAGTGCTTTTGCACTATTTAGCACAAGCGTACATGCTGAAACAATAGAAGCAAACTATAAAGTTGAGTTTGGAATTTTTGGTGAAATAGGAGTCGCCAATGCAATATTGACTAGAGATGATAACTCTTATACCATAGATGTGGAGTTAGAAGCAACAGGACTGGCTAAAAAACTTTCTGGAAATAGAAAAGAGCATCATATTTCAAAAGGACATATAGAAAATGGCGTAATGGTTTCAGATCTTTATCAAGTTATTAAATCACATGGTGATAAAACAACCAATAAAATTTACTATATAGACCATAAGAATAAAAGTGTAATAAAGAGTTATAAGCATTGGAAAAATGGGAAATTAAGTGATGATTCAAACACTACAATGGACTACTACTCTAAAAATGACCTACTAACACTCTATTTTAATTTAGATAAAATGATTCAAGATAAACAAAAGAGTGCCTCTTATACATTTACTGCTGTAGGTGCAGAGAAGCAAAATGGTTCAGTAGAGGTTATTATTCCTGAAAGTAATGAGTTAAATGAGTTTAAAGAGTCAGTAGGTGCTAAAGATAAAAATGGATGGTATGCAAGAGCTGTTATTAATCAAGATATATTTTCAAGTGACAAAGGTGAACTTTTATTACGTATAGGAGAAGATGGTATAACTCAAAAAGCAGTTTTAAAAGATTTAATTCTATTTGGTGATGTAAGAGCAGAAAAAATATAATAGCTGAAAAGAGAGTTTTAATTACTCTCTTTTAATACTAATGTTTTAAACAATTCAAACACTCTTCACTTTTCTTTTTTAAAATGGTTTTGTTTTTTGATTCTTTAAATTGAGGTCTATATTTCTTTACTAATTTTCTTAATTTTTTATACTTTTTACCTTTTAGTCTTACTCTTGTAGCTGTTTTCTTTTTTATATATCGACCAGGGTTAACAGCTTTACCATTTTTATAAAGACCAAAATGTAAGTGAGGACCAGTACTTCGCCCCGATGTTCCTACATAACCAATGGTTTGCCCTTGTTTAACCTTTCTACCTTTTCTCATCCCCTTAGCAAAAGCTCTCATGTGTGCATATAGAGTTTCAATTCCATTAGAATGTTTTATTTTAATGGCTCTACCATAGCCACCCTTCCAACCTTTAAAAGAGATGGTTCCTGAAGAACTAGCAACAATGGCACGACCAGGTCTAGCTGCATAATCTATTCCCAAATGGGCTCTATATCTCTTTAAAATAGGATGAAAACGTTTATAGGTAAAGTAGCTAGATATACGTTTAAACTGTCTTAATGGACGAATAAAACTTGAGTGATAGGTACGTTCATATTTTCTACCTAAAGAGTCATAATATTTTTCATCATCCAATAAAAATCCATAAAATGGTTTTTTATTTATTTCAATTAAACAGGCTTGAATAACAGGACTAGAGAAGACTTTCCCATTTCTATATTTTTGCGTATAGAAAATAATAACTCTATCACCTTTTTTCATCTTTTTAAAAGGTATTGCTTTAGAGTAGACCTCTTTTAACTCTCTACTATAATAAGAAGTTTTAGTAGCGTCATCTAAATCTTTTTCAAATGATCTTTTAATTTTAATGGAAATAGTCTTTTCTACGGTAGCATAAGGGATAGGTATATATTTGGCAACGTACCCTTTTTTAGTATTTTTAAGTTCCAACATTAATTCATCTGAAACAGGAATATTGATAGTGGTTATCTTACCGTTCTTTTTGTTGATACTATAGTTTTGACCAGAACGAATCTCTTGTATTAACTCTTTATCTTCACTGTCCATGCTGTAGTAGGTTTTTAGAGGAATATTATGCTTTTCTAAAAAGTTTAAGAACGTCATGTTTGAGTTCCATTTGTAATCTTTAGCAGAGAGGTTTTGGGCAAAAAGGATAAGGGAAACAAGTGTAAGTAGTAATTTTTTGGGCATATATGCTCTTTCATTTTTTTAAATTTTAGATAATTCTAGCTCAAATATTCTTATTGTTTTATTGAAATATGAAAATACTTTAAAAATAGACTGTTTTTTATTGTTCATAATCTGAAATCTATTCTAATATGATAGTATTTCAAAAAATTAAAAGGTAATCGTTGAAAAAATATATTTTAGGCATGGACAGAGGGGTTCTTTTTATGCTTTTAGCCTCTCTTTCATTTGCTGTTATGGGTGGGTTTGCTAAAACAGTTAGTGAGGTACTTCCTCCTGTTGAAGTAACCTTTTTTAGAAACGTTTTTGGTGTTGCTTTGGTTGGATTTGCCATCTATAAATCTCCTCTAAAACAGATAGGTGGAAAACCTTTACTCTTACTTTTTCGTGGGAGTATGGGCTTTGTTGCACTTTTGGCTTATTTTTATATAATAGCTTTTATCCCCCTTGGAGAGGCTGTGACCTATAATAAAACTTCACCCATATTTGTGGCTATTTTTGCCTATCTTTTTCTAAATGAAAAACTAAATAAATCAGCTATTGTGGCTATTATATTAGGTTTTATTGGTATGGCATGTATCTCATTACCAGAAGAGGGAGCTAGTTTTAGTAAATATAGTATGTTAGGAATTTTTTCAGGAGTAGGGGCAGCGTTAGCCTATACTTCCATTCGAGAGCTTAGAGCCTATTATGATACACGAGCAATTGTTATGAGCTTTATGGGAATAGGAACCTTAGCACCTATGCTTTTAATGGCTCTTTCACCCTATGTCGAACCTCCAAAATATTTAGAGTTCATGTTTGATGAGTTTGTTATGCCTACAGGAATTTTGTGGTTATATTTAGTGATTATGGGCTTATCAGCAACAGCTTCACAAGTTCTTATGACCAAAGCGTATGAGTATACTAAAGCAGGAATTGTTGGGACTATCTCTTATTCCAATATTGTCTTTGCTCTTATTATAGGTATCGCTTTGGGTGATCCTATACCAACACCTTTGAAAGTTTTAGGTATAATTTTGGTCATAATTTCAGGGCTTATAGTCGCCTTGGTAAAGGATAAAAAATGATATTAATTGCAGGACCATGTGTTTTAGAGAGTCGTGACAGTGTTATGAGAATTGCAGAGAGCTTAAATAAATATCATGAAGATTGTACTAAAGATTTTTATTTTAAAGCAAGTTTTGACAAAGCTAATAGAACAAGCCTTGACTCTTTTAGAGGGCCGGGGCTTGATGAGGGCTTAAAGATGCTTCAAGAGGTGAAAGAGCAGTTTGGATATAAACTCTTAACCGATGTACATGACTACACTCAACCCCAAGCTGTGGCAGAGGTAGTAGATGTACTTCAAATTCCTGCATTTTTATGTCGTCAGACCGATTTGTTAGTCGCTGCTGCTAAAACAGGAGCT
>JALVXD010000054.1 GCA_027038295.1 Campylobacteraceae bacterium
GGTCTGGAAGTTCATCAAAAAATGCTGCTGGAACATCTTCTTGGTTTTTGAATGGGTAAGTGACTACTTTTGCGTTGTCATCTTTATGGCTATTGAGTGCTTTTGCCAATACTTTATTGGGTACGAACCCTTTTTTAGGGTCTTTAAAGTTTTTCTCTTTATATAATTTGTTTAGTGCTTTTGCACTCATATCATAGACAAATGCTGTTTTGGTTTTATCATTTAGATTCTGTCTTATACCTATGCCTATTTCGTCCCCTTGAAAGTCAAGAAAAGCCAAACGATGATAGATAGCAGAGAAGAGACCATCTACGGACTCTTTATAGTTTTGATTGTTTGATGAAACATCTTCTATAACTAAAGGAGTGTTGTATCCAGCATGTACAATTCTGTCTGAAGCGTACATACCTGTAAAGTTACTTTTATTGGCATCTTCAAAATGTCCAATGGTATTGTTTTTTATAAGGTAGTCACCATGATTTTGTGCTGCAATTTTAAGTTGATTTTGTGAGGTGAAAGGAACAAGCCCAGCTCCTTTACGGAGCTTGTTGAGGTATTGTAAGGCAGCTTGTTCCTCTTTTTTAGTTTTGATGAGGGGTACATCTTTTATAATTATATTAGTAAGTGATTTTAAATTAGTCTCAGAAAGGTAATAGATATAGATGGAGAAGAGAGTAAGTAACCCCAATATATAAGTACGTAAATTATTTTTCATTTTCTATTACCTTCCATCATTATTTTAACCCCACAAAAATTATAACATAAAAAAATAGAAAACAATAGGAATAAATCAATATGCTAAAAAATAAATAATTAATTTAAAATACTATAAATAAATTGACAATTTTATCTATTTATACTATACTTTGTTAAATATTTAAGTTTTAGGAGTCAGATATGAAAGTGTCCCAATCAGCAAAAGAGAAGACAAAAGTAAAAATTTTAGCATCAGCAGTAGAGTTGATGACCATTAAAGGGTATAAAAATGCCTCATTAAGAGAGATTGCAAAAGAGGCAGGAGTCTCTAACCCTACTATATATAACTACTTTCCTACGAAAGAGAAGATTCTTTATGCTTATATAGAGCAAAAACTCATTGAGACCAGTCAGGTGTTAAAAGAGATAGAAGATTTTCATACCTATACCCTTAGAGAGCAGTTGCAAACACTTATAGAGACACAGTTGGAGTTTTACCTAGAAGACCGTGAGTTTGTAACGCAGATTATGAGCATGGCATTGACTCCTTCTATGGGGGCGATGGAGCTTATATATGAAAGTAAAGAGAAGTTTACAGAGATGGTTTCTGAAATGTTAGAGATAGCCATAGAAGCAGAGGAGATAGCTGAACCACCTTTTAAAGAGTACATGCCTCAACTCTTTTGGGACTATAACGTAGCCGTGGTTGCCTACTGGATAAAAGATGACTCTGAGATGTTTGAGAACACCACACAGTTTATAGACAACTCAATGGGTGTTATAGAGGCGTTATTACACTCTAATATTTTACAAAAAACCTCTGACCTTGGGATGTTTATGTTTAAAACACACATGCTTTCAAGTTTGCAAAAGTTTTCGACCAAGCAGAGTGGCTTCAATAAGATAAAGAGAAAATTAGGGGAGGTGTTAAATGCAAAGTAGTATCCCAACAACAAAGATGTCACGAGGTGGTGTAGTAGGAAAAGCGATGCTTAAAATTGGGGTAAGCCATTCAAAGGGCGTTGTCAAACGAGCTTTTATGAGTAAAGAGAAAAAAGAGGAGTCCCAAAAAGAGACCCATGCCGAAATAGCAAAAGTAATCATAGAGTCTCTTGGAACACTCAAAGGAATTTCAGTAAAAATCGCTCAACAGGTGGCTTTGGGATTACCATTTTTACCACAAGAGTACCTTGACGAGATTTCAAAATCATTTAACTCTATTCCTCCTATTAACAAAGCTTTGATACGAAAAATTATTAAACAAGAGTTAGGAGACTACCCACAAAATGTCTATGAGAGTTTTGAGTCAGAAGCTTTTGGGGCTGCAAGTTTAGGGCAAGTTCATTTGGCAACTTTAGAGGGTGAAAAAGTGGCTGTAAAAGTTCAGTACCCAGGAATAGCAAAAAGTATAGATTCAGATTTGGGTGTGCTAAAGTTTGCGTTGACACGTTTTGCAAAAGGTGGAAACATAGACCACTTAATGGATGAGGTAACAGCTAGACTAAATGAAGAGGTAGATTATGAGATAGAGGCAGAAAATACAGACTTTTTCTATAATAATCTAAAGCATGACTCCATAGTTATACCTAAAGTTAAGCATGAGTTGTCTACTAAAACAGTTATAACGTCATCATTTTTAGAGGGTGATGGTTTTGAATCATTTTTAGCTAAAAATCCAACTCAAGAGGAGCGAAACCATTATGCACAGCTCATCTTTGACTCTTTCTTCATGGGGCTTTACCACATGCAGATGATTCACGCCGACCCAAACCCTGGAAATTTTATTTTTATGGAAGAGGGAAAATTAGGGCTGATAGATTTTGGTTGTGTGAAAAAGTTGGACAATGAGTTCTTAGCATCTTTTTCAAAACTTCACGTTTCACTAATGGACAAAGTAGATGACAGTGAAATAACTCAGCAGTATGCCGACTTAAAAATGATAGACCAAGATAGCCCTGAAAAAATGCTAGAGTTTTACCAAGAGGTGATAAAACCACTAGACAGAATCTATATTGAGATTTTTGAGGGTGACAGTTATGATTTTAAAGAGAACAACGATTTTTCAGAACGTGGGTTCAACACCATTATGGAAGTACAAAAAAAGAGCATAACAGCCGTGCACAATATGAATGAAGATTATATTTTTGTAGATAGAACTTTGCTTGGGTATTACGCGATGTTTGAGAAGATGGAAGCGACTATTGATACACGGTTTGCTCAGAAATTGGTTAGGTATTAGCATTTAAATAAAGGGCAGACACATCGGTCTGCCCCTACGGTTCAATAGACCTATGCAACATATGTAGGGGTAGACCAATGTGTCTACCCATGTTGGCATAGAATGAAAATTAGAAATCATTAAGGAGAGATAAATG
Source organism: Campylobacteraceae bacterium (assembly GCA_027038295.1). Taxonomy (GTDB): domain Bacteria; phylum Campylobacterota; class Campylobacteria; order Campylobacterales; family Sulfurovaceae; genus UBA1140. The sequence goes on from JALVXD010000054.1 coordinate 3,072, forward strand.
GAAACCCTAAAAGAGAAACTAAACCAAGCAAAAGGCATAAGCCCAGAGGAGATTGCCCTCAATCCTATCTTAAAAAATAGAGCTTTTGCATGGATTATACTTGGTGTAAGTATTGCCCTTATGTTCATAAAGAACTTTCTAAGTATGAATTATTTGGTAGGAGCTTGGGATATTATAAGCTATCTGTTGCTTTTAACTCCATTAGCCTACTTGGCTTGGAAAAAAGAGTTGAACAATGAACATATAAAGTGGTTTTTCCCTCTGCTTCTACTCATGATATGGGATATGTTTTACTACAGTAACGAACTGGTACAACATTTTGTGCCTTTGGTTTTTTACCTGTTGGTTGTTACGCTCTACTTCAACTCTATGCACAAAGTTCACTCTTTTTATCAGACACTTTTAGTACGTAGTGAGTTACCATGGAGAGGGCTTAGTTATATAAAAGATTTTTTAGGAAATCTATTTATACGAAAAGGTGATAAAAAACTCTATGCACGAATATTTTTTGCCATCTTGATTACTATACCATTTTTGGTGGTTTTTGTATCACTTCTATTCTCTGCCGATGAGAACTTCAAAGGATTTTTAACGCAAATGTTTGATTTTAAATTAGGGTTTGATATGAGATATTTTTTTACTGTGCCTCTCTACTTTGCACTCTATCTGCTTCTTTTTATCTACGGCTCATCTAACCATAAAGATAGAACAAGTATAACAGAAACCAAGTCACTAGATATGCTAGTAGTAGGTATCTTTTTAGGAATGATAAATCTACTCTTTGCCCTTTTTATCATGGTTCAGATACCTTTTTTACTAGGTGAGCCAAATCTACCTGCTAACACAACTCTAGCAGAGTTTGCACGAGAGGGCTTTTTTCAGC
>JALVXD010000055.1 GCA_027038295.1 Campylobacteraceae bacterium
CTCCCCAGCTCTCAACCCACAAACCCAAGCAAAGTGGAGGTTAAAACCTCCTCTGTCTCCATCGACATCCAACACTTCCCCTGTAAAATAGACTCCTTTATGTAATTTTGACTCCATTGTTTTAGGGTCTACCTCTTTTGTATTTACTCCACCTGTGGCAACTTCTGCACCTTTGTAGCCTTTACTTCCATTGACAGTGAATTTAAATGCTTTAATTTTATCTACTATTTTTTCTAGCTCTTTAATGTTCGATGTTATCGAACCTACGGTTTCATTTTGTAGCTTTAATGGCTCTAGGATTGGTAGTATGAGCTTTTTATTAATGAACCCTTGCATCCATACCTCTAAAGGTTTTTTGCTTTTTTTGCCTACGCTTTTCTTCATAAGGGCTAGTAGTTGTCCATGACTCATTTTGGGCATGAGGTCAATGATTAACATAATATTTTTCTTTTCTAAAAGTTCTTTCATTACAAAACGGCTAATATCAAGTATTGCCAAGCCAGAGATACCATAAGCAGTAAAGAGTACATCCCCCTGCTTCTCTATGGTTTTATTGTTGAGTTGTAAGCTTACTTTACTTTCTACCTTTACCCCAGCCATACGTTTTAAATTTTTTGATGCTGATGTAAGTTGTACTAAGGTAGGAAAAGAGTCTATGATGCTATGACCTAACTTTTTAGCAAAGGTTAAACCCATGTCTACCCCACCAAGTTGTGGGGCTGAACAGTGTCCCGTAGCTATAACTAATTTTTCTGTTTTAACTTTTCCTTGAGTGTGTGTTAGTTCATACTTCTCACTCTTTTTTATAATACTTTGTACCTCTATATCACAAAGAATTTTAACTCCGAGTTGTTCACATTCACAAACTAAAAGCTCAACCACAGAAGAGGCTTGAAGTGACATAGGAAAAACTTTTCCCTCTTTGGCTTCAATAAGCTCTAAACCAATGGTTTTAAAAAACTGTTTAATACTCTGATAGTTATATCCCTCAAAAGCTTGAGCAATAAATTTAGGATTGTCTGAATAAAATCTATCAAGGGTAGGGCGTTGATTGGTAATGTTACATTTTCCATTACCTGTGGCAAGAAGCTTTTTACCTACTTTGTTATTTTTTTCAACTATTAAAACCTTTTTACCTCTTCTTGCAGAGACTATGGCTGAGACTAAACCACTTGCTCCTGCACCTACAATTACTACGTCATACATATTTTATTTTCTCCTCTTTAAAATCATACCGATACTCAACAATCCGACCACTAACAATCAAACTAATAACTTCATCAATAATCTCCAAAGGAGCAATAAACCACTCTCTTGGTCTATGTCCTTTACCCTTGCTATCAAAAATCTCAATATCCAAACAAGCCTCTCCAAAAAACTTATGAAGCAGTTGCTCTAATTTTTGAGAGTTCATATTAAAACACTCATAGATAGCCACCACTTTAACCTCTGCCATAAGATAAGTTGGCTCATTTTTAGCATTTTTAATTCGCTCTTTTACATTCTCTTTTGAAAAACCTATCTTATAGAGATTCTTTTTCGTACTAATCCTATCATCATTACTTAGAGACTCTAAAACATAGATATATCCACTCTCTTTGTCCTCATCGCTTATATTATAGAGTCCTTCTAATGCTCTCTCATCATACTCTGTCACACGTTTACCATCTTTATAGAGTTCAGCAGACAAAGAACGCAGTAACATATCGGACTCTGTGCCATTTTCAAAGACCACATGAAGTCGTGCATTTTTCTTACCACTACTCTCAAATATCTCTCCTACATCAGCCACATAGAGCAGAACCCCTTTTAAAACAAAAAAGTACCCTTTTTTAATCTGCCATTCGTTTTGAAATTTAATGAGTTCTCTTCTGCCTTGTTTTAAATCTTTTTGACACGCTATAAAAATCTCTTCAAATTTTTCAAAATTTTTACACCGTTTTCTTGAAGCCACATAATTGGGCATGGTGGTTACTTTTGGTATATGTTTTAGGGTGAAAATATCCTCTTCTTCATCTAGTAATCCAAAAGCATCATCATTTAAAATATCGTCAATTGATTTTGGGGCTGAAGCTGAGTTTTGCAATAGATTAAACCTATCATACTCTTTTAAAGATTTAGACTTATTCACATTTTCTCGTAACCCTTTTAGTCGTGCATATAAGCCTCTTTCATTTATATCCATTGATGGTAAAGGCTCTCTACCATGTGCCTCAAAAAAACTGTTTATCTCCTCAAAAGAAGCCACCAATCTATCATCAGCAGTGACTATAGGATTTTTTGCTTTTACCTCTCCCAAAAGCCCCAATGGGTCGTTGTTTAAAATCTCATCAAGTGAAAACTTAGCCATTCATTCGCTCTCTTTTTAGTTTTTTCAAAAAGATAAGAGCCTCTGCCATCCGTTTCTCTAAGACATCAAGTGAGTTTATATCGGGTAGTCTGTTTTTCTCTTGTTTAAATGCGATTATTTTAGAGTAGAGGATGACAGCCTCCTCTTCGCTCATGCTTATTCGTGTAGACTCTATGGACTCTTGAATCAGTTTTAAAACCCCTGTAGTTACCGACTTAGATAAAATCTCAAAAGCTTGTTGAAAAGGGTTTATTTGGTCTATAAGGTCTATGTGTAGCTCATCAATATTCACAAACTTATCAGCCATCTTAATAAACTTCTTATCTCCCTCCTCTTTTATCTCTGCATTTTTAACCACTGAATCGACCACAACATATTGACGAAGAGAATCCACCTCCTCTTCATCAAGTTCAGGGTATTTTAGGCGAATAATTTTAGGTATCAACACTTGATTAATAACCTCTGCATCTACATTTCCAGGCATCGCTTTTAACATATCTGCATCTTGTAAAATGGTAGCTTTTAGGTCATTTAAATCAGACTCTACAATATCTCCAACCCTCTTAGAGCTTGGAAGTTTAAACCCTTTTATTTTAATCTCTCCTTTTTTGTTTGGCTCTTTATCCTCTTCAAATTGTGGTTTAAACTTGAAACTAGGGGCTAAAACTTGTTCCATAAGAAGTGAAGCTGTAATGGCTTTTAGCATATTGTTCACAGAGAGTTTTACTTCATTATCATGGGCATCGGGTTGGGCGATAAGGTTGGTAAACTGTGCGTGAGTTTTGTTGTTACTGTCACGAGTTGCACGACCGATAATCTGTATAATCTCCGTTAAAGAGCTTCTGTACCCCACGGTCAAAGCGTGTTCACAATACGCCCAATCAAACCCCTCTTTTGCCATGCCCAAAGCGATAATCAAATCCATATCGTCTATAGAGTTCATATTTCTAAGATACGAAGCTACCTTTTCCCTCTCTTTTGGCTCATCGTTAACCAAGTCGGCTACTTTTAAAAGCTTTCCATCGCCATGACGCTTGATAATAATGATTCCATCTTCTGTTACATCTTCAACCTCTCCAATAAGGCTCAAAATAGTATCGACCTCTCTATGCTTATCTTTAGTAGATTCCCCAGAGTTGACATTTGGAATGTGCAAAATGGTCTTTTTATCGGTATCTAGTACCTCATCTATAGCCGAAGTATAACGCCCTTGATAGAAGTGATACCCAATCCCCAACGATTTTAGAAACTCATACCCATTAAGCTGTTCATAGTAGTTGTAGGTTACTTTTTTAAACCTCTCTTCATCTTCAGGCAACAGTACAGGAATACTATCGCCTCTAAAATATGAACCTGTCATCGCCACTATATGAGCTGTTGACTTCTCCATAACAGAACGAATCAACTCGCCCAATCTATTTGCCCCATCAGCCGAAACATGATGAAACTCATCTATGGCTAAAAGTGTACCATCAAAAGCCGTTTCATCTAAGCTATCATAGGCAAAACGGAGTGTTGAATGAGTACAGACCAAAATCTTCTCATCACTCTTTAAAAACTTTTTAAACGCCTCAACCTTACTTCTACTTCCCTCATCGGTACAGAGGTTATAATTTTCAGAAACTTCCCAATTTGCATAAAACCCATAACGCATTAAATCCGTATTGGCAAATGAAGCACCAATAGACCTTTCAGGAACAGCTACAATAACCTTTTTAATCCCTTGATTTATGAGCTTATCAAGTGCCACAAACATCAAAGCCCTAGATTTTCCCGAAGCAGGAGGAGCTTTTAAGAGTAGATATTGAGCATTTCGTGCATCATACGCTCTGCTCTGCATCGCTCTCATGCCTAACTTGTTGGTTGATTTGCTTTCTCCTGTTTGGTCGTAGGTTACATTTACTAGGTTGGTCATGGGATTTTTCCTTTATTTTTATTTTTTTATTTCCATAAAAAACACAGAAATAGAACTTTTATTATTTTTACTTCCCCACAATATAGGCTTTTTGAAAATATTATTAAGCTATATCAAAGAAAAAGTGACGAGAGCATAACATAGAAATTTATCCATAAAATGGAATATATTTTATATGTCTTGTTGATTTATTTTCAGGGTCAGCAGGTTTAATAAGCCCTTTGTCTAAAGTATCACTAATTATTTTTGAAGCTTTAGAGTGCTGTTTATCTCCTATTCCAAATCTTTTTCTTAATGTGGTATTTGTCATATATTCTTGATTTGAAAATTTTAGAGAACAGTGTTGATAGGTTGCTCTGATTCTGTCTTGTTTATCCATATCTTCAAAGTTTAATGGTGCAAAAAGTATAACTTTAAAGAAATCATCTTCTGCAATAAACTTTGGTGCAGGAAGTTGAAAATACTCAATAGCATCTATAACTTTGTCTATACCTGAGCCACGCTCTTCACATATACGCATCTGTCTCATTAAGTTAGCTAACTTCTCATTTCTTGATTTTGGTTGATGGTCAATAAGTCTTAATACATCAATTAATGGTTTTCCTGAATTTGTAATCTCTATCCTGTTATCAAATATTTCTATCATAGGATTTGTACCACTTATAGAAAAGTCTTGATGTATCAAAGCATTAGCAATTAATTCACGCAAAGCAATTTCGGGGTACAAAGAGTGGTCTTCTCTTAACGCATCTTTTATAACTTCATTACGGGGAAGTTTTCCCATAATATATTTAACCAAACCTTGATAAGCAATAGCATAACCTTTTTGTCCCTCTTGCTCAAATTCTGTATTTATTTTTCCATTCCCTCTATATTTTATAACTCTCATTCTTTTTCTTTGTAGAGTAGGAAATTTTTTTAAGTCATGAGCAAAGAGAATTGCACCTAAATTACTAATAGAAAAAGAGGTGTCATTATTGATTAGCAAATCATATTCTATCAATTTTTCTAAAAGATACTCTTTTGTACTTAGTTCTTCATCATAAGGCAATCCAATAAGACGAAGAAAGCCTTTATAGTCCAATAGAGTTAAAACTTCATCTACACTCAAAGATGATTTTGCTATCTCTTCTTCAAAACAAAAAGAGGAAAATTTGCTCCAAAGTCTACGCTCCTTTTCAGGATGAGTTTTTAGCTTTCGTTTTGAACTTCCTATACGAATGTACTCTTGTCCTGAAAAACTAATAGGGCGATGTTTTGCACAATCTATTTCAAAAACAGCAAAATGCAATTCATCACACTCAATATGATGTATTTGAAACTCAACATTGGGGTCAAGCATTTGATAAAGCCAATTTTCTAGTTCAACTTGTCCTTTTTTTTCTTCTTTAGGATAAAACTTTGTACCTATCATCTCTAAGGTTTTATCATTTACACCATAAATCAAGTAGGCTTTTGAAACATCATTTAAAGTAGCCGAATTTGATAGAGCAGAGATATATTCTCCTATCATTTCAAAGTTGCTATTATTCTCTTTAAACTCTATCCATTCATTCTCTTTCTCATAGCTGTTAATCAACTCTTTTAATAATTCGTATGTCATTATTTTTTACCTCTCTTACCATTCTTCTCTTCTCCCACCATCCCCTCATACAACCCAAACAGATAAGCCAATCTCTCCTCGTCGCTACTAAACGGTTTAGCCCTATAACATCGCTCCACAGCTAAATCGAGCTGATGGTGTGCCTCTTTTAAGCCTTGTGGCATTTTATTTGGGTCGTAAAGCTCTGCTAATGTTTTTTCGGAGTGTTTTTCTCGTTCATCTAAAACAGCAAAGGTGTGTTGGGTTAGTGTCTCTTTTTGTTTTTTTGTTATGGGTGGGAAAGGGAAGGTGTTGTATGTTAAATTTACAGAATACCTATAATCATTTCTCATTCTAGCACTTGTAATTGACATCCAAACATAATGCATTTTTGAAGATAAAATTGCAAATAAATATATTTCAAAATTATAAATTACAAAAGTTCCATGACTAATAACAGCTCCTATATCAGTAAAACCTACAGGTAAATAATTTCTTCTTCCTGAACTTGTCATAGGTAAAATAATAGCACTTGAATTTTGATATTTTCTATAAAAAAATCTATGTGGAACAGAAGATGCTTTTTTTGCATCTCTACCACCACTAAGACGATATTCTCGACATTTATCAATTCGTTTTTTTATCAAATCTATAGTATTAGCTAATTCAATTTTATCATCATCAATCCACAAACAATATCTTTGAATACCTTTTAAAAAATCTGCTCCACCAATAAATGGCTTTATAAATTGTTCAGAATTTTGATTTAATCTAATAAAATCATCTTTTTCTTCAGCGTTTAACATTAAATATCCACCATCTAAACTTGTACTTCCAACTTGCATTTCAGAAAAATTAGAAATAGAAGTTTTTCGTTGACTCATTATGATATTATCAGCTTGGATTAAATAAGGACTAATATTATCTGCTTCTTTTTTAATATTATTTTTATATAAAATCTTTATTTTTTTACTTTTATTTCTAATTCCTATAATTACAACGGTTACTCCTGCATTTCCCTTAGCATTATTTTTCCAATCAAATGACTGATAAGCAAAATCTATTTCTTCTTCTTTTGAAAAAATATAATGCCAAAGTAAACTAACTTGTTCACCTTGTGAAATTGAATTTGTTGAGACAAAACAATACTTAGCATTTATCTTATAAATAAAATCTGTTGCTTTTTTAAACCAACATCCAATATAATCTAATCTCTTAACATTTCCAAATTTTATAAACACATAATCCATATCATTTTTTTGATACTTATCTCTTTCACTATAACCCAAATAAGGAGGATTCCCCAAAATATAAATCTCATCTCCCTCCTCTTTAGAACAAACCTTTTCCCAATCTAAGCGAGTAGCATTGCCATGAACAATATTTCCTCCATTTTGTAAAGGCAAAGAGGGGCTTGTTCTTCCAAACTCTTTGAAAAACTCTAAGTTCATCTGATGTTCGGCTAACCAAAGAGAGAGTTTGGCGACCTCGTGGGCGAAGTCGTCTAGCTCTATGCCGTAAAATTGAGCAAGGCGTATCTCTGAAAAGACAAAGCTTTTTTGACCTGCTAAGGTGTCTATGCGTTGAAATATCTTCATCTCCAAAACTCTAAGCTCTTTGTAGGCGATAATCAAAAAGTTACCCGACCCACAAGCAGGGTCAAATATTTTTAGATTGCTAATGCGTACGATAAGGCTCTGTAGTTTTCGTTTGTTGCTCTTGACCTTTTCAAACTCCTCATAAAGCTCATCTAAAAAAAGAGGTTGGATAACTTTCATGATGTTTGGTACAGAGGTGTAGTGCATTCCCATACCACCACGATGTTCGGGGGTTATGACAGCTTGAAACATCGAACCAAAAATATCAGGATTTATCTCGCCCCAACCCAAAGAGCCAATATCTAAAAGAATGGCTCTTGATTTTGTGGTAAATTTGGGGATGGGATAGGCTGTTGCAAAAAGCCCACCATTGACATAGGGAAAATCTTTGAGATATTGGGGTAGGCTCTCTTCTCTCTTTTCTATGTTAAAAACTTCAAAAAGTCGAGCAAGATAGACATCTAGGTCTGAACCATCTGTTTGAGTGTGTGAGGCGATGGCATTGGTAAATTGGTTGTCTTGAAAGATATTGGTATCTTCGGCAAAATAACAAAAAAGCAGTCGTGTTAAAAAGATATTGAGAGCGTGAACCTCTTCGTGGGTTTTGGCTTCATTTGTTTTGAGTATCTCATCGTAGAGCTTGGCTAATTTTTGTGATGCTTTAACATCGGCGAGGTTTTCCTCTTGGTATTGGGCTTTTTCCATTCCTGCTAGGGGTAAAAAGAAATCATAATGTTTAGAGAGAGCGTTAAACTCTATCTCTAGGCTATCGGTGGTTTTTGTATCATAAGCTAAAAGTGTTTTGAAGTCTGTGACCATAATAAAACGGGGTTTTTGTTTGGTTTGTGTTAGCTCATTTTTAAGGCTATCTATGACCAAATGAAGATTGGACTCTGCTACTTTAAAAAAGAGCTTTTTTCGGTGGAGCAGTTCTGCTTTTTCTTCTAACTGATTGAGATTACTCTTTTTGAGCCGTGCAATGGTCGCTTTTGGTTTGCCATAAGATAGAAGAAAATCAAATATAAACTGTTCTTGATTTAGGTTGCTTAGTAGATTTTTTATGTTTTCTTCTATTTGAGTGATGGTCATTTAGAGACTCCAATTTTTAATGTATTGATTATAACATATCTTTAAGCTATTTTTATAAGTCAACCATCGTGTTAATCTACTTAATCTTTTTTTTCACCTCTTCAATATTTCTTTTTATAACGGCTGTATCAGTATCTTTTTCTCCATAAAGATTTTCTTGTACTTTCAGAGCTTTTTGAAAATAGGTAAGAGCAGAAGGGTATTTTTCTGTTTTTTTATACACTTTTGCAATATCTAAATAGCTAGATAAAACATCTACATGGTTTTCACCAGATATGGATTTGTCTATTTCTAAAGCTTTAAAATAATAGTTTAGTGCATCGCTGTTTTTGTCTAGTGCATCGTAAGTAGAGGCAATATTATAATAGGTAGTTGCACGTTCAGAGCTGTTTAAATCAAGCACAACATTATCAATGTTCATCGCTTTTTTATAATACTCTAATGCTTTATCATACTCTTCTAATTCATCATAGTTTAGTCCTATGTTATTGTAATCAAGGGAGATTTCAGCACTTTGCTTTTTGTAGTATTTTAAATCTTCTTCAAGCTGTTTTAGGTCGTGAGTTAAAGCTTGTTTGTAGTTACCCTCATCAAAAAACTTTTGGGCAAGTTGAGAGTTTTCTTGGCTGGGTTTTCCTTTTTCTAGCTCTTTAGTCATCTCTGTTTCTGTCTTATTGCTCTCTTCACAGCCTATAAAGGTTAAAGTGGTACCTACCAATAGAGATATCAATAATATTCTTTTTGTCATTACATATTTCCTCGTATAATTAAATTAAACTAATTTTATCATAAATAAACTCCATTTTTTGTATGATACAAAAATTAAATAAGAAGGTTAATCAATAGCGACTAGGGAAAAAAGTAAATTCTGTAGAAGAAAAACTTGGACGCTCATTAAACAGTTAGATTTTGATATAATCACTTAAAAATTTTTGGAGAGTATAATGTGTGTTGAAAAACTACAAAAAATTCTATTGGCATTGACACTTGGTATTGCAATGATGTTGGCAGCTTCAGGTTCAATAAAGGCAGCTTTTTTACTGCAGTTAGGTATGATGGTCATTTTAATTTTGAGTGGATTAACAGGTTTTTGTTATATTACAAAAGTACTAAGCACAGCTTTTCCATCATGTAACGAGGAGAAAAAGTAGTGGAAAAAGTTTCATATAAAGATGCAGGTGTAGATATTGATGCAGGTAATGATTTTGTAGAGGCAATTAAAGCCGATGTAAAATCAACATTCGATGCGAATGTTATAGGAGGCATTGGTTCTTTTGCAGGTGCATATGCTCTTCCAACAGGGTACAAAGAGCCAGTTATACTTTCTGCTACAGATGGTGTGGGTACGAAACTAAAACTTGCTATTGAGAGTAATCGGTTTGATACGGTAGGAATTGATTTGGTTGCGATGTGTGTCAATGACCTTATCTGTAACTTTGGAACACCAATGTTCTTTTTAGATTACTATGCAACTGGTAATTTGGTTCCCGAAAATGCAAAAAATGTAGTTTCAGGAATTGCAGAGGGTTGTAGACGTTCAGAGTGTTCACTCGTCGGTGGGGAAACAGCAGAGATGCCAGGTATGTACTCTGATGATGATTTTGATTTGGCTGGTTTTGCAGTAGGAATTGCAGAGCGTTCTGAGATGGATACAGTTTCAAATGTAAAAGAGGGACAAGTTATTTTAGCCCTTCCAAGCTCTGGTGTTCACTCAAATGGTTACTCGCTGGTTAGAAAACTTTTCTTTGATAAGTTGGGTATGAGCTTAGACTCTGAGTTTAATGGTAAACCTCTCATAGATACCCTGCTTGAACCCACCAGAATTTATGTAAAAGAGTTCAAAGCCAATAGAGAAAATATAACAGCTTTAGCACATATTACAGGTGGTGGAATTGTCGAGAACTTGCCACGTGTGCTTCCTGAGGGGATGAGAGCTCAAATTTCTAAAGAGAGTATTAGAGTGCTTCCTATTTTTGAGTTTATGTCACAATATGTAGAAGAGGAAGAGATGTTTAGAACCTTTAACATGGGTGTAGGTATGGTGTTGGTAGTAGATGCTGATAAAGTAGATGCTGTATGTGCCAATACAGATGCTTATGTTATTGGTGCTATTGTTAAAGGCGAAAAAGGTGTTGACCTAGTATAACAGTTGATTATGAACTAAAATTACTATTTTATTGTATATTTTTAGTTTAAAATTAAATTTATTCAATTTTTTTTATGAATATATGAAATATAAACTATTTATTTGATATAATATTTTATGAAAGATAAAAAAGTAAAACTCACACTCCGACAAATGGAGATATTTTTAAACGTTGTTAAAGAGGGGCATCTTACCAATGTTGCAAAAGGCATGGGTCTTAGCCAATCAGCCATATCCATGGCCATTAAAGAGCTTGAGAAAATCTTAGGTAACCCTCTCTTTGACAGAATTAACAAAAAACTTATTCTCAATGAGATGGGTCGTGCTTTTGAGAAAGAGATTTCACCCATTATTAAAAAAATCAATGATATCGAATATGAGTTTAAAAACACAGTGAACAAGGGTATGGTTCGTGTAGGAGCGAGTACAACAATTGTTGACTATTTAATGCCACCTATTATCTGCTCTTATATGACCAACTATCCTGATGTTAAAGTTGCTTTAAAAGAGGGTAATACTAAAACCATTGTAAATCTTATTAAAGAGGGTAATCTTGATGTTGGTTTTATAGAGGGGATAGTTAATGATGCTGATATTATCAAAGAGATAGTAGGCGTAGATGAGTTGATAGTCGTTACAACCGATCAGGTACTTTCAGAAGAGTGTTTTATTGATACCCTACAAGATAAAAAATGGGTACTACGTGAAGAGGGTTCTGGAACACGGGAAGTTTTTTTAGATTATGTCAAAGATAAAGTTGAACATATTAATATCTTTTTAGAGTTGGGACATACTGAGTCTATAAAATCGTTACTTTTAAACCATCAATGCCTTACTTGTATATCGAAAATTTCTGTAAAAAATGAGATAGAGAATAAAAAGTTAATACATATTCCTCTAAAGAACTTTGAGTGTAAACGTAACTTTTATATGATTTATCACAAAGATAAATATAGAAGTGAACTCTTTGAAAAGTTTGTCTACTTTACAAAAAGTATGATGTCCAATATGTTAAATGAAAATGGTTAGTCCAGTTGACTTTTTGCTTCTTCATACTCAAAGGGATAATTTAAGTTCATAAATTCGTTAGTATTAATGCTGACTTCTTGAGTATCTACACTTTTTAATAGTGCCTGTAAACGATGATTCTCTTCATTTAAAAACTTTTTTGCTGTATCTAATATACTACGTCTATAGATGGCACAAAGAGGTTCGACTCCATTATTGGATTTGGCAACAATAACACTATTTTTATCTTCAGCCTCTTTATAGAGTTTTTCTATGGTTTGCTTACTTATAAAAGGGGCATCAACCGAAAGTATAAAAACCTCTTCTACCTTTAAAGTTTCAAAAATGGAAATTAAAGCTACAAGAGGAGAGGAGTTATTATATTTATCTTCTATAACATCTATATCAAAATCAAATTTATTACTTTTTGCAGAGATATAGATATTGTCAAAATATGCCAAGAGGCGTTTATGTTGATATTGAGCCAAACTATTATAGTTCCCAAAAGGTAAAAGAGCTTTATCCCGTTCCATACGGGAGCTTTTCCCCCCAGCCATAATTACCAGAGTTTTTTTCATATTATTTTGTATCTGCAACCCACTCTATGACTTTGTTGGCAAGTTTTCTTCCATATTTTGCTGAGTAGTTATCATTAACTAGAACCACTACGACATATATTTGACCAGAGGCTCCTTCAACATAACCAGCAATGTTTGCAACATGTTTAATGGTACCCGTTTTCATCCAAGCTCTACCAAAGACAGAAGAGTTAGCAAAACGTCTTTTAATGGTTCCATCTACTCCTGCAATAGAGAGTATATTCATCCATCGTTGACCATAATTTTGATAACCATGTTTTAGAATATTTGCCAAAGATTGAGCTGTTACTTTTGAGCTTCTTGATAATCCTGAACCATTGTCAATAAAGGTCGTTCCTTTTTCTAAAAGATTGTATCGTCCCAATATTTTTTCTATGGCTCTTCGTCCATTATAAGGTGTTCCTGGCTTACCATAGATTTTTGCACCTAAAGTTAAAAGTACTTGACGTGCATAGAGGTTGTTACTTTTTTTTGCAAGAACAGATATAATCTCTTCTAAACTTTTTGAGTAGTGCGAAAAGATATATTGTGCATTTTTAGGTGTTTGTTGTAGTTTAAATTTACCTGTGACCTTAACACCTCTTTGTTTCATTTTATCTCTGAGTGCATAGTAAAATGAAAGGTAGGGTTTGGTCAAAACTTTACAAACGGTTCTTGTTCCACAATGACGAGAGAGCTTCCCTGAAAAAGTAAGCGTTGAGTTATTAATCCTTACACGAGGCCAAGCACGTTTTCCTCTACATGAACCGTTGACTATTTTTAATTTGTTTATAACTTTGTAACTGTGGTCAGGAACATCTTTTGAAACTTTTGCTCTTCTTCCTCTAAGCGAGACACAAACCGTACTTTTTCGCTCATTGAACATCATGGCATCAGGCATGGCATTGTAAGGACTGTACTTGTTATTATCGAAACCAGAATTATTTTTAGTTGGAACTTTAAAGAGTGTTCTATCTATAACAATATTTCCAACAATACGTCTAATACCAGCATCTTTAATTTGAGATACAATTCTGTCTAAATCTTCAGTTTTTAGGGTAGGGTCACCTGAAGCCTTAACGATTAGATTACCATGTAAAACCCCATTTCTAATACGTCCTGTATGATAAAATTTGGTCTCCCAGCTGTAGTCATAACCCAATGAAAGTAGGGAGGAGTAGATAGTAAGTAGTTTAATAACAGAAGCAGGGGTACGTTTGGTGTGACTTTTCCATGAGACCAAAGGATAAGATGAGTTAACAGCTTCTATTTGAATACTATAATTATTTTTATTTAAAGGAATTGAACTTAATTCTTGTGCTAAATCATTGGGAACAGAACGTGCTAAAAGTTGGATTGAAAAGAGGAGTGTAAAAAATAAAAATATGAGTTTTTTCATGATTTTCCTTAGTAAAGTATCTATATTTAATAGTAGTAAAAAAATCTTTATAAAATCCTATATTTAGTAGATTTATTTAATATTTTTTACTTAAGGAAACACTCTTCTAACATAAATTAACATCTATTCGTGAATGTTAACTTTACTATACGTTTAAGGACATGAAGCCGTACCCATTTTATAGCTAATGAAGGAAGAAATAAGTAAAATTATAAGAGTGTAAACAAAGGCTTTTTTACTTTTATCTTTAATGTCATTTTTTGTAAATCCAGTAAAGTATCCCACTAAAAAATCCAATAATTTTTTCAGAAGAAAAAGGGTAATTGCTGCAAAAGCCATGTATCCTATAACCGTTACTATATCACTTTGATTGGAAGAGAGAGATGTAAAAATACCTGAAATAAACTCTCCTAAACTGGTGAAAATATTTGATAAAAAAGGCCAAAACCAAGCAGTGAAATTGTTAAAAATTTCTTTCATAAAATCTCCCTATTTATTTATATGAAATATTATACCATTTTATTTTTATTTATTATCTTTTGAGATATAAATATTTTAAAAAATGACCAATCTACACGTAAAGTACACGCTATACAGTTATAATCCACTTAAGCCTAACATAGAAAACCATTATTAACATCACTTTATAATAGTGTAATTTAATTGTATGTCAATGAAAACTCCTTAATTCATTATATTCTTCCTTTCTCCCCTTTTCTATGTTGGGTCTAAAAATCATTAAATTATATTTTTTTTATTATTTTTTATTATTTATTATTATTTTTTTTAAAAAAGAGTATACTTCTGATAATTTAGGGATAAAGGATACATAAAATGAAAAAAAAATTAATACATTTTAAAAGAGACAATAATATAAAAAAGAAAATTGTAGTTACTCTAATATGGATATTTTCACTGCTTACCATCGCACTCTTGTTTGCAATAGCCTATCAAGAACTTATCTATGGACAAATAACAAATAGAAGTGATGTCCTTGGAACTTTATTGGGGGTTACAATAGGTATTTTTCTTATTTGGGGATTACTTTTAAGTTCAAAGACAGCTAGATGGACAATACTACTAATTGCGTATATTACATTTTTGAGTCCATTTGTTAAATATATAATGTTCAAGTTATTTGTACCTGAAATGGATAATAGTTTTTTGACCAGCTCTATTGTTCTAAATATTATTATGTCAATATCTATAATTATACTCTTACTTAATGGAACAGCATTAAAGCTTTTCTCTCTAAAAAAAGATAAAAAATTACGGATAAAAGAGCAAGTATATTTTTTAGGATTAGCAATATTTTTAATTGCTATTTATATATACTATATTTATATTCCAATATTATATAAAAGTTCTTTATTATCAACTATTTGAATTAATTATCCTTAATGTAATTTATGATATAATTTTAACATAAATAATTAAGGAATAACATTATGTTGACAAAATTCAATACAAATAGTAGTTTTAAAAAGAAGTTTACAGTAGTCGTTATTTGGCTAATAGCCATAGCAATGTTTTATATGCTGGTCAATTTTTTAATAAAAACAGATATCTCTTTGGGTATTTTACTTATTCCAGCACTTATAGGTTTTATTGTTATTGCAGCCATTCTATTACGTTGTAAAATAGGACGAGGGTTTACTCTATTTGGGGTGTATATTTTAATGCTTTTACCCTTTGTTTCGACATTAATAGCAAAAACTCCTCTTAATATAGAAGTAGCTCTCTTCTCCGTTCTATTTGGATTGTTGGCGATTTATGTTTTTTCTAATAAAAAAGCAATGGATTTGTACTATATAGAATCAAATCCGAAAGAGCATATTTTTTATTTTTTAGGTGCATTACTTTTAACAGTAGCTTATTTTAAGTTCATCTAAATTACTTTATGAGGCTATTAAGTCTCTCATACTCTTTGAGTTCTTCTACCCAGTTAGGTCGGATTTTTTCAAATCCATACCTAGCTCCAACAACCATTCCAGCCACCATAGCACGTGCCGATACATCTCCCCCTACTTCTAAATTTACTTCTAATAAAGTGTCAAAGTTATCATGGTAGTTCAATAAAAGATAAATAGTTGAAGCCAAAGCACCATGAACATGTGAGTGTGTACCTAAAGTACTCAAGGCAACATTGGCAGGTTTGTCTTTTAAGGCTACAGCTTTTTCTAGCTCTGCTTTAACCTCTTCCCCATAAAACTTTGCACGTTCTATTAGGGTGTTTTCCACATCTAAGTTATAAATCATTGCTAACGTTACCTCTGCAATGTATTTACTAGCATCAATGCTCTCTTTGGTCATGTGTGTCAAACAGTTATGAAACTTCACAGACTCCAACATCTCATCCATTCCCTTTAAGGTAAAGAGTATAGGTGCATGTCTTCCCACTACAGAGAGGTCATGAGAACTTGAACCAGCTCCTAAAAATGAACGACCAGATTTTATGTTAACTAGAGCATCTTTAGAGGCTTTGTCC